>JAJFVF010000019.1 GCA_021371935.1 bacterium
CGGCTGGATCACCTCCTTTCTAAGGATAAGAGTTTGGTTTGAACGGTTGGCTTTGGCCAGAACAAGATTCAAAGCAACGGAGTATCCGATGGTCGATACTCATAACCATACTAACGCTTGCACTGTTTAGTTTTTAGAGAAACAAGAGGTTGGAGGACTTCCAACCTCTTTTTGCATGGTGCAGACACATGGTTGCAGCCCCTAACAAGTCAAATATCTGCGCTGTTGTTGTCACATATCACCCCGACAACAATTTCCCGAAAAGACTTCTTGCTGTGGCGTCTCAAATTGATGCTGTGGTCATCGTAGACAATGCGTCTGGTGAGGATGCTGTAGAGACGCTCAGGAATGCGGTTTCGGATGTTGGTGCACATATCCTGCAGAACCCCAAAAACATAGGTATTGCGTCAGCATTGAATCGAGGTGTGATCTGGGCAAAAGAGCACGGCTATGACTGGGTTCTGACGCTGGACCAGGACACGATATTGCTCGATGATGATGTTGTAGGTACATTTGCCGATGTCTATGACTCCTGCGGCATGAAGCTGAATATTGCATGCATAGGCTCAAATTATATAGATAAGCTCCAAGAGAAGCCTTTTATAGATGAAAAGGGCGAGGATGATGAGCCTTGGGCGGACGCACCGACGGTCATAACCTCCGGCACCCTCTTATCCATTGCAGCAGCAGAGAAAATCGGTCCTTTCAGGGATGAGTTTTTTATCGACCATGTGGACGATGAATACTGTCTACGAGCACGTCGATTCGACTTTGTCTGCATAATGACAAGACGTCCGTTGATGGTCCACACATCCGGTGCTCCCAGATATCACGAATTTCGCGGCAGGCGACTAATCACTTCCCATCTACCGGCAATACGGCGGTATTACAGGACCCGCAATTTGGTGACCCTTATCCGCGAATACAGACATACAAACCCGGACTGGATACGCTTTGCCGTCACTGTCCGCTACAAAGAGACTCTTCTGATGCTGCTGTTTGAGAGAGATAAGTTCCAAAAAACGTTGGCGGTGCTGCTGGGAATATTTCATGGTCTCATCGGCAGAACAGGACCACTGAACAAAAAATAATCCGATCACAGCCCACGTGACAATTGCAATGCATAGTGCTAAACTATTGAAGTTCACCAGGTCTATGTAACCTGGTGTTTATTTTTGTTAATGCTGTGTGCTGTCACAATATAATCGGCATGCTTGCACGAGGGTCTGTATACCGTGTAAACTGTGACAGTATAGTTTGGAGGTATTCATTCTTGTTATCCATAATCAGGCGGCTTCTTTTCGGCAGACCGCTGCCCACATCCAGGCAAAAACATGAGCGTTTGCCGAAGTTTTTAGCTTTGCCGGTGTTTGCTTCGGATGCGCTTTCATCAAATGCGTATGCAACTGAAGAAATTTTGCTGGCTTTCGCTCTGTTGGGAGCCGGCGCCGTAGCCTGGCAGGCGGTTATCTGGATAACACTGGCGATTGTTGCCCTTTTATGGATCGTCGTAATCTCATATAGGCTCACGATATTCTCGTATCCGCAGGGTGGCGGCAGCTATATAGTGACCAAGGAGAATCTGGGTCTGACGCCGGGATTGTTTGCAGCCGCTTCACTGCTTACGGATTATGTTTTGACTGTTGCCGTAAGTATTTCGGCTGGTGTTGCTGCGATTGTGTCGGCATACCCTCAACTTGCGGAGGATCGTGTGCTGATCGGAGTGCTGGCAGTAGCGATTGTAGCGCTGGCGAACCTCAGGGGCTTGCGTGAGTCAGGAGCGCTTTTTGCTGTGCCGACATACTCGTTTGTGCTCACTGTGGGCACGATGATTATTGTGGGTCTTATAAAGGTGGCTACCGGTCATGCGCATCCTGTCCATGAGACATTTGGTGAAGTCACCCGTCCCATTACAGGACTAGCGTTTTATCTTTTGATCATGCGGGCATTTGCAAGTGGGTGTGCGGCTATGACAGGGACCGAGGCTGTCGCAGATGGCATTCCTGCATTCAAGCCGCCTGAGTCCAAAAATGCTGCTGCCACACTGGTGATTATGGCCACGATTTTGGGATTTCTTTTTATAGGGATCAGCATTCTGGCAAAAGCATATCAGGCTGTTCCTTATGAGAGCGGTCATCCGACTGTCGTGTCACAGATTGCGCAGGGTGTTTTCGGCAGGGGCTGGTTTTATTTGGCCATCCAGATAGCTACGGCTGCTATTTTGATACTGGCTGCAAACACGGCATATCAGGACTTTCCGAGGCTAAGCTCGATCCTGGCACGTGACAGGGTTGCTCCAAGACAGTTTGCCGGCATCGGCGACAGGTTGGTTTTTTCAAACGGAATACTTATGCTGAGTCTTCTTGCAGCTTTGTTGATCGTGATCTTCCATGCAGACACATCGTCTCTGATCCCGCTGTATGCTGTCGGGGTATTCATATCATTCACGCTGTCGCAGTTTAGTATGAGCAAGCGTCTGAGGTTACTCAAGCAGCCACATTGGAGAATATATTCGAGCATCAGCCTGTTCGGTTCCATCGTAACCGGCATTGTGTCCGTGGTGATTGCAGTAATGAAGTTCACTGCCGGGCCGCGGATACCGCTTGGTCCAATATACATACCGACCGGCGCATATATAGTTCTGCTGCTGATACCTGCAATCGTGTATGTTCTGCTGAGGATCCATCAGCATTACATTGAGCTCGGCGATCAGCTCAGGATAACCGAGTTTGTTGAGCCGGAGCCGGTGCGCACGACTGCGATTGTGTTGACATCAGGCATTCACAAGGGAATTTTGCAGGCGCTGGAATATGCGCGAACTCTTTCTCATGACTGCCGTGCGCTATATATAGAGATCGACCCAAATGACACTCCGCTCATACGTGACCGTTGGGAGCAATTTGGTCTTGGGGTGCCGCTGGTCATTTTGGAATCTCCTTTCAGATCGGTTATAGGTCCGACTCTGGCTTATCTTGAGGAGGCGAAGAAGGAGCGTCCTGGGCATATTGTGACGGTTGTCGTGCCGGAGTTTGTGCCGCTCAAGTGGTGGCATAAAGCTTTGCATGGCCAGTCGGGATTTTTCCTTAAGGTTGCTTTAATGTTCAGACGCGATATCGTAGTGACCAACGTCAGGTATTATCTGGAGAGATAATGATTATTGAAGCAAGAGAAGACACAATAACCCTTCGTGGGAGCATAAAGAGCAACATATGGCCTGCCATCCAGGCTGCCGCTGCGCTTTTATTGGAGAATCATCCGACGGGGATAATAATCGACTGCTCTGCGCTGGTAAAGATTACTGCCAAAGGTGCGGAGACATTTGCTGATGCGTTCAAATACATCAGGGAGCGCAATGCACGCATAATTGTTGCGGCGCTTTCACCTGAGTCTATAGAGATAGGCAAGGAGGTGCCTGGTGTAAGGTCGCAGCTTCCCATAGCCGAGACGGTAGCAGAGGCACGCGCATCACTTGAGCTTGAGGAACTGACACCCGAGCGCGGCAAGGCAAGGCTGGCGGCTGTGGTGCCGATGCTGGGCTTATGGCAGAGCGCTGTCAGTCATGCATGCAGACTGGCTGTCGGGAAAAGCATTGAGGTGCATCTTGTCGATCTAATAAAAGTTCCGAGGTCGATGCCTATAGGCACTCCACTGCCCGAACGTGAGTCCGAGGGTCAGGAAAGATTGGATCAGGCAAAGGCAATGGTTTCGGAGTTGGGATTTAAGGTATTCGGACATGTTGAGCGTGTAAGAGCCAAGTCAACAGGCTTGATCGAGTTTGTTGGCCGACTCAACGCAGATTACGCGGTAGTCAGCATTGACGATTCTGATCCGACAGTGCCGCGAATGGATGAGTCTGATGCGATGTCTCTTGTTGAGGCCGCGAGTTTTGAAGTGTCTTTGGTCAAAGGGGCTGTTGCCGAAAACTCAGCTCATTCCAAACATGCCGTTGTACCTGCGGTAGGTTCGTGGGTTCATGCTCTTGAGCATGCTTGCAGACTGGCCAAGGGTGAGGGTGCGTTGATAACTGTTGTCTCACTGATAGTTGTGCCCCGTACGGAGCCCATAGACGCTCCTCGTCCGGATGCCGAGGCTGCTGCGGCGGATGCTGCCAGGGAATCGAGCAGAATCGGTAAGCAGTATGGTGTCAAGGTCGAGCATGTCATCGAGCGTGTGCGCGATCCCATTATCGGTTTTATGAAGATGTTCGATACGGGCAAGATAGACCTGACCGTTGTGGGGATTATGCGTGAGACAGTTGGGGACTATCATGTTGCCCATGCCATAGCACAGAGCTTGCTGCAGGAACCGCCGTGTGAAACAATTTTCCTTCGCACAGGCAAATAACCAAGACACTATGACGTTATGAGGGAAAGACAGTAGTCAAGAGGAAGTAATGACGCAAGACAGAACATGTGAAGAGTGGACTAAACTGGTGGAGACGGTTGCAAAACTGCGCGGACCCGACGGCTGCCCTTGGGATCGCCAGCAGACCCATGAATCTCTCAGAAAGTATGCAATAGAGGAGACCTACGAGGTCGTCGAGGCAATTGAGACAGGTGACCCGGTCAAAATTGAGGATGAACTCGGCGATATGCTGCTGCAGGTGCTTTTGCATGCCCAGATAGCGAGCGAGTGTGGTCAGTTCGATATCGCCGGTGTTTGCAAGGGTATTCGCGAGAAGCTCCAGCGCAGGCATCCGCATGTATTCGCCGATACGCAGATATCTGGTGTGGAAGATGTGCTCACAAACTGGGACAAGATCAAGCATACCGAACCGGGTTATGAAGACAGGAAATCGCTGCTTGATGGTGTTCCAAAGAGTCTTCCGGCTCTTATGCGTGCGGCCAAGATGAGTAAGAAAGCAGCCAAGACAGGTTTCGACTGGCCGGATGTACATTCCATTTTCGGCAAGATCGAGGAAGAGACCGACGAACTCAAAGAAGCGATTGCCGGCAATGATAAAGCAAAAGTAAAGGAAGAGATAGGCGATCTGCTCTTTACAATAGTAAATGTCGCCAGGCATGAGGAGATCGACCCGGAGGAGTCCCTTCGTGCAATGCTCGACAAGTTCAGGGAGCGCTTCACTCAAATAGAGGATCATGCCAGGCAGGCTGGTCTGAGTGTCAGTGACCTATCCTTAGAAGAGATGGACTGCATCTGGAATAAGGCGAAGGCAGGAAACAGGCAATAGGGGTTAGGAAATAGATTGGGATGGCAAGGCTCCTGCCGAGCCACTGATCGGGTGCGATATCTGATCACACCGGAAGTAGAATCCAATCCAGGAGGTGTAATTATGATTCCGCGGTTCCTGATTACAGCGTTTATTGTGCTGGGTTCGACTTCGATCCCTGCGCATGAGGCATATCCCAGTGGTTTGCTTCAGGGTGTCAAGACCTCTGCCGACAGCTATGCCGTGAGTGCGCCCGTTGAGTTCACATTTGTCGTACGCAACACCACCGACAAGCCGATCACATACACATTTCCAAGTAGTAAACAGTTTGATCTATGGATCACTCTATCAGACCGTGAAATATACACTCTGAGCAAGCACAGAGTATATCTTCAAATGTTAACGAGCCTTACTCTCCAACCCGACGAGGTTAAGACATTCACTGCCACCTGGGACCAGAAAGACGATAAGGGAAAAGCAGTTGGTCCAGGAACCTACGCTGTGAGCGTTCAGTTGACGCCTAATGGTGACAAACCGCCTGCAGTAAGCGTAAAGTTCACAGTGGACGAGAAGACGCCGGCACTGGTTCCATTGACTGTGAAGGAAGTCGTCAAGCGTGTAAAAGAGTTTGAGGGCAGACGAGTTCGGATAGACGGAACTTACAGAGGTTTCCGGCCTGATCCGAATGATGCAAACACAAAGAATGGCCCTCCGGTAACCAGAAGTGACTGGGCGGTATGCGATTCCACCGGCTGTATATATGTTACTGGCCGGGCTGAGCTTGACCCTGAGAATGACATCGGCAAAAAGATCAGCGTGACAGGCAGAGTCAAAAAGACCGAAAAAGGACAGGTCTATCTGGTTCTCGATAGCATAACTTGATTTAGTATTTGATATTGTATATTGATTATTGTTTTCATTTGAGATGCAAAACGTACGTATTTCCCGTCTAGTATTGCTCAGTATTGCAGGTGCACTGGCCGGATTGATGGTCTTTTTGATCTTCAATCCGTCATACGTCCAGCAAGAGTCAAGCACTAATATGCCGATGCCCGGTGCGGCAAAAAATGTGTTTATTAGTGCTGTGCTGCTTGGCGCATCTTTTGCGGCGATGCTTGGTGGGGTGCTGCTTGTCGCGGATGAACTCACCTCGCCACCCAAACGGGTCATCATTAAAATGGCGACTGCGGCAGCGATAGGCGCTCTGGCGGGAACAATCGCAGGCATCATCGGCCAGCTTGCATTTTCTGCTATGGCTCTCACTCTTCCTGTGCTGGGAGTCATAATCGGCAGGACAATCGGCTGGGCAGTGATCGGCGCGGGTGGGGGCATGGGCGTCGGGTTTGCTATGGGTTCATGGCGGCGCGCCAGGATGAGCATGCTCGGTGGTCTGATTGGAGGCGCTGCGGGTGGATTTCTGTTTGATATGATCGCTTCAGTGACCGACGGCGGCAGTGCAAGCAGGTTTATCGGGTTTATCCTTATGGGCGCTGCAACAGGCGCGGCAGTCGCACTTGTCGAGGATATAGCCAAGCAGAACTGGGTCACAGTCCTCAGCGGACCCAAGGAGGGCAAGAGCTTTATCCTTACCAAGCCGACCACCATTATCGGCCGCGACGAGCTTGCCGACATACCTCTCTTCGGCGACCCATCACTCGCCAAACAGCATGCATATTTGCTGCTTCAAAACAACGATGTGACCGTGCAGAGCGCGAATGGAGTGAGTGTGGGCGTAAATGGTTCTGTAACACAGTCGTCTCAACTCAGGGACGGCGATCTGCTCACACTCGGACGGTTCAATCTACGATTCCATCAAAAAGCGGGCGCATATACGAGTTCGCTAAAATCGACCCCGCAGTCCCAACAGAGGTGGTTCGATAATCAGCCTCAATCGCAGTCAATCCCGACATATACGGCTCCGCAGCAGACGATTGTCCAACCGACTGCGACAGGAAGCCTTTCCTTGACAGTGATCGGCGGTCCTCATATGGATCAACAGTTCAGGTTCGGACCCGGCTCGATCAAGATAGGCCGTGAGGCAGGATGTGATATACTGCTTATTCAGGACACTATGGTCAGCCGCAGTCATGCCGAGATCATCTGGGACGGAACAGCCTGGAATATCAAAGACCTCGGCAGTAAAAACGGTCTATGGGTCGGAGGCCGGAGAGTGCGGGAACACAGGCTGCAAATCGGCGATCAAATAGGTGTCGGCCAGAGCATTTTGAGGGTCGATTCTATTTGACGCTGTATCATTTCCAATGCTATCATGTCTATGGTAAAATTGCTCCACAACTTTAAGGCAGGCGCATATGTTGACTTCCGAGACAAAACAGGATGTATCCTCTCTGGGTTCGCCAGGCTGCGAAATCGATCCCGCATTCAAGCAAAAGATCGCTGAGATATGCGGCGAGAACGTGATGAGCTGCTATCAGTGCGGCGAGTGCACAGCGGGATGCCCGGCGGCATTTAGTATGGATATTGCTCCCAATCAAGTAATGCGTATGGCTCAGCTAGGCATGAAGGACGAAGTGCTTGAAAGCTCGACCATCTGGCTATGCGCCGGTTGCGAGACCTGTGCCACACGCTGTCCGCGTGGAGTTGCTCTTTCCAAGGTGATGGATGCCTGCCGCCAGATAGCCGTCAAAGAGGGCAAGCATATCAAGCAGCCGAATGTATTGAAGTTTCACAAAGAATTTTTGAGGCAGGTAACCTGGCATGGCCGTGCACATGAGATCGGCCTTATGGGAATCTACAAGGTCAGGACCCTCGACTTTTTTTCTGATGTTTTCTCTGGAATCATAATGTTTCTTAAAGGCAAGCTCGGCCTGATTCCCAGTAGAGTGAAAGGACTTACCGAGGTGCGAGGGCTGTTCAAGAAGAGCTGAGAGCCAAGAGCCCAGAGTGGAGAGTGGAAAGCTGAAAGTGGAAAGTCCGGACTAGAATGCGAGACGTCTCAGTTTCAGTCATTCTAAAGCTGGAAAGCGAGACGTTCCAAATATGTCATTCTGAGCGCAGCGAAGAATCTGCTTTGACCCAATGTGATGACTAAAAAGCAGTTCTATATATACATACTGGCAAACAAGTCAAGAACGCTTTATGTGGGTGTCACGTCAGACCTGCTAAGGCGTGTATATGAGCACAAACACAAGCTGATTGATGGTTTCACGAGCAAATACAATGTTGACCGGCTTGTTTATTTTGAAGAATGCGGCGATGCGATCAGTGCAATCGAACGCGAAAAGCAAATAAAATCTTGGATCAGGGCAAAGAAAATTTCTATGATAGAAAATGTCAATGCGACTTGGAACGACTTGAGTGATAGCTGGTATGAACAGCAGATTCCTCGTCGTTCCTCCTCGGAATGACAGAGGCAGGACGTCTAATTATACATTATTCGATTAGCAAATGATGAAACGTACCAAATAAGTCATTCTGAGCGCAGCGAAGAATCTGCTTTTGACCGACGACCGTCAACCGACAACTGAGGACTAACAATCGATGAAATACGCATATTTCCCAGGCTGCAGCCTGGAATCGACAGGAAAAGAGTTCAACGAGAGCACCAAAATTGTTGCGGAGGACCTTGGGATTGAGCTGATCGAGATACCCGACTGGAACTGCTGCGGTGCAACATCCGCTCACAGCCTCGACCACAGGCTCAGTATAGCTCTTCCGGCGCGAAACCTCGGAATAGCCGAGAGCATGGGTCTGGATGTGGTTGCACCATGTGCAGCGTGCTATAATCGCATGCGCAGCGCCGAGGTCGAGATGAAAGCGAATTCCGACCTTCGCGACCAGATCAATTCAGAGTTGGCAAAGCCATATACAGGCAAGATAGGCGTCAAGTCTGCTCTGGAAGTCTTTTCCTATCCAGAAGTGCTCGAAAAGGTTGCCGAAAAGACCAGCCGAAAGCTATCTGGACTTAAACCTGCGTGCTATTACGGGTGTCTGTTAATCCGCCCACCCAAGGTGCTTGGTTTTGACGATCCTGAAAGCCCGAAGAGTCTGGATACGGCCATGGAGATGGTGGGCGCGGAGCCTGTGGAGTGGTATTTCAAAAACGAGTGCTGCGGCGCCAGTTTCGGTATTGCCAAGAGCGATATGGTAGTCAAGCTAGTTGGCGACATTATTTCGAATGCCAAGAAGCACGGTGCGAACTGTATCGTGACTGCATGCCCATTGTGTATGACCAATCTCGAAATGCGTCAGGCAGCCGCAGGCAAACTTCGTGGAGAAGACCTGACCATGCCGGTTTTCTATTTCACCGAGCTTTTGGGTCTAGCGATGGAGTCGCAGGGCGTGAAGAAGTGCTTTGCGAGTCACTTAGTGGATGTGAACTCTGCGCTGGATGCTATAGGCAAGTCTGATAGTCTGATGGTTGGATAGTTAGGAGGTAGCAATGAAGTATACTGTTATTCTGGAACGCGAAGATGATGGCGGATTTCATGCATTTGTTCCTGCACTTCATGGCTGTCACAGTCAGGGCGATACATTGGAAGAGGCTGTCGAGAATATACATGAGGCCATGGAAGCCTATGTGGAGAGCTTGAAAGCAGCTAACGAACCGCTGCCTGATGAGGATATATATGTCAAGCCTGTGGAGGTAGCTGCTTGAGTCCGGCGATACCGGCTATTACCGGAAAACAAGCTTCGGGAGCTGCAGAACGGGCAGGCTTCAGGCTGGATCGTCAAAAAGGGAGCCACAAGGTTTATTTGCGGGATTCGGATAAGAGGCGTGTGGTTATTCCCGACCACGCCGGCAAAATACTCAAGCGTAAGACTCTGACTGGTATTATTCAGGATATGGGCTTAACCGTTGATGACTTTATCGCTCTGCTTTAGCTTTGGCGATTTCGGGACTGAAGTCCCGAAACACCTCAATATAGCCAGCATTATTAGGCAAGCCGGCAGCAAGCAAGAGTTTGAAAAGGCCAGGAGGGAAAAATGAAGCGGTTTACGGTTGTGATTGAGCGAGACCCATCGGGCACGTTTACACTTACGGTTCCCGCCTTGCCGGGATATGTAGCCTGCGGATGTTCGGAAGAAGAAGTACTGGAGTTGGCACACGAGGGGATCCTATTCCATTTGGAGTGTCTGGCTGAGGAAGGTATTGAGCCTCCGTCTGCCGATAGTGCTGCTGCTAAGGTGATAAGTTTGGAGGTTGCGGCATAGCTCGTTCAGTCCCGAAACGAAACAATTGGAGGTAAGAGATGTCAAATGATCTTGAATCACGTGTTGCCTCGCTAGAGAAAGAACTGGAAATGCTGCGCAAGGCTGTGACATCGTTATCGCTGGATAGCGTCAGCGGTAACCTCAATGTGAGCTACAATATGCCGGCTGAGGAGTTTATTCTCCGAGTTAACGATGTCGGCGGTGACTCCAAAGTTGAGATATCTGGGAACGCGGAGCGTGTCAGTGTTGATTTAGATGATGTGGGAGGCGACTTTGAACTTAACTGTTCTGCCTCCGTTGAATCGATACATGTTTCGACTGAAGATGTTGGTGGCGACCTTGTATGCCATTCGAGTGGTAAAGCATCAGTAACAGCCGGAAGTGTGGGCGGTAATGTAACACAAAATGAATAGACTGCAGAAGCGTCTCGGCTGTTTCGGACTCACAGAATGTAGGGCTCGAGAGTAGAGTGTTTATCTGCGCTGGATATCCCTTGAACCAATTATCAACCTAGAACTAATAACCAAAAACTAAGAACTGAGAACTAATATGCGAATTGGCGTTTTTGTTTGCTGGTGTGGATCGAATATAGCTAAGACTGTGGATGTGGAGGCCGTGGCTGAGGCTGCGAAGGAATTTCCTGGGGTAGTATACTCGACGAACTACAAGTATATGTGCTCCGAGCCTGGTCAGAACATGGTCAAGGACGCGGTCAAGGAGCACAAGCTCGACCGGATTGTTATAGCTTCCTGTTCGCCCAGACTCCATGAGCCTACTTTTCAGCGGTGCATTGGCGATGCGGGTCTGAATCCGTATATGGTCGAGATGGCGAATCTGCGCGAGCACTGCTCATGGGTTCACGAGAAGACTCCCGAAACCACTGAAAAGGCTATCGAGCTTGTGCGGATGGCCGTGGCTAAGGTTTCCAAGGATCAACCTCTCTTTAGGAATGATATAGGCATTGAGAAGCGAGCACTGGTTATCGGCGGAGGAATTGCCGGTATTCAGGCTGCACTGGATATAGCCGATGCGGGTCATCCGGTGGTCTTGGTCGAGCGGACGCCATCTATTGGCGGGCACATGGCCCAGTATGATAAGACCTTCCCCACACTCGACTGCGCCGCATGCATTCTCACACCTAAGATGGTAGACTGTGCCAGCCACCCTCTGATCGATATATGGAGCTACTCCGAAGTCGAGAAGGTGGAAGGTTTCGTCGGCAACTTCGAGGTCACGATTCGCAAAAAGGCCAAGAGTGTGGACGAGAGCAAGTGCACAGGCTGCGGTCTATGTCTGGAGAAGTGCCCGATGAAGGGCATTCCGAGTGAATTCGACGAGAACGTGGGCACTCGCCGCGCGATATATAGGCCGTTTCCGCAGGCGGTTCCGAATAAGCCTGTGATCGACCGCGAGAATTGTCGTATGTTTCAAACCGGCAAGTGCGGGGTCTGCCAGAAGATGTGCCCGACCGGCGCCATTGACTACGAACAAGAGGATCAACTGCTCACTGAGAAGTTCGGCGCGATAGTGGTAGCGACCGGTTTCAAACTTTGGGACCATGCCAAGCTGGGCGAATACGGCTACGGTAAGTATCCCGATGTGATTTCAGCGATCCAGTTCGAGAGGATCATGAATGCATCCGGTCCGACCGACGGCCATATAGTGCGCCCATCCGACGGAAAGACACCCAAGTCGATTGCGTTTATATCATGCGTCGGCAGCCGGGATGACGAGCATGGCCACGCATATTGTTCCAAGGTCTGCTGCATGTATAACGCCAAGCAGGCACTTCTGGTCAAGGACAAACTGCATGATGTCGAGACTTATGTCTTTTATATGGACATCCGAGCCAACGGCAAGGGTTATGAGGAGTTCGTGCGACGGACAATTGAAGACTTCGGCGCAAACTATATACGCGGCCGCGTGAGCAAGATATATCCTGACGACGGTCAGATGGTGGTGCGTGGAGTCGATACCCTGCTCGGCAAGCCAGTTGAGGTTCGAGCCGATCTTGTCGTATTGGCGACGGCCATGGAGCCGCAGGTCGATGCCAAGGATCTTGCGCGAAAGCTGGGAATCTCTAACGACCAGTATAATTGGTTCAGTGAGGCTCATCCCAAGCTCAAGCCTGTAGAAGTATTGACAGACGGCATATATCTGGCTGGAGCATGCCAGTATCCGAAAGATATTCCCGATACTGTCGCTCAGGCATCCGGCGCTGCGAGCAAGGTTACAGGTCTATTCAGCAAGCCTGCCATCAAGAGCGAGCCTATGATCGCATATATTAACGAAGACACTTGCGCGGGCTGCGGTTTGTGCGTTGGAGTCTGTCCATTTGGAGCGATTGATCTTGTCGAGGTGATGGACAGAGCCAAGTCAACTCGCGAGAACAAGGTGATGAAGACAGTCGCGTCTGTCAACGAGGGCGTTTGCAAG
The DNA here is from genome assembly GCA_021371935.1 of bacterium. Taxonomy (NCBI): domain Bacteria; species bacterium. Next base: position 12,782 of record JAJFVF010000019.1, read on the forward strand.
GGCTGCGGAACATGTTCAGCGGCCTGCCGGTCTCTCTCAGCTCGCCTGCGAGGTTTCGAGGGCAGCCAGATACTTGCGGAAATAGATGCTCTTGCAGATATGGCGAAAGTGGAGAAGTAGCCTTACAGGTCGAAACCGGAAGGGCGAGGCTCCCACCGAGCCGGTATAGCTGAGAGCATGATAGTGGAAAGTGGAAAGCTGAGAGTGGAAAGTCCAGACCAGGAGACTCGCGTTTTATACTAAGTATCGTGGATGGGAGGGCGAGGCTCCTGCCGAGCCGGTTCAGCGTTCTGCATATAGTCATTCCGAGCGGAGCGAACGCGGAGCCTAGGGATCTGCGTTTTGATCGTACGGCAGACAATTACCGGGCTACTTGGCGCGGCCAATTTTGCAATGGGAGAAAGTGCAAATGAATACAGTTTTTCTGTTATTGGCATTTGCAGTTTTGATTCCGTTAATTGTGATACTGGTTGGTTTCTTGTTGGTGAACAACGCTAGTAAATTTGCTATGTGGACGCAAAAGTGGGAAGCGCGAAAGCGCGAGCGCAGAAGAATTGGTGGACTAGTCTATCGTATTTATTGTGATTTATTGGGTGTTGTAATATTTATGGTAGCTCTTTTAGGATTGTATGTTGTTCAACACCCACCCTTTTTGCCTGCAAGTTCCAGACTACACGCAGTGTGGATAGCGAGCACTTTGCTAGAGTTTGTGCTCATTGTTGGTTTATGGCTTATAAATATGGTTCTCGACTACATATCAGATCAGCAGAGATGCACAAGAGAAGACAGCTAATATGTGTTAGGTGTTTCGGGACTTTAGTCCCAAAACGGCTGATAGTTCATACACATTGAAGCAACTGCCATAACATCAAAAGCAGAAAAGGCTGACATTGTTTGTCGCTGTGTTGGTTGGAATCGTAAGGCTTTCTGCTTGCGGCAGGTCGGATGAATGGTAGCGATGAGTAATAGGAGCAATATGTTGTCCAATAAATCGTTCCGATACATATTAATCGGTCTGGTCATGTTTGCACTTGTGGTACCTGTATTCGCCACGCCTGTGCCGATTATCTGCACACCCGGCAATAAGTTGGAGTACGACCGCTGGAAGCTGCTAAACGCGAGTATCCAGATTGGCGGCAAGACAGTCGCCACTATGTATGATACAAGTTCAGGCTCATCCGTGTATGAGGTCATATCCCAGGACGAGGGTGCATCTACCGTGGTCTATAATTACCGTGAAACATTGGATATGAAGTCGACCAGCGGCAGCAATTCGACTGATAGATCTGATTTGAAGATAACCAGTGGTCCTGATGGGCTGCACATACTTTCGATAGTCGAGGATTCCGCTGGCGAATCTGAGCCGGATAATCAGACCTATGACCCGCCGCTCTTTTATTTCAACACAGTCGCGGCCAATTCAGGCAAGTCATGGGATGTCGGCATGATGCGCACCGGTGATATAAAGGCATTTGTTTCAGCAAAGGGTGCGGGTAAAGAGGCTGTTACGGTTCCCGCTGGCACATTTAAGGATTGCTTAAAGCTGGTTTATACCAGTGACGATATATCCGGCACAGTGGATATGTGGGGCAAAACTTTTACGATAACCTCCGGCCACAGGCGTGGTACCTACTGGATCGCGGATGGAGTGGGGGTTGTAAAGGAGATGGAGGTTGTCACTTCAGGAGCCGAGGGAACGGGTCCTGACGGCAAGCCTGTCCAGCTCAACACTTCGCTGTGCAGCATAGGCGAACTCAAACCCGGATATGTTGTGAAGAAATAGTCAGCAGTTAGTGGTTGGCAATTGGCGGCTAAACCGATGTCGACAACCGATTTTGACTGCCAACAGCCGACACCCGACAGCCGACATAACAGAGAGATAATATGACACAAGAAACAGCAGTTATTGAGAATGCGACCCAAGATGCTGGCGCAAAGAGTGAGTGGCAGCCGAGAATACTCGGCATACTATGCAACTGGTGCAGCTATGCTGGTGCTGACCTTGCCGGGAGCGCGCGATTGCATTATCCTGAGACTATAAGGATCGTGCGTGTGCCGTGCTCCGGCCGTGTCGACCCGATGTTCGTATTGAAGGGCTTTCAGAAGGGTTTCGATGCAGTGATGGTGCTCGGATGTCATCCGGGCGACTGCCATTACGCCAAGGGTAACTATTATGCCCGCCGCCGGATAGCGCTCGTCAAGGATTTGCTGAAGAGCCTGGGAATCCCGGAGGAGAGGTTCCATTTCGAGTGGGTATCGGCCTCCGAGGGAAATCGGTTTGCCGAGCTTGTGACCGAGATGACCGAAAAAATCAAAAAATTAGGGCCATTTGAAGGTGTCACACCTTAGTTATCAGTTGACAGTTGACGGTTAGCCGATGGGCGACTGCCGACTGCTAACTGCCAATTGCCAACCAAGGAAACAATATGTCTGATATAGAGAACAAGATTCGAGAAGAAGCAAAAAAAGCGCTTGAAAGCAGTGATCTCAGCGTTGTCATAGGCTGGGGCGCGGGCAGCGTGCCGTTCAAGACTACGCCTGTGTTCATAGATAAGGCCGAGGATGTAGACAAACTCGTCTGGAATCCTGCATGCGTCAACAACCTGGCTATATATCTGCCTAAGTTGGCTGCAGACAAGAAAGTCGGTATAGTAGCCAAACCATGCGACATCAGGAGCATAATTGCTCTCATCCAGGAAAAGCAGATCAAGCGTGAGAACGTGTATATAATTGGTTTGGGATGTGCAGGTGTTGTGGATGCATTCAATCTCGACAGCCAGGACTTCCATCTGCAGGATGTAACAGGTCTGGATTGGACGAATGAAGGCCTGAAAGTCAGCACGACGAGCTGCGACTATACGCTTTCCTGTTCAGACTGCCTGCGCGATATGTGTCTTGTGTGCACCAAGCGTGAGCCTGCAATGTTCGATGTCAAGCTGGGTGAAGCCGCCAAGCCATCGGAAATCCGTGAGAGCCTGATCCCGGAGCTTGCCGAGGAGCGCAAAGCGTATTGGAATGAACAGTTCTCGAAATGCATTAGGTGCTATGCATGCCGCCAGGTCTGCCCTGCTTGTTACTGCAAGGTCTGCTTTGCCGACCGAGTCGAGCCTAAGTGGACCGCGAAGAAAGCAACTGCCGAAGAGGCATGGATGTTCCATGCCACCAGGATGATGCACTTAGTGGGACGATGCATAGGCTGCGGTGAATGCGAACGAGTGTGCCCGGTTGGCATACCCATAGCCGAGCTAGCTCGTGAGATGGCAGAGGCTGTCAAGAAGACATACGATTATGAGGCTGGCGACCCGAATCAGGAATCTCCCGTGCTGGGTCAGTATAATGAAAACGATTTTGACCCTGCGCATCATGGGTAGGTGTGAGGTTTCGGGTGCCGGGTGCTGGTAATGGGTGAGCGGATAATAAAATAGATGGCTGAAAACATTAAAAGTTATCGAGACTTGAGGGTTTGGCAATCCGGCATTGACCTGGTGGAACTGATTTATAAGGTCACAAGTGACTTTCCAAAATCTGAGACGTATGGTCTGGCGAGTCAGATGCAGCGAGCGGCCGTTTCCGTTCCATCCAATATTGCCGAGGGGCAAGCTCGCGAGCATTTGAAAGAGTACCTACATCATAATCAATGGCTCAGGGTTCCATTGCCGAACTCGATACTCAGACAGAGATAGCACTCAGGCTTGGATATATTGCATTTGACATCTCACAAGAGATTACAAAGCAATCAACAATGCTTGGAAAGCAGCTTTATGCTTTGCGTAATGCTTTATTAAGAAATGCAGGCTGATTGGAACGGGAATTCTGACACCCGGTACCCGACACCCGGCACCAAGAAGGTACATATGAGCGAGAAAATCATCTCAAAAGATAAAACTCAGGATTGGATAGCTGCACTGATGCAGTCACATATAATTGTGGCTCCTATGGAGCGTAAAGACGCACCTGCTGAGTTCAGGGAAATCAAGGCCGGTGACGAGCCGATTATCGACGGCAGCAAATCCATGATGCCGCCCAAAGACTGGTTCCTGCCGCGCTATGAGACTTTGTTCAAGGTCTGCAGAGGCGCTGAGGGACCGAAGGTCGAACCGGCAGTTCCAGAGTGTAAATCTACGGTTGTGCTGGGTATGTGGCTGCCCGATGCTGCGGCAATTCGTGTGTTGGATCAGGTGTTTCTGGATGACAAATTCAAAGATCCGTATTATGCTGCTCGCCGCGAGAACACAGTGCTGGTGGCCGTAATGCCTGCCGAAAAGCGTTGGAGTTGGTTCTGCAATTCTGTGGATGATGTCGAGAAATGGAAAGACAGTGTCGATGTGCTTATGTATGACCTCGGCGACAAATTCTATGTCGAGGGCATCAGCGCAAAGGGTGAGGAAATTATCACGGGGGCATATTTTGGTGAGCCGAGTGAGGCTGATACGATAGCTCGCAATCAAGTTTGGGACCTCTTCGCCAAGTGCGAGAAGCTGCCGTTTGCAGGCAAGGCGTTGTATGACAATCTCGCTTGGGAAGACCCGGTCTGGGACGAAATTTCGCAGAAGTGCATTGCCTGTGGAATGTGCAGCTATATGTGTCCGAGCTGCTCGTGCTTCGATATACAGGATGAGACCTGCGGCTCGTGCACCGAGCGCTATCGCTGCCGTGACACCTGCCAGTTTGAAGACTTTACACTTATGGGCGCCGGTCATAACCCGCGCAACAATCAGCTCCCGCGCTCACGCCAGAGGCTATTGCATAAGTTCAAGTATCAGCATGAGCAGTTCGGTGTAGTTGGCTGCACGGGCTGCGGTCGATGCGTGGAGTTGTGCCCGGTGAACGTGGACATCCGCGACGTGCTTACTCGTACATGCTCGAAAGAGCGTGCTGAGGAGCCGGTAAAAGCAGATTGAAGCATTAATCCTAAAGTTTTTGTTCACACATAGTAATTCCGAACTTATAATCCGAATTGCAGTATTGTATTGATTGAGATGTATCAGCAATTCGGATTAGTGAGGAATCTGCTTTGCGCGTGGTGGACGTTCGCTTGGAACAGTTTGCGGAGATGCTTCAGAACATGTTAGTTTCATCAATTTGTATCGGGAACAAGTTTCTGCTACACCGAGCGTGGTAATCTGATTCATGGTGTATAGGAGCTACAAATGAACAGAATCTTCACGTGGTTGCTGATTATTATGACAGTCGTTGTGGGCTTATATCTAGTATTGTTTCCTGTCGCTTTGGATTCGCATGCTAAGGATCCATCGAACTTCCATGCGAGGGAGAATCTGTTTCGTTTACTGCCAACAGACGCCAATATTTGGTTTATCCGGTGCCTTGGCATAATATTATTCACTTTTGGCGTTTTCTTAGCGCGATCAGAGATTGCGCAGGCAAGACGTCGTTAGATTGGGTGTAATAACATGACACAAACAACAACTGAAAAATCAAGCACGCATGCGTGCACATGCAATCCGTACGAGCCGAAGCTGGCCGTAATCGAGAAGATAATCGAGGAGACTTGGGACACAAAGACTTTCAGGGTGGTCTTCCAAGACGAGCAGCTTTGCGAGAGCTTCCATTACGAGCCCGGTCAGTTTCAGGAGGTCTCGGTGTTTGGGGTAGGGGAGTCTACATTCTGCCTGACCTCCAGCGCCACCCGCAAGGGCTATATCGAGTTCTCTGTGAAGAAAGTGGGGTCTGTAACGGAGGCTCTTCATGAGATGAGCGAGGGCGATATAGTGGGAATCCGTGCGCCGCTTGGTAACTGGTTCCCATATAACGAGTGGAAGGGCAAGAACCTGCTCTTTATAGGAGGCGGCATCGGCATGGCTCCTATGCGCTCGCTGCTCAATTTCTGCCTGGACAACCGCGCAGACTATGCGGATATCATGACCATATACGGCGCTCGCACTCCCGGTGATCTTTGCTACAAGTATGAGTATGACGAGTGGAATACCAAGGGCAAACTGTATTTGACGGTAGACCAGGGCGATGACGACTGGAAAGACCATGTCGGCCATGTTCCCGGTTATCTCAAGGAACTTGCTCCAAAACCGGAGAACACGATTGCTATCACGTGCGGTCCTCCCATTATGATAAAGTTCGCATTGGTGGAACTGGCCAATCTCGGGTTTACCAACGAGCAGATTTACACCACGCTCGAGATGAAGATGAAATGCGGCATAGGCAAGTGTGGGCGATGTAATATTGGCAGCAAATTTGTCTGCCTTGACGGTCCAGTCTTCTCATATGCCGAAATCAAGGAGCTTCCGCCTGAGTTCTAGTTTACGAAAACGGTTTAATGGTCGGATAGTTCATAGTCTTACGATCAAAAACACCTCGATTTTACGAGAGCAAATAGAGCTCAGAAGGAGTTTCCCTTCCCGGTAAGCTTATTACTGGGAGGGCGAAGCTCCTGCTGAGCCGAACTGAAACCTATCAAACCGAAATCCGACGCAGTATTCTACAATACCTTATCACCTGAAATTGTTGGTCCCGCGCCCGATGTATTATTGGCCGATTGATAGTCGTGTATAAATTCGTCAACTACTTCACCCACGGTATCGCTCAGATGCCCGACATTCTCCGGACTGACTACAGCCACAATCCCGCTTGCCCAGGTTGTTGCAGGGCAGGGTTTGTCCGGGTTGCGGGCAAGTGTAGTGACCTGAATCAGCTCTGCGTCGATGCTGCAGGCGTGCACTCCGGTCTTGCTCTTGATCGAACTCAGTGCAATCAAAAGAATGCCGTCCTTTGACGAGAGTGAATCGCTCTTAGGCAGCATTTTTATTCCGGCAGTGTTAAGTTTTTTTGTAACCGCCGATTTCAGCATATCAACTGTAAGCCCATCTTTCATAATTTCTGGGCTGATAGTCTGGACGATCACATATACTCCGTTCAGTCCGCGTAGTGAATCGAGTTCAAAGTCAGTGCGTGCTCCCCAGGCCATTCCCGAAGCCATAAGCCCGAGGAAAACTATTATGATAACAGCCGTAAGGCTCGTCTTTGCCCCAGCCATTTTCCACCTCCACGAGACGACTGTGGACACATCTCCAGTCGTCCTACAAAGATAGGTTACCCAATGGCGGGGCATGGTTTCTATGATATTTCACATTTTTTGCAATACGCTTGCCGGTTGATGCCGGACGGACGTATAATGCTACATAAAATATTATATAATATAGTTGCAGGCTATATGGGTAAAGCGTTATGCTTTATAGTATATTGCGCCGGGTTACAGCTTGAACCGGGCGGCAGGTTTTTCAGGGGGGATTGTAATGATAGTAGGTGTTCCAAAAGAGACGAAAGAGGGTGAGTATCGCGTATCTATGGTTCCTGCGATAGTGGAGTCACTGGTCAGTGGCGGCCATGATGTTGTGGTTGAGACCGATGCGGGTCGAGGGAGCGGTGTGGCGGATGATGCATACACCGAGGCCGGTGCGCGTATGGTCAGTCGAGCTGAGGAAGTATTCGCGGCTGCGGATATGATCGTGAAGGTAAAGGAACCAATCCCGAGCGAATACCCTTTGATACGCAAGGGCCAGGTGATTTTCACATTCTTTCATTTTGCCGCAAGTGAAGAGCTGACACGCGCCATGGTCGATAGTGAGGCAGTATGCATTGCGTATGAGACAATCGAGGAATCAGACGGTTCTCTGCCGATACTGACGCCGATGAGCGAGGTAGCGGGCCGTATGGCTGTTCAAGAAGGCGCAAAGTACCTTGAGAGGCCGATGGAGGGCAGGGGCATCCTGCTTGGCGGTGTGCCCGGTGTCGCTCCTGCAAATGTGGCGATAATAGGCGGAGGCATAGCCGGCTCCAACGCAGCCAAGATGGCCGCCGGGTTGGGTGCGAATGTGACAGTGCTTGATGTCAACCTGGACAGACTCAGATACCTGGACGATGTAATGCCTGCCAATGTCCGCACGATCATGTCGGACAGCTATAACATTCGCATGGTTTTGCGTGAATCTGACCTGGTTATTGGAGCGGTGCTGCGCCATGGTGCGCGCACGCCGGTTCTTGTCACTCGGGATATGCTCAGGCTGATGAAACCGAGGTCAGTGCTGGTCGATATTGCAGTCGACCAGGGTGGGATATTCGAGTCGAGCCGTCCGACGACGCATGCGAACCCAGTTTTTGTTGAGGAGGGTGTGGTGCACTACTGCGTCGCGAATATGCCTGGTGCGGTGGCAGGCACATCTACTTACGCGCTTACAAACAGCACTGGCCGATATATCATTGAGCTTGCGAACAAAGGCTGGCATCGTGCGATGCGAGAAAGCAGCCAGCTCAAGGGCGGTTTGAACATTGCGTGCGGCAGTGTTATATTGTCCGAGGTGGCTGAGCTTTTTAGCTACGAGCGCGCTGAGTTGGGCAGTATATGCAAAAAAGTTGTATAGGTCATTGACAAACAGCCGTATTGGAACCATAATAAGATTACTGGGAAATGAGCATTGTTGTGTGATGTGAGTGCATTTGTAACACAAAATAACAATCCATATTACTATATATAGAGCATACTTTTGCACTCGGGAGGGTTTTGTTATGAAAAAAGGGTTTACCTTAATCGAGTTGCTGGTTGTTATAGCGATAATTGCCATACTTGCGGCGATACTCTTTCCTGTGTTTACCAGCGCAAAACAGACTGCGAACCGTGCGTCATGTTTGAGCAACATAGGTCAGGTCGGCAAATCAATCCAGGCGTATGCCAGTGATAATAGTGGCAGGATACCCAAGTGGTATGATGGAACGCATACTTGGGACAAAGCTATCTGGGATTACCTGAAGAACAAGAAAGTGCTCACCTGTCCTGTCAACAAAAAGCCCGGCTACGAATATGTCCGTTCCTACGCGATGCCAAAAAACATCTCGGGTGAGGCCGTGGAGCAGGCGCCGAAAATCTCTGCGACAGTGCTGCTTTTTGAAAAAGGTTCTCGGGTAATATTCGAGATGGGAGACTCCTGCGGTGAGTGGTTCAGTCAAACGACCGGCGCCGATTTGGACCCATCGAACAAGTATTGGCATAACGGTGGCAAGACATTTGCTTTTTGCGATGGGCATGCGGCGTTCTTCAAGTATCCGGGAGGGCCTTTCAGTTACAACTACGAGAATAATTTCACAGCCTGGTCAGGTAACTATGTTCACAATCCGGGCTATGGCAGTCCCGGTTACTGTGGCTTTGCAGACTCAACGGGCGCGGGTGACGTTGGATCAGTTACGGGTGCAAATTTGCCGAGGTAGCAATATCATTCCGGTTCGATCAAGGTAACGCCATTGCCCGTCCTGGGCTTGACGAACAGCGCCAACATCACAGTCGCGATCAGTGAGGTAGCTGCGCCATAATAGAACGGCGCGCTGGGTCCGATTTTATCCCACAAGAAACCGGCTATGATGCTCGCCGGCAAAAGTGCGACTCCAGTGAAAGTATAGTATGCTCCGACAGCGGTTCCTCGGAGATTAGCAGGTGCCAGGTCTATTGCATAGGCTCTCAGGATGCCTTCTGTCATACCGTAGTATATTCCGTATATAGTGAACCATATCCACACGCCCATAGTGGTGTTAATACGTGCCATTGCCGCATAGACGATTGAGAAGACCAGCCACCCTGCTATAATGACGGGACGCCTGCCGATCTTGTCCGATATTATCCCGCTCCTGAGTGAGACCAGCGCGGAGACAGCATTGAATACGACATACACCCAGAGAAACTCAAGAAACCCCATATTGATGGGTGCGCTTCTTGCACGCAGGACCAGAAATGCGTCGCTTGAGTTGCCGATAGCGAACAGGGTTACTATTACAAGAAACAGCTTAAATCGTCTGTCCAGAGATGAAAGGTTGATATCTGGCCTTGTTGTGCTGTCTTTATGAGCCTTTTCAGGCACGAAGATTACCAACACCAGCCATGCCAGCACTGCCGGGACAGTCGCTGCAAGAAATATGACGTGATATATGCTTCTATTGCGTGTGCCGAGTGCATGGGGAGTTGCCCTGCCTATCAGCATCCAGACAATAATGAGTATAATCAGCGGACCCAATGCAGCTCCGGCAGTATCCATAGCTCTGTGCAATCCGAATGCTCTGCCCCGATTCGACTCATCGACCGCATCGGCGATAAGCACATCCCTGGGAGCGCTGCGGATTCCCTTGCCGAACCTGTCTGCAAACCTGATCCCCAGCACATCCGGCCATGATGCAGCCAGCAGGTAAAATGGTTTGGTCAGTGACGAGAGTCCATAGCCAATTGCGGTAAGCAGTTTCGGCCTGCCGGACTTGTCGGCCAAATATCCTGCCCATACACGCAATATTGATGCCGTGCTTTCGGCAATTCCTTCAATTAGCCCGATGCTGAGCGTCGAGGCTCCTATAACGAATTTCAGGAACTGCGGCACAATCGGGATCAACATCTCGCTGGAGACATCGGTGAGGAAGCTGACGATCCCCAGTGTGAAAACAGTTTTGCCTACCCCTAAAATTTTGCGTCTTTCATTCATGGCATCAAAGCAATTTACGCTATGTAAATTGCACGTCTCGGTTTGGATTCCGTATTCAGAAACATGTCTCTGGCCGTAATTTACTTAACACCATCCATATTCATATCCGGCTTCATACATGGCGACAACACCCCCGACAGGTCCCACAGATTTGATGTTGTGGCAAGGAGCAAGTATATAGCCTCCACCCTGCCCATGAAAGACCAGCTTGTCACCGAAGTCATTTTCGGTCATTCGCGTTCCATGCCTGAGGTGTTACCAAGACTTGATTAATCATCTTGAGGCATTCCACCTTCGCTCATGCGGAATAATCCTTCGCTTAGATGTGTGTTATGGGAGTGCGTCCTTCCCGCCGAGCATTCTTCTGAACTGATTTGTTATTATTGTATTGCCTCTGTTGCCGTGATACAATATGCGGAACAGGAGGCAGCCTGCAATATGACACCTAGAGAACGCTTCACCGCAATCATGAACTTCAAACGGCCCGACAAACCGTTCATTTGGAACTTCCCGATCCGCCAGGCCACGATGGACGAGTGGCTGAAACAGGGTCACCCTGAGGGTGTGAAAACGGAGGATCTCCTGGACTATGATTGGTTCGAAGGTATCCCTCTGTATGTTTCTCACTATCCTCTCTTCGAGAAGCAGGTCGTGGAGGAAAAGGACGGCCACGTGACCTATTATGACGAGGAGGGTGCGCTGCGCATGGACGGCATCGATGCGCAGGACAGCGGGTTCGTCACGCGCAAATGGCTGAAGTTTCCTGTCGAGAGCCGTGAAGACTTCATCAAGATGAAGGAACGCTACAACCCTGAAGACCCAGGCCGGAGGATGGATGGTTTCGACGACGCGATCCATGCCACCCACACATCCGAGCGGCCGTATCTGCTTGCAATAAAAGGGTTTTATTGGACGATGAGGCAGTGGCTTGGCTTTGAGGGGCTGTCAGTTGCGTTCTATGATATGCCCGATCTGATCGATGATATGCTCGACTTCATCTTGGACTACAATATCCGTCTTCTTCGAGCGCATGTCGCAGGTGCGAGGATAGACAATTTTATAATTGGTGAAGATATGGCGTATAAGACCGCATCGATGGTGTCACCGTCCGTGGTGCGTGAGAAGTTTGTTCCCAGGTACAAAGAGCTTATCCAGGAAGCCAGGAGACTGTGCGCGGAGACCGTCACCGTTGACTGTGACGGTCACATATCCGAGCTTATTCCTTTGTGGATCGAGTCAGGCATCGATGGCACCAGTCCCGTGGAGATTGCTTCCGAGCAGGATCTTGTGTCATACGCGGAGCAATTCCCGGGATTTAGCTTTTTTTGTGGAATCGACAAGCGTGTTTTGAGCCGTGGACGCAGTGAGGTCGAGGCGGAGATCGTGCCCAAGGCGAAGGCGCTATATTCGCGCGGCGGCTGGATTCCGGGAATAGATCACGCCGTTCCTGCCGATGCCAAGTTTGAGAATTTCAGGTATATGATCGAGTTGCTGAAGGAGCTATGGTAATCTGAGCTGAGATGGCTATGCGCAATAATTACACTTGACAACCTCCAGCGTCATCCGTTAAGTTATGCATGAGCTTTTATGTGAAGAATATGAGCAATACGCACAGGAGGAATCACTTGAAGAATTGGTTGGCAGTATTGATGTGCATCACTTTTGCTGTTCCGGCGTGCTCTGCTGAGTTCAGCTATGTCGATCTCGTAAAGAGATACACCGACCTTGAGGGGCTTGCGGCGCTTCCGGTTATGGGTGAGAAGTGTCAGCAGGCTTCCAGCTATGACCGTGCAAGTAAGTATGACGAGTCGACCGGCAAGTATGTGGCATGGGATGCAAATGGTGATGGCGGCGGCGTCATCCGAATGGAGGGTGATGAGTCGGTCTTTGCCGAGATGGAAGGTCCCGGCTGCATATGGCGCATATGGAGCGCATTGGCAGGCAGGGGGAAGCTAAAAATATATCTCGATGGGGCTCCCGAACCTGTAATCGACATGCCGTTCCACAGCTATTTTGACTACAGTGTTGATGCATTTGATCTGCCTTCACTTATCAACATTGTTGCTCTGGGCAGAAACTGGTATGTTCCGATCCCTTACCAGAGGTCCTGTAAGATCATGGCCGAGAAGGATTGGGGAGGCTATTTCCAGTTCACGTATACAACCTTTCCCAAGGACACAATCGTTCCGACATTCAAGAAAGATATGTCGCCCGAAGACAAGGCTGCTCTCAAGCAGACGGACAAGTTCATGACGTTCAGGCTCGGCCGTGACCCGGCTGGTGTCAGAAAAGGCGAGACATCGGAGACCAAGTCTCTGATCCTTGCGCCCGGGTCCAACAATGTCGTGACCAAACTCACCGGTCCCCGTGCAATAACAGCCATCAGACTGGCTATAGACCCTGCATGGGGCGAAAATGCAGAAAAGCAGCTTCGCGAGGTTGTATTGAAGATAAGTTGGGATGGCGAGAAGCTGCCCAGCGTATGGGTTCCGCTCGGCGATTTCTTTGGCGCGGCTCCCGGTATCCAGAAGTATAAATCTCTGCCGATGGGTGTGACCGACAAGGAGATGTATTGTCTGTGGTATATGCCTTTTGCAAAGGATGCGGCGATCGAGCTTCAAAATGATGGCGCAAAGGCATTCCCGGTCAAGCTGAGTATAGCCAGCGCTCCCCTCACACGCGACATTAATGATCTGATGCGCTTCCATGCGAAATGGCACAGGGACGCATTTCTTCCGACGGAGCCTGAACGCGCAATAGACTGGACCATGCTCAAGACAAGCGGCCGGGGTCGTTTTGTTGGAGTGATGCTGGATGTGCGCAATCCCAAAGGCGGCTGGTGGGGCGAAGGCGACGAGAAGTTCTTCATCGACGGCGAAAAGTTCCCGTCCACATTCGGCACCGGTTCTGAGGATTATTTCGGTTACGCCTGGTGCTCACCGGACTATTTCCAGGATGCATTTCATAATCAGACTCGCCAGGCTCCAGATAACAGGTGGGCCAGTCTGAACCGCTGGCAGATAGCGGACAGTGTGCCGTTCCAGAGGAGCTTCGAGGGCGATATCGAGAAATACTGGCCGAATGATCGCCCGACGCTATATGCGTCCACTGCATACTGGTATCTTGCAGTCGGCGGCGAGGATCCGTATGAGCCAGTCGAACCTGTTTCGGAGCGTACGGACTATTGCTCGTTGGATGATACAAAGTAACACAATCACCTATATAGAAATGCCGCTGGAATGGCAGAATAATATATAGAGAGTTCGGCATCCCTCCAGATGTATGCTTGGAGGGATTGCATTTATTTTTATAGACAGGTTGTTGACAGTGTGCCCGGCTGGTGATATACTCAGCCCAGGTATACTTCAAAATCCGCTTTATCCCGCCCGTGGGAGACACGAAATGCTAAAAGGCATCACTAAGGCTGACGGCGGCAATTCGCCTGAGGACCGATATGGGATTGTAGTTGCTCTTTCCAATTTGTCCAAGACTCTTGATGCTGCCGATGGCAGTGTCGCGTTTCCTGCTGCTGCGGAGGCAGGCGCGACTCTGCTGCGTGTCTCCAAGACAGTAGTCTTCATAAAAGATCAAAATGGCAAGCTTGTAGCGGTAGGCAATAATGGCCTGAGTAATAAACCTGGCTTACTTGCCACTGCAAAGTCTGTTGCCCGTGAATCGCTTGACTCGTCTGCCCCGGTGATCTACCCAAACTCTTACGGTAAGAACCAGAATTTGACGCTGAACCTGAAGAAGCTAGGGATATCCGCTGTTTTGAGCGTGCCTATGAGGGTTGGTGAGACAAATTTAGGCGCTTTCGTTGCCCTGTCGGAGGACTCGAGGACATTTGCTCCCGGTGACATTGAGCTTGCCCATGTTGTAGCCAGCCAAGCGGCTCTTGCGGCGTGGAAAAACATTGGCCCGAGCGCAGAAATGTCTGGTGCGGAGCCGAGCGATTTGATCAGTCTGGCAAATCGCAAGATTCAAGAGCTTTCGCTGGTCAATCAGGTCAGCCATGCAGTAAGTTCAACTCTGGACCTCGACAAGCTGCTGGATATCGCTCTTGAGCAGTCAATGGCGGCTGTTGGGGCGGATGCCGGTTCATTGATGCTCATAAGTGAGGAAACCGGCAGGCTGGAGATTGTGGCTTCTCGCGGCATTGCCCGAAAGTGGGTCGAGAATACCAAACAGCCTGTTGGATACAGTATAGCTGGGTGGGTTGCAGAACACGGTGAGAGTGTTCTGGTCAGTGATGCGCACAGCGATCTTCGTTTCCATATGCCTTTCTTTCGAGATAATATCACCTCGGCTGCGTCCGTTCCGCTCAAAGCCAAGGGTGTGATAATAGGTGTGCTCAATGTCAACACGACCGACCCGGAGAGAGTTTTTGATGAGCGCGACCTTGAACTGCTCAGCACTGTCGCCAACCAGATGGCGGTCGCAATAGTAAATGCCCGATTGTATGCCCGTGTCAATCGCCGCACCAAACAGCTCGACAGCCTTTTGCAGATATCGCGCACTGTGACATCCACTCTCAATCTGGACGAGGTAATGCACAGGGTATCGGAGGTTATCTGCCGTGTCTTCCAGCTTGAGGTATGTTCCATACTGCTCATGGACGAACTCAGCGGTCGTTTCCGGCTCGGGCATGGCCTTGGATTAAAGAGCAGGCGCAAATTTGTATATTATGATGTTGCTGCTCCATTTGCTCATCGAGTCAAAAAGACCAATATGAAGTTCACCGTACGTGATGTCAACAAGTCTGATCTTTTGCGTACGGACATCTCACGTGCTGAAAAGTTCAAGACTGCCGTCGCAATCCCTCTCAAGCATCATGGAAAAATTGTCGGGGTTGCGGTCGGTTTTTCCCGGGAGACCCGCACATTTGTAAAGTCACAGCAGGACCTCATGCGTCCTGTCGGTGAGCTTGCGGGCATTGCGATACGTCATGCCCGCATCTACAGGCAGAAGTATAAGATTGCGGAAATCCTTCAGCAGCGTCTGGTGCCTGCCGAGGCGCCAAAGATAAAAGGGCTGGATATAGGCCACAAATTCCTGCCAGCTCAGGAAGTAGGCGGTGATTATTATGACTTTATCAAAGTCGGACCGGATATGCTTGGGATCGCACTTGGGGATGTAGCCGGCAGCGACGTTGAAGCCGCCGAGTATACAACGATGGGTAAGCACGTGCTTCGCGCATATGCTCACGAATACGCGTATCCGGCAGATGTATTGGTGAAGACGAACAACATTGTCTGTGAGGATACTCGTTCGGACATGTTCATCAGTCTCTTCTATGGCATAATTGATCTCAAGTCGATGAAGCTGCATTATGCCAATGCGGGCTGCGAACCGGCTATTCACTACAGCGTCCGTACAGGCGAGTGTAAAGTGTTGCTCTCGGACGGCATTCTGCTTGGGATCAGGAAAGGCACGCAGTATGCCCAGCAAGAGATCGATCTTGAGCCGGGCGATGTGCTGATGGTCTATACTGACGGCTTGACCGAAGCCGGCGAAGAGGGTGAGAGATTCGGGACCCAGCGCGTAATGGACCTGCTTGCAGACTTTGCCCCCCTGAGCGCCCAGGAGATTGTGAACGGCGTGTATGATGCGCTCCTCGAGTTTGGCCATGGCCGCATCACAGACGATGTCGCGATGGTCGTCACCAAGATTGTCTGAAACCCCGAGTCGTGTTATGAAACGGCTAATCCAGTAAAAAACTATCAAAGCCCAACGATCCACACCAACCAATCGGTAAAATATTGGGGCTTATCAATTGGAGGACTGGACTTAACGGGTGATAGACTGGAAAAATAGTTTGGTACGGGCGCAGCAGGGCGATCTAGCAGCTTTCGATGCGGTGGTGAAACAATTCCAGGGCATGGCTGTAGGATATGCCTATTCCATTCTCCATGATTTTCAGCTTGCTGAAGATGCTGCACAGGAAGCTTTTATACAGGCTTATATGGATCGCGAAATGCTGCGTGAACCGCAGGCTTTTCCGGCTTGGCTGCGAAAGCTGGTGTTCAAGCAATGTGACCGCATCACGCGCAAGAAAAGGGTTTCCACTACACCGCTTGATGATAACGTCGATCTTCATATAGCAAGCCCTACACTTCTTGAGACTGTTGAGCGGCAAGAGACTCAGAAAGTGGTGCTGTCCGCTGTTGATACTCTCCCTGAGGATCAGCGAATAGCCACTATGCTCTACTATATCGATGGGTATTCACTTTCCGAGGTAGGCGAATTCCTCGATGTTCCTGCTCATACCATCAAAAGCCGCCTTCACTGTGCAAGAGCCAAACTGCGCAATAAGATGATCGGCCTGGTAGAAGAAACACTGAAACAAAATGCTCCGGGTGAAAACTTCCATAACAGGATACGTAAGATTCTGGAAGGCATTGCGCAGTTTCCCTGGGAGAGCACATGGTTTTGTTTTGAGGGTTCACTCTATGGCTGTCTAAAGTACATCGACAAGGAGATCAATCTGGCATACTTGATGGGAGTATCCGGTGGAGCATTCAAGTTCTTTTGGCATCCTGATAGTTCACCGGCGATGTGCGATCTTTCATTGTTGGGCGAGGAACCGATCAAGCGAATCTGCAAGGCTCTGGGATACAGTTACACTTATGATGAGGACAGATATACAATTTGCCATAAGAATGGGGATCTCGGCGGCCTGCAAAAAGACCCCAGCCACACAGAGGAGTACTACACACAGAGAATAGTAAAAAGTATTGATGCCGGTCGACCGGTCCTGGCGAGGGGGATATTGCCTGTTCCTATTTTCGATGACAAGGTGTTTTTAGAATACTGTGTTATAACCGGATATAACGAAGGCGGTAAGGTCCTTTATGGTGCAAGTTATTTCCAGGCAATGTTACAACAAAGCGGCTACTTCCGTGTGGAAGACTGGTATGACAAGTGTTTTGGTGTCATAACTCTTGGACAAAGGTGCAAGCCACAGACCCCGCTGGAAATCGTCACTGACGCAGTAGCCTGGGCTATCGATCTTGCCCGCACACCAAAACGCAATACAACCATGCCGACCAGAGTCGGAACGCATACATGGCATTATTCCGGTCTGGCAGCCTATGACGTTCTGGCCAACGAACTGCTTAATGACAAGAGATTTCCCAATGACGATAAGGTTTTGTCCGCAGCAATTGAGTTGTTCATGTTCGATGGCATCTTCCTCCTGCTGGAAGAAAGGCAGAATGCCGCTGCCTTTCTGAGTCAGATGGCTTCAGGCGGACTGCCCGGAACAGGGCTGATACAGCATGCGGCGGATCTATACTCAGAAGAGGCAGCTATCTTGCGCAGTTCCACTGAGTATATTTCCTTCCAACCTCATACTCAGTTGGATGTGATTGCAGACAGGTCTGTGCGTCGGGAACTGTGTAATATTGTCCGGGAGGCGAAGATCAAGGAGGAATGCGCGATATCACAGCTTGAACTAGTTTATAAAGTGCTGACGAACTGCTAATGGATTTTTAGGGAGAAAATGGGATGAAAACAATTTTGCTCGTGGCAAGTGTAATGATTTTTGGATTGAGCCTGTCATCTTATGGAGCAGAGGAGAAACCGGTGCATCAGAAAAAGAACGTAATACTCGGGTTGAGTAAAGTTGACTGGAGTGATGTCACAAAACAAAATGAATTTATAAGCTGTGTGATATCGGCCATGGAGCACCTCGGCAAAAAATACACTTATGACGATTTGGCATGTGTATCGGGCTGCGCGTTCCGCGCCTGCTGCACTTCAAAGCAGAACATAAATCCGAGTTCATATCATGTGACCAGCGATATTGCGATAATACCGCACACTTTCAAGATGCTGGGGTACAGTTTCACATTGCACAAGAGAAGTGATTATGAGACGGATAAAAAGCTCATTATGGACAGCATAGATAAAGGCATCCCGGTACTAACCTTTCACGGCGTAGCTAATTGGTCGGAATGCTGCATAATCTCCGGCTATGATGATGATGGCGCTGTATTGCTTGGTTATAGCTCTTTTTGCGACTATACCAACGGGGCGCGCGACAGCGAATACTTCCGCTTTTGCGATTGGCATGATGGCTGGTTTGAACAGGGAAACGGCAAGATACTGATCATTGGCGAACCAACGAAGCTGCCTTGTAAGGAAGAGATCACTAAGGAATCGCTGAAAATAGCGGTGAAGCTGATCAGAGGAACTGCCTCAGAAAGCAAGGATTGGGTGACTGGATATGCAGGTCATACTAGGTATGCAGAGTTGCTATGCAAAGACACTGATGATTGGGATATGCACTACACTGCGATCGCAACCAATCTCGGTACCCTATATCGAGACAAGCTCTACGTGGCGCCATTCCTGCGTGAGGCCAAGGCGGTTCTAAAGGACAAGGATGACACGCTGGAGCAGTGCGCGAAACTCTATGACCAGATATCGGATCTGGTGCGTGAGATGCTTAAGCTCATTCCGGATGATCTATCTCTGGGCAAAGGTGTCCTGGACAAAGAGCTGCGCAAGCAGTATGCGCAGCGCGTATACAAGATAAGAGATTTGGAAAAGCAGGCTGCAGATTTGCTTGAGAAGATATAGGAATCGTGGCATGAACACTTTCGCGACTGCTCCGCGGTGTTGTTGTGTTCGCCACGAAGGGAACGAAAATGCTCCGCATTTTCGAAGGAGGATTCACTATGAAGAGGAACGTAATATCGGGCCTGCGCAAAGTCGACTGGAGTGACGTCACAAGACAGAGTGAGTATATAAACAGCGTCATCTCTGCGCTGTGCGGCCTTGGCGAGAGCCTGGATTATGATTATGTCTGTGCTGTTTCGGGAAGTGCATTCCGCACCTCGTTTTCAGCAGAGGGATGGAACCATGGCAATTATCATGTTATCAATACGCCGGTTATCCTTGAGCATACTTTCAAAATGCTGGGGTACAACGTTTCACAGCACACCCGGAGTGATTATGAGACCGACAGCAGGCTTATAATGGACAGCATAGACAAGGGTGTTCCAGTCATAACCGTTGAGGGTGTAGTCTGTTGTGCTGATGCATGCGTGATATCCGGCTACGACGATGACGGCCGAGTGCTGCTGGGCTGGAACCCGTTTATGTATATTAAGGACGATCATCCTGAAGCGCCGGATGAGACAGGTTATTTCAGAAAGACGGATTGGCACAACGGTTTCTTCGCGGACGGTAAAGGGAAAATACTCATCATTGAAGGCAAGTGTGAGAAGCCTGACAAACAAACCGTTTTATCGGAGACTCTGAAGCTGATCTCACGGCTTATTCGGGAAGAGAGCCTGGTGCCGGGTCAACATAACGGTCTCGCCGCACATAAGGCTTTTGCCGATGCGCTGCTTACGTATACATGGGATGACAACGACTTGGTGTATCTTAATGTGATGTGCAACTACAAACAGTATCTCGACCGGCAGTATGCAGTCAAGTTCTTCCGCGACAACGACAGAGACGATCTGGCAGATAGCTATGAAGAGATAGCAGCGCTTTGCGCAAAGCTCGGGCAGATTATCCCGCAGGACTTCACTGCGGGTGATATGTTCAGCGACAAGGAGAATCTGAGACCATACTGCGACGTTCTGCTGCAGATACGCGATCTTGAAGAGGGAGTCCTACCTCTATTTGGCTAACCTGTTGTCATTCATCCTGTATATTTATGCGATGGTTTCACTACGATAGCAGGATCAGCAGGAAATACGTAGAATTATGGTTTGACAAGTAAGTGTATTACGGAGGACATTATGGGGATTCTTCAATCTATTTTCGGCCCATCAAAGGATGAGATATGGAGTCAACTTGCAAATGATATGGGAGGTCTATACAAGAAAGGCGGATTCTTTGGTACCGATGTTCTTCGGTATCGCTCCGGTGAATGGGAAGTCACGCTCGATACATATACAACTGGTAAGAACAATACAGTATACACACGAATGAGAGCACCTTTCGTAAACAAGGACGGCCTCTACTTTAGGATTTACCGACAAGGTTTTTTTGCCACAATCGGAAAGGCTTTTGGTATGCAAGATATCGAGATCGGTGACCCGTATTTCGATGATGAGTTTATTATAAAAGGAAACAGTGAACAGAAAATTCAGATGCTTCTTGCAGACCCGGAACTCAAGGATAGAATCCGCAGGCAGCCCGACATATGTCTTCAAGTAAAGAATGACGAAGGCTGGTTTGGAGCTAAGTTTCCCAGCGGTGTAGATGAATTGTATTTTCAGTGTTATGGAGTTCTTAAGGACAAGGAACTTCTTAAGAATTTGTTTGAGATGTTTTGCATAACACTTCAGAGGCTTGTGCAGATCGATTCCGCATATGAGAATGATCCCAATGTCAGGCTATAAAGCTCTTTATTGTGCCAAGACAGTGTCACATTGAAAAGAACCCTCAAACCATCAAACCAGGTTGACAGACAGCCCGCGAAAGTGGTAAAAATGAGCGAGGCATTAGGAGCGAGTTTCTAACCTCTAACCTCTAAACGGCAAGGAGCGGAATCAATGATTAAAGTAGGTCTGGTGGGTTTTGGCTTTATGGGCCATATGCACACCCAGTGCCATGTAGCCGCCGGCGAGAGCAAGATAGCGGCAGTAGCCGATGTCGATCCGGCAAAGAGAGACGAAGCCAAGGAAAAGTTCGGCTGTGAGGTCTACGCGAGCATCGAAGATATGCTGGCTTCGGCAGACATCGATATGGTCGATATCTGCACTCCGACATATCAGCATGCCGGCCAGGTAATTGCAGCGGCCAACGCGGGCAAGCATATACTTTGTGAGAAGCCCATGGCGATGACGGTCGAAGAGTGCGACAAGATGATTGATGCTGTGGCTAAAGCAGGCGTCACATTCATGATCGCCCAGGTCATTCGGTTCTGGCCTGAGTATCAGGTTGTCAAAGAGATCGTCGATTCCGGCAAATATGGCAAGGTTCAGTGGGTAAGCGCCAGCAGGCTCAGCCCTCCGGCCAACTGGGCATGGGAAAAGTGGCTGTGGGACCCGAGCAGGAGCGGCGGCGGCGTCATGGATTTGCATGTGCACGACCAGGACTATATAGCCTATCTCATCGGCATGCCCAAGAAAATCCAGGCGCAGGGCACAAAGGGTCCCGGCGGCGGACTGGATGCCGTCCAGGCTCTGGGATGGGGTCATGCATCCGGCGCAAACAGCTATGCCGAGGGTTCGCTTATCATGTCCGAGACCTATCCATTCAACATGTCTTTGAAAGTAGTCTGCGAGAAAGCCTCAATCAAGCTCGACAGCGGCAGTGACCCATCACTGATGGTCTACCCCAATGAGGGTGAGGCATATGCTCCCGAACTTCCGAAGCAGGAAGTCGGCGAGTCCACCGAGACATCCGGCAATCTCTCATCACTTGGCGGCTATTATAATGAGATCAAATACTTCATCGGCTGTCTGAATGCAGGCAAAAAGCCTGATGTCGTTACGCCGGAGCAGGCGCGCGATGCGGTCAAGATATGCCTTGCAATCACAAAATCTGCCGAGACCGGACAACCCGTCGAATTGTAGATTTGGTATTTGAGATGTTGTATTGATTATTTGTCTATGTGTGCGGTAATGTTGGCCTAATTCCCTCTCCTGGGGGAGAGGGTTAGGGTGAGGGCGCAATATATCGCTGAACGACATCGTAAATAATCAGAACAGCGTCTCAATTCCAGTCATTCCGAGCTTGAAATCCGAATTGCAGAATTTTATTTGTAAGAATGTAGCTGCAATTCGGATTTGCGAGGAATCTGCTTTGCATTGACTGTTGGACAGCGGGTCTGGACTTTCCACTCTCCGCTTTCCACTCTCATCTTTTTAAGGAGGGGCTACGTTGATTAAAGGAATCAGTTATTGGTCGTTCGCGGGCGGGCTGGAAGGCACAAAGCCCATCGCGGATGCTTTTGTTGAAGCCAAGAAGGCGGGGTATGAGTCTGTTGAGCCTTGCCTTTCGGATACGGGCGATGTGAGCCTGCAGACCACCGAAGCCAAGGCTAAAGAGATTGTAAAGGCCGCATCGGATGCAGGTGTGAAGATATCATCTGTCGCCACCGGTCTTTTCTGGGGCAAGTCGCTTACGGCCGGCGACCCCAAGGTTCGCGCCGAGGCTCTTGAGATCGGCAAGAAGCTCATCGATGTGGCTGCATGGCTTAATGCAGGTGCCGTGCTGATAGTACCGGGAGCGGTCGATGTATTCTTCGATCCGACTTCAGAAGTAGTCGAGTTCAATGATGTCTGGGATCGCGCGACTGAGGCTATCGGCAAGCTCGAGTCTCATGCCAAGGCTGCAAAGATCACCATCGGTCTGGAGAACGTATGGAACAAGTTCCTCACGGGACCCTACGAGTATAAGGCATTCATCGACCACTTCAACTCAGAGTGGGTAGGTTCGTATTTCGATGTAGGCAACTGCCTGCTCTATGGCTATCCCGAGCACTGGATCAAAGCCCTGGGCAAGCGGATCAAGAGGGTCCACTTCAAGGACTTCCGCCGTGCAGTCGGCACAGGAGCCGGTTTTGTCGATCTGCTTTCAGGCGATGTAAACTGGCCTGCGGTGATGAAGGCGTTCAAGGAAATCGGTTATGACGGTTTCGTCACAGCCGAGATGGTCCCTGCCTACACGCATTATCCTGAAGCCTTGATAGACAACACCTCCCGCGCGATGGACGCGATTTTGGGAAGATAAAAACAAACCACAAATCTTAATATCTATATCCCTCCAGGTAGGATACCTGGAGGGATTTGAGTAAGTCTGGAACCTTAGTTTGCCGTGTAAGCGTAAACATTTATATACGCTGCGGAGATATAACATGGGGATCGGACTAAACATCAAGCATGTAGTTTCTACTCCAGTCAAGTTGCTGCTGATTGCAATCACGATTCTTCTTGTTGGATGCTCCTCAGGTACGCCACACGTTCCGTTTACAGGGTTGCGAGAGAAATCCGTGCTCTATGATGGGTGGACTGAGTGTCCGAACGGCGATGGCTCTTATATGAGGGCTTATCAGCTTTACCCGTTTGCTGTTAAGCGGTGGGTCGAAAGATGCAATAAGTTAGGTGAAAAATGGATATGTGGTCCAATATACGGTCCTACGTATATCAAGGCTTTTTGCTGGAGCAAAACATACAAGTTTGATCATGGCGGGCCTGTTCCTCAATGGCCGTATAAGCAATGGCTCAAGTCGGATCAGTATTATTTTTACCTGGAATACTACAAAGAATTTAGCTACGGTGGACTGGGTAGGAATGTGCACTATTCTTCAATATGGGTGCTTGATTCCAAATCATATCGTCTCTACCACGTTGCGGGCAGCATGTAGACTGACTGGTTCACCCCTCCTCAAACCGGGTAATAGACAGCCGAGAACTTCTATTCCTGGAGACCTCAATGAGACTGCTCCTCGGTATCATATTTTGTCTGATCTTACCGACGACGGCATCAGCATCGCTCACCAGCCAGCTCTACACAGGCGATGCGTTCACTGTTTCTCCCGGCAAAGTCCAGCTTAGGTCATACTATAATTCCAGCTTCGGTGGACCTCAGCGTGTAGTGGGAGGCTCTTTCACATTCGGCGCCACAAAGAGCGTTGACGCAAAGCTGAGTTACGGATATCTGTGGAACAATGCCGGCCAGGATGTGCGCATCGGTCCCAATATCGGTGTGAAATGGCGCTTTATAGGAGATGGGGTCCGCAAGCCTTCTGCGGCAGTCTCCACGCTTTATGCGATCAATGAGGGTATAGGCGGCGAGTCGCACAAGAACGATTTCGGCTCCTTGCTGATCGTGCAGTATCCGGTGGCGCCCATGGTCTATCTTGCCAATTTTGGGCATGTATGGGTCGGAGATGAAGATGCTTTCGACCTAAGATACGTCTCATTTGCTGCGGGCAGATTTTTTTCCGGTCGCAGACTCGGTGCTCTGGAATATTCACAGTTATCCCGACTCGGAAGACCGTATGGCCGGCATACGAACCAGGTAACCGCCGCATTTGCATATTCTTCAAATGAGTCTCTGACCTATACCGGCCAACTCGGCTATCTATGGTCCGGCCTGAACAGTAACTACAACCTGACTCTGGGCATCAGTTTGTATCTATAAGACCCGGTTTGAGTCGGAAGCGCATTCAGCCCTTGATCCCAAGAGACGAATACTCTTGCGCCGTCTCATATTCGATCTCGCTGTCCGGGTCGATATCCGCCAGCTGCGTAAACTTCTCGACAGGGTAGGGGAATGGCCCGTCAAATGGGATTTTGTCTATCCATTTCGATCGGAAATCAGGGTCTTGCATCCGGCAGCTATTCTTGTGATTGCAGTAACCATCATGACTGATCATCCGCTTCCATATTGTCTCGATGCTTTCATCTCTGGCGTTGCCGAAAGCAAGAGGCGTAAAGTCGCACGGTGTCACCTCACCATAGGCGGTCATATAGAACTGACACCACCCCGCATAACACCCTATGCCGGTCGGTCCATTCACATGAGCCTGCGTAATCACCTGCGGCAGCGGATGTCCCTCATTATATTTGTTTTCTATCCTGCATAGTTCGGCTTTGTCTTCGTCTGTAAGCAAATGTTTTCTGTCTTCGTGGAGAAGCCTGCCTGTCGGGACGACATCGAAGATGGTGATCTCATCGAACCCATATTTCTTTGTCATTTCGATCAGCTCGACCACCTGCCCGTTTCTTAGGCGCTCAGGCGTTGCATATGTGGAGATTCCAGTAAGGATTCCGGCTTCTTTAGCGCGAGTCAGCCCTTCGATTGCTTTGTCGAAACATCCCGGCACACGTCTCATCTCATCGTGCTGGCTCGCATTTGGTGAATCGATCGAGACATGGATGAACCATAACCCTGCATCCACAAGTCTCTTGATGTTTTCCTCGCTGAGCAACAGCCCATTAGAGAAAATTCCGACCACGGCCTCGCTCTTGTCGACCCAGTCGATCAGCTCGAATATGTCGGGTCTAAGCAGCGGCTCTCCACCGGTGAATATGATGGTGACTGCTCCCAGCTGTTCGGATTCGCGCACAATCCTTTTCCAGTCCTGAGTCGTCATCTCAGGCTCATGCTGGCGTTTGAATCGAGCGGCACTGCAGTGGATGCAGTTGGCCTGGCATCTGGTAGTGACCTGAAGAGTGCATACGGTTGGCTGGGGGTGCCCGTCCATTTCGAGTGAGAGCCTGCTGCCCAGCAATTTCATGGACGCATTTGTCGGCACAGGCGGCTGATATGAGGTATATACGAGAGTCCCATTACGCATCATCAACGGCTTGCCGCGGTTTCTGATAGCGTTCTGAACACCTTCAACGGCTTCTTTAGCTTGAGGAAGTTTGCCCATTGGACCGGTCGGTGACGCTGAAAACATTCCATCTTCAGCGATCACGGTCTTCATGCCCAGCAGTTCAATTTCTCTGCCTCCCTTAAGGGTGCCTGCCGCCGCGATTGCTTTAACCAGTTTGTTGTCTTTGAGGTGTGATCCAAAAACTCGTGCAATAGGACCTGAGAAATGCAATGGACTGCCCGGCTTGACTTTGAGGAGTGAAAAATGTTCTGTGCGCAATGGTCTTTCTCCCTCTACAAGTGGTATATGTAGTCACCCGGCTCTTACCCGGATCAAGGCTCACCCAAACGGCCAGAACACAATTAACTGTTATTTCTACGCCAGCTAGCTTGAATCCTCCTTTTTATGACAATATTGCCTCTGTTGGATCATATTGCACTGTTTGTTGTCAGATTCCTTTCGCCCAGTTTTCCCATTGCTCACGTATTTTGATCGCAGCTTGGCCTTCCGCGACCAGAGTCAGCCTGTCTCCAGCTTGCAAGATAGTATCGCCGCGTGGGAGTATAGCCTTGCCTCCTCGCTCGACTGATACAATCAACGCATCTTTTGATACTCCAAGATCAGCCACACATCTACCCTGCCATGGCGAATTATGGTCCAGTGTGAGAGTAAGTGGCGTAATACCCGGTGATTCCACATCCACAGAGAATGCTGCTGACTGAGTTGCTTTCTCACGTCTGCGCAGATTCGCCGCATATGCTTCGATAATATCGCTTCGGCGCAGTATTCCGATCAGCTTGTCCGGGTCTGAACGATCCACAACCGGCAGTCTGCCGACGTTGCCGACGCCGAACTGCTTTATGGCCTCATGCAGGCTCTGATCTGGTCGAACGGTTCTAGCCGGACAGGTCGCGATGTCGCGCACTGTGAGTCCATCGATCTGATCCTCGGATACCGATTCAATATCTTTGAGAGTCACGATTCCCCAGAGTCTGTCGTTATTAATAGTGACCGGGTAACCATGATGGCCGCTATCGGTAAATTTCTGAATAAGCTCACCCAGCGGCATATCGACGTCGACGGTCTCGAAATCTCTTGTCATAGCCCTGCCGACGGTTATATTGTCCAGCCGGTCGATTGCGCGTGACTTGGTGAGGTCAATACCTCGCTTGAGGAGTTTGAGGGTATATATATCTGCCCTATGCATATGATCGCATATAAGTGCGCTGATAACGACCGCGGCCATAAGCGGCAGCATTACGTTATAATCCTTAGTCATCTCGAATATGATTAGGATCGCTGTCATTGGTGCTCGAACCGCTCCCGCAAAGAATGCACCCATTGCCACGAGCGCATATGCTCCAGGTCCCGCGGTTATGTGCGGAAAGAAAACATTTGCGATATGGCCGAACGTGTATCCCAGCGCGCAGCCGATATATAGCGCTGGTGCGAACGTCCCGCCTGATCCACCCGATCCCAATGTCAGCGATGTCGCCACCATCTTTCCAAGGATCAAAAATGCCATCATAACCACTGCGGCTTTTCCAGCGAGCGCCCAGGTCATAGTATCGTATCCGCCTGCCAGGACTCTCGGCATCCATAGTGCCATAATTCCGACCATCGCGCCACCGATGACTGGTTTTATTGGCCACCATATGCGAATTTTCTGGAAGAGAGCCTCAGTGCCATGGAACATTTTGATGAAGAGTATGGCTGCAAATGCGCAGAATACTCCCATCAGTATGTAGAGTGGCAGTTCCCATGCGCTCTTGAGTGAATACTTAGGGACCACGAACGCGGGGTTGTTGCCGAGGAATGCATGCGATACTGTCGCCGAGGCCACTGTAGCCAGCACGACCCCACCGAACGAGCGTGAGTTAAACGTCCGCAGCACGACTTCCAGTGCAAAGAGTGCGCCACCTATTGGAGCATTGAATGCCGAAGCGATTGCTCCTGCCGATCCGCATGCAACCAGCAGCCTGATCTTCTCGTCACCGAGCCTGAGTATTTGTCCGACTGATGAGCCGATACATGCGCCCACCTGCACCATTGGTCCTTCTCTGCCTGCGGACCCGCCCGAGCCTATTGTAATAGCTGATGTGACGATCTTTGTGGCTATGAAGCTTGCGCGTATTTTCCCGCCATTTTCAGCGACTGCCGCCATAATCTCCGGCACACCATCGCCACCTTTACCTCCTGCCAGGTAATATACCAGCAGTCCGCACACGAGTCCGCCGAGTGAGGTTGACACAATTACCCACAGAGACCCGATTGTGGGCATCAGATTGTGTGTTCCTCCCATAAACAGCCACTTTGCCCATGCGATCATATGGACATAAAGCACTGCTCCCAGTCCTGCGCCTGCCCCGACAAGCAGTGACAGGGCTATCAGGCCGGTGGTTTCTGATGTCTGGAAGTAATCGCGTATTTTTGCGGCGGTGGGGAACAGATTTTCCGAATTGGTAACTTTAGGGTGCGTAGTTTTTTCATTAGGGCGCTGCTGCAGCGACATAGCAAAACATACTTTCCGAATGTATTTTAGGTGCAGATACGATCCACAATGCCCGGACGCACTTGATCCCGTGGAGAAATAATCGGGAATTCAACACGTGGTTTGGACACTTTTAGTATACGCTTTCGAGCCTGAGTGGTCAAGCAGACCATTTATATATAGTGTTTTGTATTTACTATTGACTATTAGTTATTGTCGTTCGGCAACCCAATTTGTGACGAGCATGCCGGGAGGGCAAGGCATATTATCAGCTTTTCTTGGTGAACCGCCCCATCTGTTCACTATACGTCTGCTTCATTTTGCCCATCAGGTCTTCGACGGTTACTTTGCCCTTTGCCATGGCGGCTTCAAATCGCTGTTTTATTTCTTCATTGGTGAGTTTGCGGCCTGTTCGGTAGTAATATGCTGCTGCATCGCCCACGGCCCATGTTCCTGCAAAAGCGATAGCGGCCTTAGGAACGATCCCTCCACCCAGCGGTATCATTCCCATGAGTTCCCGTGCGATGGACCTCCATCCGAATGCTGCACCAAGCACACTCATCAATTCCGGCATCTGTTCTTTATATCCCAATCTTCTATCATATGCGGCTGCGAGCTTGAAGACCATACGGAACTGATTTGCTGTCAGCACAACCATATCCCCGACCGATTCTGCGACGGAAGCCAGAGGCTGAAGCGGGTTTGGGATCACATTTCCCAGTGAAGTGGATATGACGAAGACGGTGTTTTCTACACTCACATTTTGTATCACCTGCACGCCCACTTCCGGTCTAAATGCGGGGAATGCTTTTGCAAGAGGCAGGTGAGCGTATTTGAGTGACGGCTCATGCAGTATATCCATTATTATGGATTCGATATCGCCTCCTGTGGCGAACTCAAATATCCTTTCGGGTGCGAGTGCCGTAATTTTCACTTTACAGTCCGTCCATTTCAGGATAATATCGCACTTTTTCAGCAGATCATTTGCCGCCGGGTCGATCGGTTCAGGTAGCAATAGCAACACATCTCCGGCTTTGTCATATGCTGCTGCATCGTCTTTGAGCAGATATGCCACTGCATCCTGGACCACGTTTTGCGAGCCGACGATCCCCAGCTTTACTTCACGCCCGGCTTCCCTTCCCACATTTGCCGGGTTAAGCTGCTTAAATGCTTTCCATATCTGCGATACCAGCTTCGTGCTGATTCTGCCCGCCATCTGTTCACCCCACAATCCGTCTTGTCAAACCAGACCGGCTCTGTGTTGAGCCATCAACTCAGCAGGAAATGCTCGACTGCCTGTGCATGAGCATTCTTGAGTGTGTTGAAAATATCCTCCAGCCCATGACAGCCGGTCCGAATTAGCGTACCCTGATATTTCGAGATACGAAACTGGATCAGAGATAGGGGAACACTGCTTCTACGATTACAGCAGCAGGGACACGGTTGTAGATTTCAAGGTGAGGTCTTATTGCCAGAGTTTCGGGAGTCGGTCTGGGTTCAATTATTCTGCGTACAGTAAACCCACGTGCTCCGAGGGCATTTACGTAGCGTGACAGGGTGCGATGCTTGACTTTCTTCTGTCCGCTCCTGATACTGGATGCGAGTTCGGATGGCCACCAAGTCTCAGTGTAGTAATTGTCGACCGCTTCATATGATTGCCTGCCTTCGGAGTCTTTGATCCAGCAGGCGTCGGGCATACAAAAGCAGGGGTGGAGCACTGAGAATATGAACCTGCCGCCGAGTTTGACCAGTCTGGCAAGTTCTGCGATTGTTCCCGCAAGGTCGTGAGTCATCATCAGTCCCATGTTGCAGACCACATCGTCAAACGTGCTGTCTTCAATCACGGAAAGGTCTGTCGGCTCGGCCACTGCGTATTTGATTTCTTCTTCTTCTCGCTCATTGATCTCACCGGCGATTCCGATAAGTCTTTCAGAGCTGTCCACGGCAGTGACATCCGCTCCAAGTGATGCGAGTCTTCTTGAGAGGTAGCCTGCTCCACAAAACAGGTCCAATATCTGCTTACCGTTTGCAGGTCCAATTACGTCGAGCATCGCGGGTGCGATAATATAGCGCTGAACATCGCCCCCCTGTTCACCGGCGTATGAGGCGATATCTTTTGCAATCTCTTCGTATGTAGCTTCTTGACTCATCTAGAGGATAAACCCATTTCCTCAGATTATAGGAGTTGCGAGTAAGCGGCTAATTTCAGCCAACATACACTTTCTCTCCGTGGGGGAGAGGTTCGAGGTAAGGGCGCAACTTCCCATTTATATGCCCCTCCTGATACTGACGTAATTATATTCCATTTTGTTCCGCCAATATCCTCTCATAATAAACGAATTGAGAAATGAGAAATGGAAAATTGGTAATGAAGTAGTTGGGATGGCAAAATCAGGCTTCGGCTGGTTCACTGATAATTAGCTGATCGCTCAGTCCAAGCAGATCAAGTATTCTCTTGACCTGTGGGCTGCATTTACGGAACCATAGTCTTCTACCGCATTGCGCGAAGTCTTTTCTGAGGCCAAGTACATACTTGAGAGTTTCACTGTCAATAAACGTCACTTCTTCACAATCGATTACATATTTATCGACATTCTCATCCTTTATATTCCTGATGGTCTTTATCAGGTGTGGGGTAGTGGCGAAATCCAGTTCCCCTCGCACATAAATGACGACCTGGTCATCCTCGTGCACATCCCACAATGTAAGTCCGTTTATGGCTTCCATGCTCACGACCCTTCGCTGATTCGTTGAGTATAATGCCGACTTACGATTGCAATACAGCTTATGGCTAAGTGCGTCCGGGAGATCACACCCCGGACGCAAAATGCCGAGATTTAGATATCAAGTGACCTTGAAACGCAAGGTGCTTACTATAATATCCCAATAATTGTTATTTGTCAACCCTGAATGTAATATTTTTTGTTAATGATGTATAATTTAGCGCATGTGGATAGCCAAATACTACTCATCGCTGTCTATGAAAGCCTGCGCCACAATTTCTTTTGGTAAAGGTTTGGTAATTGCGCTTACAATCGGAACAACTATAAACGGAAGTATAATCGCAAGCGCTCCAGCGATAGGCACGAAGTCCTTGCCTTTAATAATAAACAATCCGACCGATATGACCAGCCCCACAATCAATCCTGCAAATGCTCCGGCGCGTGTGGTCTTTTTCCAATACAGTCCATAGAGATAAGGAGCCGCGAACGAACCTGCCAGTGCTCCCCACGAGATCACCATCAAATTGACAATAGTGGCCGGCTTCTTGAGCGCTATAAAGAGTGAAGCGGCCACAAACACTCCGCACAGAACTCTCATCCACGTCATGACTGCCCGTTTCGATGCATTGGGGTTGATAATGCCATTATAGAGGTCCATTGCAATCGCTGAGCTTGATACCAGGACCAATGACGACAATGACGACATCGACGCCGAGAATACCAGGATCAGTATTACCAGGAATATTGATGGGGGGGTATGGTTGGTTATAAACGCCGGTATCAATTGGTCAAGGTGCTTGCTTGCAACAATCTGTGCCATCTCAGTGCCCGGCGTTGCGAACAGGTGGGTCAGCGCGCCGGTATAGTATGCGCCGAACGACATCAGTATCGAGAAGATAGTACATACGATCATCGCGCTTTTGATATAGTCCTTGCTTTTGATCGAGTAGAACTTCTGCACCATCTGAGGCATACCCCATGGCCCGAAGCTGGTCACTATCACCAGCGCCAACAGAGTCACCCATCCCGGAAAACCTGCTTTCATTCCCAGCAGTGCCGGTGAATGTTCAGGTTTCAGGAGTTCGTGTGTTGCGCTTCCGAACCCACCCACCTGCGATGCCAGGAAGTAGACCATTATCACGACTCCGAAGAGTTCGACGATACCTCTGATGAGGTCGGTGATTGTGAGTGCGAAGTATCCGCCCATAATCAGGTAGATTCCGGTGAGCGCCGCCAGGAACCCCAGCGCATATTCATATGGTATATTCAGGACCTTCTCAAAAAGGTAACTCAGCCCTGTGTAGACCGATGCCGAGTACGGCACCAGGAACACGAATATAATAAGGGCAGCGGCGATTTTCATCGGCTTGCATGCAAATCTTGCCGCCAGGAAGTCAGGCATCGTCATGGAGTTGAGCCTTGCAGTCATAGTTCTCGTCTTCGAGGCCAGTATCCACCATGCCAACAGGCTTCCGACTATGGAGTTTCCCAAGACGATCCACATTGTATGGATGCCAAAGCCCCATCCCAGGCTGCCTGCATATCCGATGAAGAGTACTGCGGAGAAATACGTTGTTCCGTAGGCGAACGCCGACATCCAAGGTCCGATTGACCTGCCGCCCAGGAAGAAGTCTCCAACGCTTTTGGTCTTGCGCATCGCCCACAGTCCAACTCCCAGCATAGCGAGCACATAGACAACAACAATAATAATACCAACAGAACCCACTCTCTTGCCTCCTCGCAATTTTCTGCATTTGCTGCAATGCATTGCTTAATATTCACTCAGAATATCATAACTGCAGGGCTTACGCAACATTCTGCTTCCTTGCTCTATGTTTGGGTAAATGGTATAATCCCGGCGTGGCTTCGGCTGATTGATTTTTCGGAGGATTTACGACTATGAGCAGACTGAAAACATATTTCTGGCCTATAGTGATTGCAATAATAGCGCTACTGCTTATATTTGGTGGTGCGCTGGTCGGCATGTATACCGATTGGCTCTGGTTCAAGGACTTGGGCTATGGCGATGTTTTCACCAAGATACTTGGCATAAAAGTCTTGCTTGGTGCCGTGATGGGTCTGCTTTTCTTTACCATTATATACGGCAACCTCTGGTATGCCCGTCGGATTGCTCCGCCTCCGTCACCGATGGGCATCGAGCAGCAGCTTCTTGAGCGACTCGGCAGGCTTGCCCGGCGCGGCATAGGTCTGGTGATATTTCTGGGCAGCATAGTCATATCTATCCTTGTCGGTCTTGAGGCTGCCACACACTGGGAGCAGTGGCTCAAATATATCCACTCTAGCCCGTTTGGTGTCAATGATCCCCGATTCGGCCTGGACATAGGCTTTTATGTCTTCAAGCTGCCTTTCCTTAATTATATATACAACTGGCTCTTTGTCGCTCTTGCTATATCTACAATCGCTGCCATAGCGCTGCATTATGCTGATGAAGCGATAGGGATCGTCGGCGACGGCGTCCAGTTCTCGCCTGGAGTCAAGGCGCACGTTGGGGTATTAATCGCTCTGATGTTTTTCCTAAAGGCCTGGGGCTATCGTCTTGGCATGTATCAACTCGTTTTGGGCAGGGGGAGCCTGTTCGATGGAGCCGGCTACACCGACATCCATGCCAGGATACCGGCGTTTTGGATACTGCTGGTCACCGCGATAATAGGCGGGCTGCTGGTCTTGTATAATATACGCAAGCGCGGCCTTGGATTTGCCGCGGTCGGGTTGGGGCTGGTAATCGGTGTATCCATACTTGTGGGCACAGTATATCCCGAGGTTCTGGAACGGCTTGTCGTCAAGCCGAACCAGCTCGAGAAAGAGATGCCGTATATCAAGCGCGCAATCAAAGCGACACAGGTCGCCTATGGCCTCGATCAGATAGCCGCAAGGCCGTTTGCAGCCGACACATCTCTGACTGCGGCGCAGATCGAGGCGAACGATACCACCATACAAAACGTCCGTCTCTGGGACCAGGACCATCTGCAGAGCGCATACAATCAGATTCAGACCCTTCAGCAGTATTACCACTTCAAGGATGTCGATGTAGACCGCTACTGGCTGACGGACAAGAGCACCGGCCAGAGGAGCTACAGACAGGTATGGCTTTCCGCGCGGGAACTTGATCAGGACACCCTGCCGGTCAACTCTCAGACCTGGATCAATCTGCATCTGCAATATACTCACGGCTATGGCTTTTGTATGAGCCCGGTAAACGAGGTCAGCAACGAGGGTCTGCCGGACTTTTTCGTATATGACATACCGCCCAAGACCACTGTCGATCTTTCTTTGCAAAGGATGGGTGTCTATTTCGGCGAGATGACCCAGGACTACGTCTTTGTCGATACCAGCGCGAAAGAGTTCGATTATCCCACAGGAGCCGGGACAAAAGAGGCTTCCTATCAAGGCAAGGGTGGGGTAGGCATAGGAGGGTTCTGGAGAAAGATTCTCTTTGCCCTGCGCTTCCAAGATTTGAATATTCTGCTCAACGAGAACTTAAAGTCCAAGAGCAGCATACTCTACAATAGAGATGTAAAGGACCGTGTCAGGACGATATATTCGTTCCTGCAGTTCGATCAGGATCCATATCTGGTGACTGTAAACGGCAGACTCTACTGGATGTGGGACGGCTACACAACCACCGACGCCTATCCGTATTCTCAGCATACGCCGTTGGATATGTCGGATTTCAATTACATCAGGAATTCGGTAAAGGTTGTTGTGGATGCATATACGGGCAGAGTCGACGCTTATGTCATCGACAAGCCTCTCGACGACCCGATAATCAAAACCTATCGGGCGATGTTCCCATCCGCATTCAAGCCGATATCGAAGATGCCTGCCGACCTGCGCGATCATATCCGATATCCCGAGGATTTCTTCCGCATCCAGACGGATATCTACGAGCGCTATCATCAGACCGACCCGACAGTTTTCTATAACAACAGCGATTCCTGGGAGGTTGCAAGCCAGGCCGACCTCACCGGCGGCACCGATGGCGAGTCGAGTCCGATGGAGCCATATTATGTAATAATGAAGCTCCCGAACGGCAAGAGTGAGGAGTTCATATTGATGACTCCATTTATTCGCGCGGGCAAGTTCAACATGGTTGCATGGATGTGCGCCAAGTGTGATGCTGCGGATTATGGTCGATTGGTGCTCTATCAGTTCCCGAGGGACAAGAATGTCTACGGCCCACAGCAGGTGGCGGCGCGAGCGCGTCAGGACACGGTAATCTCGCAGCAGATCACTCTCTGGAGCCAACAGGGCTCACAAGTGAGCAGTGGGAATCTGCTTGTAGTGCCCATCGATACTTCGCTGATGTATGTAATGCCTGTGTATCTAGAGTCAACCAGCACCAAGATACCTGAGCTTAAGCGGGTAATAGTGGCCCTTGGCAACAGAGTCTCGATGCAACCGACACTAGCTGAGGCACTATCCGATGTTGTCGGCGAGCAGGTTTCTCAGCCCACTCCCACCGCAAAACCTGTCCCGACAGGTAAGCCTGCAGCGGGCAAGCCATCGCCTGCAGTTTCCGGAGCAGCGGCAAATGAAGAAGTAAAGCGTCTGATAGACCAGGCCGTCACGCAATATAAAGCTGCCCAGGAAGCCCAAAAGCGCGGTGACTGGAGTGAGTATGGTGTCCAGGTCAAGGCTCTGGAGAAGACTCTCAGCGAGCTAAAGGCTAAATCGAAATAATAGTTGTGAGTCTATGAGTTTTGGGTTGTGAGTTGAGACATGCCTGTTCCCTCTCCTGGGGGAGAGGGCTAGGGTGAGGGCGCCCATGATTTAGTATTGAGTATATTGTATTGATTATTTGCCTATGTGCACGGTAATGCTGGCCTAATTCCCTGGGTGTCCAACTATGTCATTCCCGACCTGATCGGGAATCCAGAAAGTTGCACTGCAATATAGCTTAGGCGTCTGGATTTCCGCTTTCGCGGAAATGACAAGACATAGCACATTGGTTGCTGATCGTCCGAGGTATTCTTGCCTCGGACGTACTTTTGGGCAGCTTTCCTGTCCTGTAATTCTCCTGCTCGTTCACGATTCCAACGTATCTCTCTGCACTTCCAACCATGGTCTCTGCAGCAATTTTTCACAATCCACACTCATTTTCCAAGCTCGAATCCGTCATGCGAACAGATGTTCGTCACAAACTCGGTGCGCCTAGTGCACGCTCAAACCGCTAGTTAACGAAAAAATGTCCAGAAATTTTCTTACAAGGTCTTGACAAACACCATGTCTGCTGGTAAACTCTCTACTATCTGATCGGTTGGTGACTTCATGGAATATTGATGGGGTAAACAACCAGTATAATGGCGATATCTGATTGTTGATTGGGGTTTTGGTGGAGACAAGTCAGAGTCGCGCTGGAGACTACGCATGTTCGGTGGGTCATATACACACTCTCTGGACTCGGCGGGCAGGTTTGTAATGCCCAAAAAGTTTCGTTATGAACTCGGTGAAGAGTTCATCATAACGAAGGGTTTGGGCTGCCTGTGCGTGTTTCCGGTTGAGTGGAAAACCCAGCTCGAGGAGCAGCTCAACAGCTTCGGCGGGCCGCTCGAATTGCTTTTGAACCCGCATGTCACGCGGCTCCATCGTCATTTCTTTGGCGAGATGGTCACCACGGGTGCAGACAGTCAGTTCAGGGTCCAGCTCACACCCGAGCATCGCCGATATGCCGGCATCACCGATGATGTGGTTGTGTATGGGCGCGGGAAATGCGTAGAGCTTTGGTCTCCGCAGGAACTAGAGAAATATCAAAACGAAAACGACAGCGTAGCTGAATTAATATCCTCCGGCGCGGCGCTTTTGGGAGCGTTCGGCGATACCGGAGCGGGGGCGCAGGATGCCGGAGTATCACAAACCGGTCCTGGTTAACGAGATCATAACGCTGCTCGACCCACGGGAGGGCGGCGTTTTTCTTGATGCGACTCTGGGTGGGGGCGGCCACTCGGCGGCGATCCTTGAGAAAATCGGCAGGACAGGCATTTTAGTAGGGATCGACCGCGATCCGGAAGCGCTTGAATATTCCGGTGAACGCCTCACAAGCTATGGCGAAAGCGTCAAGCTGGTGCGCGGCAATTTCCGCGATATCAGCTCCATTCTCGAGTCATTGGGCATTCGAGAGCTGGACGGCGCACTTTTCGACCTTGGGGTCTCCTCGCATCAGCTTGATGCTCAGAGGGGCTTCAGCTTTTCCAGAGATGAGCAGTTGGACATGCGCATGTCGCGCCTGGAGGACACTCCGACCGCTGCGGACATTGTCAACTCATACAGTGAGATCAATCTAGCCGATCTTATATGGCGATATGGTGAGGAACGGTATTCAAGACGAATAGCCAGGGCGATAGTTGCCCGGCGTCAGAAGGAGCCGATCACACGGACAGCCGAGCTTGCGGAGATTGTAGCGGCGGCCATACCGGCCAAAAACAGGTGGCAGCAGGACATACATCCGGCGACTCGCACTTTTCAGGCTATCAGAATAGTCGTGAACCATGAGTTGGAAGCGGTGGAGCAGGGCGTTCCCGCCGCAATAGAGGCTTTGAAAATCTGTGGGCGCGTGGGCGTGATATCGTTCCACAGCCTGGAAGACAGGATTGTAAAGGACACATTTCGGCGCTATTCGGGGCACTGCACTTGCCCGCCGAGGCTTCCGGGATGTGTATGCGGAGCCAGGGAGATTATCAAAGTAATAACAAGGAAGCCGATAACTCCCGGCGCCGACGAAGTAAAGGAGAATCCACGCAGCCGCAGCGCGAGACTGCGGGTGGGAGAGCGGATTGCGGTATGAAGCAAGAGGTTATCCGACCTCTTACTTCTTACCTCTAATTTCTAGAACGAGGGACTGGGATGGCAGTTGCGCCTAGACAAAAAGTAAATACCGGAAGCGTTGTTCGCCGCAGCCCGAGGACGATGCGTGCTCGAACCAGGCGGCTTCGTTATGCGCGTTTCAAGCGGGTAATGAAGATTCTTATGCCTGTGGTTTGTGTTGCCATGCTCTTTGGATGGGTTGCTATTTATGCCAACGTGACCGTCACCGGCTACAATCGTAGCAAGCTCACTGCGCAGCTTCGTGCGGAAAGACTTCAGAACGAAAGGCTCAAGGTGGAGTGCTCTCGTTTGTCGAGTCCGCATATTGTCACAGTTGCTGCTGAAAAAGCCGGTATGGTCTATGCGACCCAGTATGATTACATTCACCAGCCGCAGACTGTGGCCAGTGCCGATGCATCCGGTGACTAACCGGTTGGCACTATGTTTGGGCGCGATCTGATCGCATCCGTAAAGAAATATGGCGATTTCAGATCGCCTGATGCAAACTGACATATGAGAGCGTGAGAACTGATGGCTCCGAAGCATCGAGGGCTTGTAAGAAAACGAACCACCTGGCTGTTCCTCGTGTTTTCGCTGCTATATGTAGCGATAGCGGGGAGGCTGTTTTTTCTGCAGGTCATGCGTCAGGATCACTTTATGGCTAAGGCCGAAGCCATACGCTTTCGAGAGATATCAATTCCTGCGTCAAGAGGATCGATTTGTGACCGCAACGGCAATCCTCTAGCGGTCAATATCGAGACAGCCTCTGTCTATGCAAATCTCAGAGAGATGTCTGATCCATCAAAGACGGCGGTTCAAGTAGCGGCGCTGCTAGACACAGATCCGTGCAGCATCGAAGCCAAGCTCGACGGATCACACAGATTTGTCTGGCTTGGCCGTCAGATCGACGCCAGGATAGGCGATGCAGTCTGGAAGAACCGCACGAAACTGCCGGGCATAGGTGTCCAGCGTGATGTGAAGCGTGTATATCCGAACGGCCCTCTGGCGGCGCAGATAATAGGCTTCACGAACATTGACAACACTGGTGTCGAGGGCATCGAACACCTCAATAACAGTATATTAAGGGGGATGGACGGTAAGTATCGTGCGGAACTCGATGGTGAGCGCAGGGTGATCCCCGAGACCCGCCATATCGAGCGTCAGCCCGAAGACGGAAAGAATGTATACCTTACCATAGATATGACGATACAGCACATAGCCGAGCAGGCACTTGCGAACATGGCGGAAAAATATCATCCGCAGAGTGCCTGTGCGATAGTAATGGATCCGTCTACAGGCGAGGTTCTGGCGCTTGCCAACTATCCGACGTATGATCCGAACCATGCTCGCAAGTCCGGCCCTTCGCTGTGGCGCAATCGAGCGGTTGCCGATCTATACGAGCCTGGCAGCACTCTCAAGACCGTCACAGCTTCTGCCGCGATAAACGAGGGTCTCAATCCGAACACTGTCATAGCGCACTGCACCGGCTGTGACAAAATGGCCGGCGGACGGATCAGATGCGTGCTTCACAGACCATATTTAAACGGTCATGGCGGAGTGAGCATGTTCAGGATGATCGAGCAGTCGTGCAACATTGCTGCGGCGCATCTAGCATTGAGATTGGGGTCAGAGAAGCTTTATAAATATGAAAAGGCTTTCGGGCTTCTGAACAGGACCAAAGCAGGGTTCGGCTGTGAGGCAGTGGGTTACATCAATCCTCCAGATGAATGGCGGCCTATCAGACTTGCAAATATCGGTTTTGGCCAGGGTTTGGCAGTCACTCCGCTCCAGATGGCGAGTGTATATGGGACAATTGCAAACGGCGGCGTGCGAGTTGAGCCGAGAATAGTCCGCGAGATTCGCAATCAGGACGGCTCGATATACAAGTCGTTCAAGTCGGGCAATAAGACCCGAGTAATATCCAAAGATGCAGCGCTTATGGTCACCAAGCTGCTCAGAAGCTGTGTAGAAAACGGCACTGGCAAGACTGCGCGTATTGCCGGGCGAACGGTGGCGGGCAAGACCGGCAGCGCACAGGTCGCCAGAGCGGATGGGCGAGGATATGAGCCAGGGTCGTTTATTGCATCGTTTATGGGTTTTGCACCGGCGACACATCCGAGACTGGTGATCGCAGTTGTCGCAAAATCGCCTAAGGGTTCACATTGGGGCGCGACAGTAGCCAGTCCGGTCTTTCAGGAGATAGGTGAGAAATCGCTTTGGTATTTGAAGGTCCCATCCGATGCTCCTGGCGGCGGCGAGACTAAGCCAAAGCGCTATGACGATCCTAAGCGCGTAGCATCCGTGCGCACTCATTTGTCATTTGTTTCAGCTTTCTAACTTTTTGACTTATCAGTTTGGGACAGCGGAATCCAGGGAGCGGAAGGGATCTTGGGCGAGCCCAACTCTTCCTCCGCGGTCCCATAAAGTGGTGGTGTTGGCAATATTTGACGGTGTTTCGGGAATTTACTCCCGAAACCAAGATTTAGACTCCTCGTGTCTGGGCGATTTGCGAGGAGCAGGCGGCTGGTCAAGCCGAATCTGACCATTCGCTCGTGAGGGGTTGTGTAAGGCCGGACAAGATGAATACGATTCTTGTGGGACCTCACAACCCCATTTTTTATTTAGTAATTTATATTTGGGATTTTATATTTTACTTGAGAGGTGCTGAATATTGGACAGGTTACAAACACCGACAATCCGTGATGTAATAAGCGTACGCATGCCGCGGCAGACGCGGCTGTCTCCTGATGGCCGTTTGCTGGCCTACACGGAAGTGTTTGCTGACTGGGAGCACAATATCTATAAGCATAAGATACTCATCACCGATTTGCATCAAATGAAAGAGATATTGACTATAGATGAGGATGCCTTTGCTTCCGGAGTCAAGTGGGCACATGATTCCATGTCTATTGGATACATAGTTACCCGGCAAGAGGAGATGGTGCTTCGCAAGCTAGATTGCACAGACGGTTCCGTTGTGAATATTGCAAGCAGTACAAACGGGTTTACCGATTTTGCATGGCATCCCTATTCTTCAAAAATAGCAATTGCCGAGAATGCGGCGGTGCCGGAAAATTTTGACAACGAACTTTTTTGTGTTCAAGGAGAATTTCCGCCTGGCGCTGGTCTGTTGCTCATTGACGAGAATGGCAAAATACGGCGCTTCGAGGGATGGGATAGAGTCTATGGTATATCGAGCCTGAGTTGGTCACCATCGGGTGAAAATCTTATATTTACTGCTATCCCTGAGCCTGACATTCGGGTACAAAGCCAGCACTTGTTGATGTTCGATGTGCGGACAGGCAGGCTCATGCCACTGATCGAAGGCAAACGTGCTATCTTCTATCCTGTGTGGAATGATGATGGGACTCAAATTGCATTTTCTGAGAGAAAGCAGTGCTGGGATGACATCCGGGGGGCAGCCATAAAGACAATAAGGCTCTCCGATCTTTCCGAGAGAGTCATTTTTGCCAATGTCGAACACCACTGCCTAGTCCAACACTGGAACAGTGATCGTATGCTTGTTTCCGGACAACTGAAGGATAAGTCACTTGATGTCTATGCAGTATCAATGGATTCAGGCGAGTACGTTAGAGCAACCATCGGTGATATGCCCCTAAGAACATCTGTATCGACCTCGAAATCGGGCAGCACCATTGCATACATCGCGCAGGAAAAAGATAGATTTCATGAGGTGACAGTTGAATCCGAAGCTGCGCAGGCTCCGATCCGAATCACTAACTACCACTCCCAGGTGCAAAGCTGGCCAAAACTGATCCAACAGACCGTAATCTGGAAGACGCCGGACGGCCACAATGCCGAAGGCATGCTGATCGATGCCAGGGGTAATGCCGAAACCGATCAACATCCTCTGATAGTTCTTATTCACGGTGGCCCTTCATCTTCCACAAACGCTCACGACCACTTTTTTCACTGGTATTTCGAGTTCCTGACTGCCAATCCGATCCGGCAATGGAACGAACAGGGAATTTCTGTCTTTATGCCTGATTACCGCGGTAGTTCTGGCTATGGATATGAGTTCAGGGCAGCGATAGCCGGCAAGCTGGGGGAGTATGAATCGGGTGACATCCTCAGTGGCGTAGACTACTTGCTTGCTGAGTATGACTTTGATCCCAGTAGAGTAGGTGTAGCAGGCATGAGCTACGGTGGTTATCTAACCATGCTTCTTGCGGCAAAGTATCCTTCGCGCTTTGCGGCGGCATCGGCGTTCTGCGGCTTTTCAGACCTACGACTGATGCTTTATTCATCTGCTGGAAACCAAGATGCTTATTTCAATGAAAATGACTGGAATCCTAATATTCCGTTGAACTCGCAGTCACCGCTCTCTTACATCAACAGTGATTGTCCACCAACACTGCTGCAGACGGGCGATGTTGACAAGCAAGTTATTCCCGCTCACTCTCAGGCGTTCTACAGGTTGCTCAAGAAACGTGAGGGCAAGGTGAAGTTGGTTACTTACAAGAACTGTGGCCACACAATCAATCACCCTAGGCAGCTCGCTACTGCTCAAGAACACAACCTAGAATGGTTCAGCAAATGGCTTCTATAGATGATGGTATTGAATCCAAATCTAAAATCCAAATACTCAATCCAAAATACTCAATACTAAATCGTGTCGGGGGCGTTATAATATAAGGTATGAGATTTTCAGAGCTTACAAAATCAATAACAGGCTGCAAAGTGATCAACGCAAATGATGTCGACGTGACAGGCATCGCGTATGACAGCCGCAAAGTAAAGCCCGGATATATATTCGTCGCTATGCAGGGCGGCTCGTTCGACGGTCACCAGTTCATCATGAGCGCGCTGGACTCCGGTGCCGTTGCTATAGTTGCCGAGCGCGAGGTTCCAGAGGTCGTGGATCGAGGCGTGCCGTGTGTGCTTGCCGATAATGGCAGGGTCGCAATGGGCGAAATTGCCGCTCCGTTTTATGGTTATCCTTCCAGAAAGATCAAGCTGATAGGAGTCACTGGTACAAGCGGCAAGACCACAGTCACCCACTTAATCCAGTCTATTTTCCAGACTGCAGGCATGAAATCCGGTCTGATCGGCACACTCGGCGCCAAGATCGACAGTGAGTTCATCGAGACCGAACACACGACTCCAGAGAGTCTCGATGTCCAACGGATACTTGCGCAAATGGTGGGTATGGGCGCTCAGGTGGTGGCGATGGAGGTCAGTTCACATGGCCTGTATGAAGGCCGCACTATAGGCTGCGAGTTCGACTGCGGTGTCTTCACAAACATTGCCCGTGACCATCTCGATTTTCATATTACTGAAGAAGCCTATCTTGATGCCAAGATCATTCTCTTCCGTGACTTACCGAAGACTTCGAGCAAGAGCTTTCATGCCGTAATCAATCTGGACGATTTCCAGGCTGATAAAGTGATAGCAGCATCCGAAGGCAGTGTGATCACATTCGGGATGGATCCCAAGTCGGATGTAGTTGCCGGCGAAGCGAAGGTCACCGAAAAGTCCGTTTCGTTTAATATGACCAGTAAAGGCAAGTCTGTCCCGATCAGAATGTCTATCGGCGGGGCATTCAATGTATATAATGCGCTTTCTGCCGCATCTGTCGGAGTTGCATTGGGTCTTGATTTGGATACAATCAGTAAGGGTTTGGCTAAGGCGGCAAGCGTACCCGGAAGGTTTGAGTCAATTGAATGCGGGCAGGATTTTGG
This sequence comes from bacterium, assembly GCA_021371935.1. NCBI lineage: Bacteria > bacterium. The sequence goes on from JAJFVF010000019.1 coordinate 56,302, forward strand.
AGTGATCGTGGACTATGCCCATACGCCGGATGAAATCGAAAACGTCCTTCAGACCGCAAGGACCCTTACAAGTAAGCGCCTCATCGCAGTATTCGGCTGCGGCGGCAACAGGGACAAGGGCAAGCGTCCGATCATGGGCAAGCTTGGTGTGGATTTGGCGGATCTGGTCGTAATCACGTCAGACAATCCCCGCAAAGAGGACCCGGACGCGATAATACGAGATATTCTGGCCGGCATTCCCGAGGACAAGAAGTCAAATGTCACAGTGGAGGCGGACCGTGCCCAGGCAATTTTAGAGGCTGTCAATATGGCCGAGAAGGGCGACCTGGTAGTGGTTGCCGGTAAGGGTCACGAGGACTATCAAATATTCGCCGACCGCACGATCCATTTTGACGACAGGGAACAAGCATCCCATGCCCTTGAGTTACGAGCTAAGAGTTGTGGGTTATAAGTTATGGGCTTTGTCCGGGCGCGATATCCGATCGTGGTTTATCTCTTTCGTGTTTTCGTGATTAAAATGCAGGCAGGCAAATATGCAGACAATAAAAGCTGAAGAAGTTGTGCAGGCGGTGAATGGCGAACTGCTTTCGGGCGATCCGAATACCAAGATCACCGGAGTCAGCACCGACACCCGCACCATCAAACCCGGCGATCTATTTTTTGCCCTCACGGGTGAAAGCTCCGAGGGGCACAAGTTCCTCGCGGATGCTCTGAGTAAGGGCGCATCGGGAGTTGTCGTCTCGCGCAAAGTCGAGGCGCGGTGCCTGGCTATCCGGGTGGATGATACACTGACTGCTCTCGGCGATCTGGCTGCGTATTATCGCGCAAAGTTTTCTCCGACCATGATCGGCGTCACAGGCAGCGTTGGAAAGACAACTACAAAAGAGATGATAGCCGCGGTAATGGCAGCCAACGGCACTGTCCTCAAGAGCGCAGGCAATTTTAATAACGAGATCGGCCTGCCACTCACACTTTTCGAGCTTTCGCCCAAGCACAGAACTGCCGTGGTCGAGATGGCCATGCGCGGCGCGGGTCAAATCACATATCTTGCCAGGATTGCGAAACCGTCAATCGGTGTGATTACCAATATACATATGTCTCACATTGAGCTTTTAGGCAGCATGGATGCCATCGCCAATGCAAAGGGCGAGATACTGGATTATTTGCCGACCGACGGCGCAGCGATCCTCAACGCGGACGATGACTATTATGAATATCTGGCAAAACGCGCCAAGTGCAGGGTCATATCGTTCGGTGAGAACCCCAAGGCCGATATAAGCGCCGCCTCAGCAGGTCTCGATTCCAAAGGCTGCTGTGCATTCGAGGTGCGCACTCCCAGCGGTTCATTTGATGTGCGGATTCCGGTTCCGGGTGAACACAACATCAAGGACGCGCTTGCTGCGATAGCGGTCGGCGAGGTAATGCAGATTCCGCACGATTATATGCAAAATGCGCTTGGAAGCTATAAGGCTCCCGAAAAGAGATCGAACGTGATCCCGACTCGCCGCGGCGTGGTAGTGATAGACGATACATATAATGCCAGTCCTGCATCTGTAAACAGCGCTTTGAAGACCCTTGCGATGATGGAGGGCGGACGAAAGATAGCTGTGCTCGGCGATATGCTCGAACTCGGCGACCATGCCATTGATGCTCACATGGAGATCGGAAGAGCGGTGAAAGAGACTGGTGTGGACATGCTCGTGGTTGTCGGTCAGCTTGCAAAACTCATCGCGAGAGGTGCGATAGACACCGGTATGCCGGTAAGTGCTGTCAGCGAGTTCGATGAGAGTTCGCTTGCCGCGCGCGAGCTTCCATCCAAGGTCAAGGACGGCGACGTGGTGCTTGTCAAAGGTTCGCGTGCAATGAGGATGGAACGGGTTGTGGAGGGTCTGACAGGTGCCTGAGTTGTATGCTTTCCCATTGGCGTTTGCAGTATCCATTGTCATCGGGCCATTTATTATAAAAATACTGGCACGCGTAAAGATGGGTCAGAAGATCAGCGAAGACGGTCCTCAGTCTCATCAGGCTAAAGCGGGCACACCCACCATGGGCGGTCTGATAATATTGCTTGGTGTGCTGGTCGGACTTGTTCCATATCTGTCCACAACTCGAAAGGATAACCCTGACCTGACAGTAGTGCTCGCTTTGATGTTCGCATATTGCTTTTTGGGCTTTGTCGACGACTACCTCACAGTTCGTCCGATAAAGGGTGTGCGCGGAATTTCAAGCAAGCCCAAAGCGGCTCTGCAGATACTCTTTGCAGCCGGGTTTGTGTATTGGATGTCTGTAACTGGCCATGACATGACTCTTTCGGCGTTTGGCTACACAATTCTCTCCGGCATCTGGTATCAGGTATTTGCAGTCATCTTTATTGCGGGCATGGCGAATTTCGTGAATATCACTGATGGCTTGGACGGCTTGGTCAGCGGTCTTGCCGTGGCGGCATGTTTCCCTATGGTGGCTTTCCTTGCGGGGTGGGATGGCTTTACTGCCATTTTACTCGGGTTGATGGGAGCCTGCATCGGCTTTCTATGGTATAACGCAAACCCGGCCAAGGTTTTTATGGGAGACACCGGTTCTCTCGCCATCGGTTCAGTATTGCCAGCTATAGCCATTATAACTCACTTCGAGATGGTGCTGATTATTGCTGGTCTGGTCTTTATATTGGACGGTTTGTCCTCAGCACTGCAGTGGGCTGTTTTCAAATTTACGCGGATTACGACAGGCACGGGCAAGCGTGTATTTCTGAAAAGCCCTGTGCATCACCACTTTGAGATGGCTGGTTGGCCTGAGCAGAAAATAGTTATACGGTTCTGGATAGTCGGCATAATGTGCGCATCCATGGCCATTCTATATACTATAAGCTACAGACCTATGCAATGATTATGAGAGCTGATATTTTGGACTACAAAGGTAAATCGATAGCAATAATAGGTATGGCGCGGACGGGCTTGGCTGCCGCCGAAGCAATGCGGCAGTTGGGCGCGCGTGTCGTGATATATGATAAAAAGGACCCGTCCGAGCTTTCGGACGCGATTGGTTTTGCGTCAAAGATAGGTGCTGAGGTGAGGGCAGGAACCGATAATGTCGATCTCGACGGCATCGACCTGCTTATCCCAAGTCCAGGCGTGCCGAAGAGCATGCAGGTTTTTGCCGAGGCCGAAAGGCGCGGCGTAGAGGTCATAGCAGAGATAGAGCTGGCATACAGGCTTTCAAAGGCTCCGATTATTGCAATTACCGGCACAAACGGCAAGACGACAACCACAGTCCTCACCGGCAAAATCATGATGGCCGACGGTCGGGATACATACATTGCGGGCAACGTAGTTGCGGGAGATATCAGGCTACCACTGGTCACAGCAGCCTACCAGGCGAGCGCAGAGAGCGTAATTGCGGCAGAGATCAGCACGTTTCAACTGGAGTGGATAAGTTCGTTCAAGCCAAAGGTAGCAATGCTGCTCAATGTGTCTGCGGACCATCTTGACCGCCATTCAAGTGTGGAGGAATACGCATCTCTAAAGGCGCGAATATTCGAGAACCAGTCGGAAAGTGACTATGCGGTCATAAATGCGGAGAATGAGTTTACTGCATCACTTTCGCCGAACCTCAAAGGTCATGTGCTCAGGTTCGCCCGCAAATCGGAGGTGGCTGAGGGTGGTTTTGTGCGCGGTGACGACCTTATTGTAAAACTAGGCGGCATGGAGCATTTTGTCTGCAAACGTTCGGATATACCGCTTCACGGCGAGCACAATGTTGAGAACGTCCTTGCGGCGTCATGCGCAGCGATTGCTATGGGTGTAAAGCCTGACAGTATTCTTAAGGCAATTAGGGAATTCAAACCTGTCGAGCACCGTCTAGAGCCCGTCGCGGTGATAGACGGCGTGGAGTATATCAACAACTCGATGTGCACGAATGTAGACGCGGCAGTCCGTTCTGTCGAGGCTATAGACGAGCCTCAGATAGTTATCGCCGGAGGCAAAGACAAAGGTTTCGATTATACTCCACTGGCTGAAGCGTTTAAACGCAAGGCGAAGCACATAGTATTGATAGGTGCTGATGCGGGTCTGATTGAGTCTGCTGCCAATAAAGTGGGTTACACTGCGGTCTCACGAGCGGAATCCATGCAGGACGCTGTAGATAAAGCGCAAGCTCTGGCCGAGCCGGGGGATGTTGTCGTGCTGACTCCTGCGTGTGCCAGTTTCGATATGTTCGACTCATTCGAGCATCGAGGTCAGGTGTTCAAAGAGCTAGTCGAGTCAAAAAGTCAAAAAGTCAAAAAGTCAAAAAGTTAGAAAGTTAGAAAGTTAGAAAGTTTTGATATGCCTCCAGGTATCTTACCTGGAGGCCTGAGCACAGGGATAATTATTCCCAAGCTGATCTGTGGAGAAGGGAGAAGCAGGATGCGAAAGGAAGCTAGGCTTGCAGTGCCGGATATAGGCGTGTTGGCGGCGGTGATTGTGTTGCTTATCGCCGGAATGCTGCTTGTTTTCGACGCCAGTTACGGCAAGATGGGCGATGCCAAGTGGGCAAACTACGACATCTGGTACATGCTCAAGCGCCAATTCATGTTTGCCGCAATAGGTATTGCTCTGATGTGTCTGGTCATGCAGGTGAGGTTTCAAAGCCTCATCAAATGGACGGCGCCGCTTCTTTTGGTTTCCATCGCGCTGCTGATAGCGGTGCTGATTCCTGGGGTCGGGCACAAGGTCAACGGTGCATACCGTTGGATACCCATTGGTCCATTCAATCTGCAGCCCTCTGAGATTGCAAAAGTGGCGCTAGTGATGTATCTCGGCGGCATATTTGCCAGGCGAAAGCTGCTCGTCAGGCGAATAAACGGCGATTGGACAGCACCAGTATTTGTTGTTGCGACAATAACCGGGCTGATTTTTATCGAGCCTGATTTGGGCACAGCGATCACAATCGTTTTCGCATGTTTTATAATGTTATATGCATCTGGTGCAAAGAAGCGCCATCTGTTTGGTATAGCTGCTGGCGGCTGTGGACTTGCGGGTCTGGCGGTGCTGTTTGAGCCGTACAGACTACAAAGGATATGGGTCTGGCTCAATCCTTGGAGAGACCCATACGGCGACGGCTATCAGGTGATTCATTCGCTGCTTGCATTGGGCACTGGCGGCCTGACGGGTGTCGGGCTGTGTGAAGGACGCGAAAAGCTTTATATACCTGCGGCTTCGACAGACTTCATCATGGCCACCCTTGGCGAGGAGGCCGGTCTGATCGGATGCGTGCTGCTGCTGGGTGCATTTTTGTTTTTGACCTATCGCGGCTTGGACGTAGCGCGCAGGTCCAAGAGCACATACGGCAATCTGCTGGCCGTGGGAATCAGCTCTATAATCGGGATGCAGGCGCTCATCAACGTTGCTGTTGTGAGCGCGTCGATCCCGGCGACGGGTGTGCCGATGCCGTTTATCAGCTATGGCGGTTCATCACTTATATCAATGCTGATTGCTGCCGGGCTGCTGCTGTCTGTTTCACGGCAGGTAAACGTAGAACTGGAAGAACGAGAACTGTATGAAAATAGTATTGACGGGCGGGGGCACGGGCGGTCACATATATCCCGCAATAAGCGTGGGTCAAGCTCTTCGCGATCTCGATCCGGCAGTAGAGCTGCTGTTCGTCGGTAGCTCGCATGGTCCTGAGGGGTCTATTGCCGGGCAGTCAGGAATACCGTTTATGGCTGTGCCGAGCGCGCCTCTGACCAGGTCTATCTCGCTCAAAAACATGGCTTCGTTCGGTAAATTGCTTGCCGGTGTAATCAGGGCAAGACGAATACTCAAAGACTTTGGGCCGGACGTTGTGATCGGTACTGGCGGATATACGACTGCTGCGGTGCTTCTGGCGGCGAAGTCTATTGGCTGCAAGTTCATAATCCATGAGCAGAACGCGGTTCCAGGGCGAACAAACGTCTGGCTATCCCGTCTGGCAAGCAAAGTATGCGTAACATTTGATGGTTCTGCTGCGTATTTACCTAAGGATAAGGTCGTCATGACCGGCATGCCGATCAGAAGTGAATTCGCATCGCTCAAGGACAAACAGACTGCCCGTCGTGAACTCGGTCTGAAAGAGAATTTGTATACGATTCTTGTTGTCGGCGGGAGTCAGGGAGCCAAAAAGCTCAATGAGCTTGTGATGGACATGTGGCCAGCAATCGATAACGGCAATACACAGATCATTCACCAGGTCGGCAGGCGTAATTACGACCAGTGTGCGTCTGCAGGTTCGGACTTATATAAGATAGAGGCCTATCTTGATATGCCCACGGCATTAGCCGCATCCGATCTCGTAATATCGCGCAGCGGCGCATCGACGATTGCAGAGATAACTGCCGCTGCTCTGCCGTCCATTCTGGTGCCTTATCCATATGCATTTGCCGATCACCAGAAGCGCAATGCCCAGTGCATCGCCTCGAGTGGCGCTGCAATTATGTGCGAAGAGGGGTCGATTACAAAAGACGGACTGGCGAGTATAGTGTCCGATCTGAGGTCATCACCTGACAAGTTGAAAAAGATGGCCGATGCCAGCGCATCATTGGCGAAGATAGACGCGGCAAAAAGCGTAGCGCAGACAGCAATCGAAATCGCCGACTAAAATGAACTCGTAACTCAATAACACACAACTCATAATGGAGTCTCACTTTGCACTATCATTTCATAGCAATCGGCGGTGTAAGCATGAGCGCCATCGCCAAGATCCTGCACGAGCAGGGTCATACTGTCACCGGTTCAGACCGTCAGGAGAGCACCAACACACTGCGACTGCGCGAGTCTGGGATCAAGGTCAGTATCGGTCACTCACCGAAGAATGTGGATGGCGCGGATATTGTGGTCTACAATGCCGCGATCAAACCGGATAACCCCGAGCTTGCCGAGGCGATCAAACGTGGAATTCCGACGATGGAGCGCCCGGTTGCCCTGGGCCATATAATGGAACCATATAAACACCGCGTCGGCGTTGCGGGCACACATGGCAAAACCACCACGACGTCAATGATCGGTTCGATCCTGGACTATGCCGCGATAGACGCCACAGTCCTCTTCGGCAGCGATATGAAGTCTGCGGGCGGCAACGTCCGCATAGGCGACGGATCGGTCATAGTGACCGAGGCCTGCGAGGCATTTGGTTCATTTCTGCATCTGAAGCCGTCAATTTCTGTGATAACTAATATCGAGGCAGATCATCTCGATTATTACAAGACAATTGATGCGGTCGAAAGGGCTTTTTGCCAGTTTGTAGACGACTCGGACGAAGTGGTCGCATGTTCGGATGAGCCTCGTGTGCGCAAAATCTTGGACGGCTGCAAGAAGAAAGTGATCTGGTACGGCACCACTGGTTCGCCCGATCTGCTTGCGACCGATATTGAAATAAATAAACCGAAGCCGACTTATACGCTTGTTCGCGGCGGCAATACTCTCGGCAGCGTGACAATAGGCGTTCCGGGCATTCAAAATGTGCTGGATTCACTTGCCGCTGCAGGCGTAGCTTTTGAGATAAGTGTGAGCTTTGACGCGATCCAGGGCGGGCTTGCCGAGTTCAGTGGGACAGGCCGCCGGTTCGAGGTCCTTTATAACGACGGCAATATAATGGTGGTCGATGACTATGCCCACCACCCGACTGAGATAAAGGCGACTCTCTCAGGGGCACGCAAAGCATATCCCGGCAGACGGATTATTGCAGTCTTCCAGCCGCATCTATATTCCAGGACACACGATTTTTGCGCACAGTTTGCCGAATCTCTCAGCCTTGCCGACCATGTAGTTATCACATCTATATATGCGGCGCGCGAACTGCCTATGGAGGGAGTAAGTGCGGAGAATATAGTTGACCGAATGCACATAGACGGTTACGTCAATGTAAACTATTTTCCCGATAAAGGCACTATCGCAGACGAACTGGCAGATAAGCTCAAGAGCGGAGATATGGTCATTGTCCTTGGCGCAGGTGATGTTCGCACTGTAGGCGAGAGCCTTGCGGAGCAGCTTAGTTCAAGGAGTGCGTCGTGAGCACTATTGAGGAGCTGAAGCATATAGCATCGGGTCGTGTAGTCGAGAACGAGCCGATGGTGTCGTATACTACCCTTGGCGTCGGCGGACCTGCAGATTACTTTGTGGAAGTGCCGACAGAAGACGAACTATCAGCCTTAATGCTATACATATCTGAGCATGAATTGCCCTGGATAGTAATAGGCGACGGAGCCAACCTGCTGGTTTCCGATAAGGGCATTCGCGGGATTGTGATTAAGCTGGGCGGAGAATTTTCGAGTATTACAGTCCAGGGCAGACGGATAGTTGCAGGCTCTGCTGCTCGCATATCAAAGGTCGCCGATGCAGCAGCGAGTAATAACTTGAGCGGGTTGGAGGGTGTCGGGACAGTCCCCGGCAGCGTAGGCGGAGCCATTGTCATGAACGCCGGAACCCATAGGGGCTATATAGATGAAGTCACTGAGGGAATCCGTGCAGTCACAGATAAAGGCGAGAAAATCGCATTGTCAAAAGACAAATGCGGCTTCACCTATCGCAACAGCCGCTTCCAATATGATAAGTCATTGATTATCACATATGCGGTTTTCAAGATGAAGCCCGGCGACGGCACAGCGATTGCGTCCAATCTGGATGCCGTGCGAAAGCACCGTGCCGAGACTCAACCTCAGGGCAAGAGCGCGGGTTGCTTTTTTAAGAATCCCACGGGGCTTAGCGCAGGTAAATTGATAGAAGGAGCGGGGTGCAAAGGCATGCGAGAGGGTGGGGCTGTTGTATCAGAAATCCACTCAAACTTTATCATGAATGCACACAACGCCACCGCCTCAGATCTGTTTGTGTTGGCGGAAAAGGTCAGAAAGTTAGTCAAAGATATACAAGGAATAGATTTGGAATACGAGGTTAGACGAGTAGGGCAATGGTAGAACGGAATTCAAAGATCAGAGTCGCTGTGATGATGGGCGGTTTGTCTTCTGAGCGTGGCGTTTCATTATCGACAGGCAAGCAAATACTGGAGGCTCTCGACGCAGATAAATACGAATCAATCGGTGTTGATTCAGCCATGATACCCGGTTCCAGGCGGCAGTGCCTGCAGGGCGCTTCGACAGAGGTCCAGGCAGTAGCTGACGCAGGTGCAGCGCTTGCCAACGCAAACAAACTGGTTTCCATGCAGGAGATAGCCGGCGAAAAATCAGGTATGCGTCCTGATGTAGTCTTTATAGCGCTTCATGGCAAGTTCGGCGAGGACGGTACGGTCCAGGGTTTCCTCGATCTGCTGGGAATTCCGTATACCGGCTCTGGTGTGCTTGCCAGCGCTTTGGCGATGGACAAGTCCATGGCCAAGAAAGTATTGGCGATAGACGGCGTGCCGGTGCCTCCTTCGATAGATTTCTGCTGCATAAACGGCAAATGGGATGAGGCCGCTATTGCTTCTGGGGTTGAAAAGATGGGCTATCCGGTAATTGTAAAGCCGAGCCGCCAGGGATCGACTATCGGAATGACGAAGGTAATCTCACCGAAAGAGTTGAATAATGCAATTAACCAGGCTGTCTCCTATGACAGCCAGATAATAGTCGAAAAGTTCGTCGAGGGCACAGAACTTACAGTCGGCGTGCTGGGCAACAACGAACCGTTTGCGCTGCCGGTGGTTGAGATAGTCCCGGCCAAGGGATTTTATGATTATGAGGCCAAATATACTCCCGGCGCCACTGAAGAGATAGTGCCCGCCAGGATCAGCGCTGAAGCCTCTGCAAAGGCGCAGGAAATAGCGCTTTTAGCTCACAAGTCATTGGGCTGCCGTGGAGTGTCCAGAACGGACATCATTATGAACGCAGACGGCATGCATGTGCTGGAAGTAAACACGATTCCGGGCATGACGCCCACCAGCCTGCTGCCTCAGGCGGCATCTGCGGCAGGAATATCGTTTGTTCGGCTGCTTGACATGCTGATAGGTTATGCATTGGAAGACAATTAGTGGTGAAGCTGAGGTGAGGGTCTCTAACCTCTTACTTCTAACTTCTAACATCCAAAACGGGGGTTCTCAAAGGTGAGGCATACCACAACAAAGTCGAGTGCTCGGCGCGGTGAACGTTTGGTAAGAAAACCGTCTCGCAACCGAAAAAGACCGAATTACCGGCTTATAATATCTTGTTTTTTTATGTCGGTGGTCTTGTCGAGTGCGATCACGTATGCATTCCGAACACCCAATCTGGATGTGAAGAACGTCAACATACAAGGCGTCGGCATGTGCGACAAGCAGTTGGTTAAAAAGTATGCCGACTCGATGTATGGCAAGAATATCCTCAGTGTGCGAAAAAGTTCGGTGTGTTCGGCAATAATGGTGCTCAATGAGGTCGAGTCCGTAAAGATAGGCAGAGACTTTCCGGACAAGATGTGGGTGCAGGTGACCGAGCGCAAGCCGGATGCAGTCGTAACCGACGGCACAAAACGTATGCTCATGCAGGATGACGGGTTAATGTTTCACAGGGTTGATCGTCCTGTAAGCGGAATACCTTTGATAAAAATTTCAGACTTTCAAGTTTTGCAGCCGGGCAAGATTGCGAACTCGGACCAGGTCTGCTGTGCGCTTGATATTGTAAAAATAGCAAAAGTAAAGAAGCTCAAAGTCGACAAAATTTCCATTGACCATGACGGTGATATATGCTTAAATATGGTCAGTGGTTTTTACGTCAAGCTTGGTCAGCCTGATGATATATCGAGGAAGATGTCACTGCTGCAAAGCGCGCTCGAATACCGTCCATCTCTTGCAAGGGAAGCGATATACATAGACCTTAGCTGTCCCAGTGCTCCCGTATGGAAGCCGAAGGTGGTCGCGCAGAATGCGTCGTGACAGTCAATTAAAATGTCGATCTTAATGTCATCCGATAGGGGCAAGACGTGGGTCTTTCAAGTTACCGCGCTTTGCATAGTCCTTGGCATGCTGCTTGCGCTCTCTCTAAAGACTCAGAAGCAGGCAGCAAACGAAGGCGTGCCCAACCGTCTGCCTGCTCTGCGTGCGGCGTTCAGCGCCACAAAGCAGGAGAATTTGCAGCTTCGCAAGGAACTTGCTGAATATAAGCAGCGGAATGAAGACCTTGCCAAGCAGCAGGCTGCTGGGCTGACGAGCGCAAAGAGTCTGGAGCAGACCCTGAATGAGTCTAAGATGCTTGCGGGCACGGTTGCTGTTCGAGGTTCGGGGATAGTGGTTACGCTGCATGACAGTCCGAAGCTCGACCCAACCGAGACTCGGGCGGATGTCATAGAGAACTATGTCGTTCATGACACGGATTTGCGTGCGATAGTCGATGAACTCTTTGCTTCAGGTGCAGAGGCCATTGCGATCAACGATCAGCGGCTAATCGCCAATTCATCAGTGCGGTGTGTGGGACCGGTGGTGCTGGTTAATTCAGTCCAGGTCGCTCCGCCATATGTCATAAAGGCAATCGGCAAACAGAGCGTGTTGGACAAGGCATTGACACTGCCGGGCGGTGTGGCGGATGCACTGTTTTTGCTTGATATGGTCGAAGTAAGGAAGCAGCAGGATATACTGGTCCCTGCGTATGCCGGAAGCACGCGTTTTAGTGTGGCACAGCCGGTTGCCGCTTCAAAAGAAAAAGCTAAAGTAATTCGGAGAGAAAGATGATTTGGCTGCCCTTAGTGGGTTTAGCGCTTGGTTTTACAATTTATTGGGCGCCTATCAGGGTGCCGTCAGATTTTGCGGCATATTTGTCGCTGGCGACACTTGCCGGTCTGGATTCCGTCTTTGGCGGTGTAAGAGCCGGTATAGAGGGCAAGTTTCACGACGACATCTTCATATCCGGTTTTGTCATGAACACACTCCTGGCCGCCGGTTTGGCTTATCTTGGTGACCAGATAGGTGTGGACATATATATGGCGGCGGTAGTTGTCTTGGGATGGAGAGTGTTCTTGAATCTTTCCCTGATTCGCCGCTACTGGCTGACTCAGACCAGCATTAACAGAAAAAAAGAAACGTAAATAGGTTTCGGGTTTCGGGTGTCGGGTGTCTGAATCTGGAACCTGGAACCCGATACCCGGCACCCTTTGGGAGAACACATTGAGCCGAAAAGAATTCATTGCGGGTCTTGATATTGGAACCACAAAGACCTGCTGCGTATTGGCCGAGGTTGACCTTGATGCCCAGAGCGCAGATGTCATCGGCGTTGGTCTGACACCGTCCAACGGGCTGCGCAAGGGTGTTGTGGTCGATCTCGACTCCACCACCGAAGCGATACGTTCCGCCGTCGATAAAGCCCAGAAGATGGGAGGCATGGTTTCCATCAAATCTGTGGTAGTCGGTGTGACCGGTGAGCATATATCTTCGCTCAACAGCCGCGGGGTAATTGCGATATCCAGTTCCGATAGAGAGGTCACGCCGTCTGATGTGGATCGTGTGGTCGAGGCATCCAAGGTTATCGTGCTGCCTCCCGAGCGTGAGATCATACATTCTATCCCGCGCGATTTCACTCTCGACGGCCAGGACGGCGTAAAGGACCCTGTGGGGATGTCCGGCAGCAGGCTGGAAGTCGAGACCCATATAGTCACTGGTTCGACCTCGTTTTTGGACAATGTCGCAAAGTGTGTGCAGCGCGCCGGTCTTGAGACCGACATGACCGTCCTCGAGCCGATAGCCACCAGCCACTCCGCAATAATCCCGGCGGAAAAGGACTTGGGCGTGGCTCTGATCGATATAGGCGGCGGCACCACTGATGTCGCTGTTTTTGTTAACGGAGAAATTTTCTATACGGCTGTGCTTCCGGTCGGCGGCAACCATGTCACCAAAGACATAGCTGTGGGTCTGCGCGCGTCGCAGGAAGAGGCCGAAAAGGCCAAGATCACGTACGGCACTGCCACTGTGAGCATGATCGAGCCGGAAGATTCGTTCGAGATAGTCAGCCTCGGCGAGGAGTCGCCTACCGAACTGCCGCGTGAGATTCTGGCCAAGATAATCGAGCCTCGGATGCAGGAAATTTTCCAGATGGTCCGCGAGGAGTTGATAAAGTCCGGTTATATCGAACTGCTCCCCGCAGGCACTGTCCTCACGGGCGGCGGCTGCCAAATGCCGGGCACGGTCGAGCTTGCCGAAAACATACTGGGTATGCCGATAAGGCTCGGCCTGCCGCGAAACATAGGCGGTCTGAGCGACACTGTGCAAAGCCCGATATACACGACAGCCGTCGGGCTGGTTTTATTTGCCGCAAAACAGCATTCGGACTTGCGGCAAGAAGAAAAAAGCGCTACACTTAAACAGAGCCTGCTTGACATGTTCAAGTTCGGCAAAGCAAGACGCTGAATCCCAGGACGGGGTTATTTCAGTGAAACACCGGCCTTTTGCAGTTGGCCACATTAAAAATTTATTTTATTTTATAGCGACGAGAGGAGCTGGGTCGTAATAATGAATAATTCGGACGACAGTTATGCAAAAATCAAGGTAATTGGTGTCGGCGGCGGCGGCATGAACGCCGTAGGCAGAATGATAGATGCCGGTCTCACCGGAGTTGACTTTCTGGCAATGAATACCGACACTCAGGTACTTGAGCTATCTGCCGCCAGAAGTAAGCTCCAGCTCGGCGCGAATCTTACAAGGGGTCTTGGTGCGGGCGGCAATCCTGAGATGGGTCGTGAGTCCGCCGAGGAGAGCAAACCAGAGATAAGGCGGCTGCTCGAGGGAGCCGACATGGTGTTCATAACTGCGGGTATGGGCGGCGGCACCGGCACCGGCGCTGCACCTGTCATTGCGGAGATGAGCAAAGAGATGGGCGCTCTGACGGTTGCGGTCGTCACCAGGCCGTTTGGGTTCGAGGGTCCGCGCAGAGCACGAGTAGCCGACGGAGGCGTCAAAGATCTTAGGGACCGGGTCGACACTCTAATCACCATTCCCAATGACCGCCTGCTGGATGTCGTGGACAAAAAGGCAACTCTCAACGATGCATTCAAAGTGGCTGACGATGTCGTGCGCCAGGGCGTGCAGGGCATATCCGATATTATTACAATCCCAGGTATGATAAACGTAGACTTTGCCGATGTAAAAGCGATCATGCAGGATCAGGGCACTGCCCTTATGGGCATCGGTTTCGGCAGCGGCGAGCAAAAGGCTGCACATGCCGCTCAGATAGCCTGCGCAAGTCCACTGCTGGAGACTACAATCGACGGTGCGCGCGGTGTATTGATAAACATCACAGGCGGACCCGATCTCACCCTTTCCGAGGTCTATGATGCCGCCGACATAGTCTATAAGGCGTGCGATACGGAGGATGTGAACATTATCTTCGGCACAGTGATAGACGAGTCCATGCACAATGAAGTTCGCATAACTGTTCTTGCTACAGGTTTCGATGGTCAGGAACGCCACCAGATGGCCGAGGCAAAGGCGATGGCTGCTGTAGGTGAGGGTGTTCCTCCAACTCCGTCAGCTTCTCTCGGTGTGGATTCGACTCTGCTTCCTGAAGGTGAGTTGGATATTCCCGCATTCCTTCGCAGAAGATAAGCAATAGCAATATTGCAGTCAATAGTATGATGGCCCGGGATTTGAATCCCGGGCCTTATTTATTCATCTCTTTGGGTCTAATACCCCGCTGCTTGCGGCGGGGATGCTTTATTACTACGGTTAGGGGGAGGGCGAGGCTCCTGCCGAGCCTTAGTCTCGTTTGATAGGTGGCGATCTCCGAATCCCAATAATAGTAGGTGCATGTTCGGGCGCGATATCTGATCGCGCACGAAAAAGAATTCCTTTATCTGATAAGTGACAATCTCCGAACCCCGAAGTTGTTATCTGACAGCAGCAATGAAATCAGTTGTTATCAAGTTCGCCTGCTTCCAGCTTCACAACAGGCGTGGGCTTGCGTATATACATCGGTGTAAGCGTGAATGCATCGTCAACATGCCCCTCGCTCAATCGCTTATTACCCAGTTCAAGCAGTGCAGCGCCACGTGCGAAGTCTGTCCACGGTTTTGTGACGACAGCCTCATTGCCGAATTTGTGCCGTATTTTTTCGGCATTGCGGGTAGCTCCCGTGCCGCAAAAACATGCTTTCAAGCCTCTTTTTTCGACTTCGACCATTACGTCGGATATCGGCGAGACGCCATATTCTGCCAGACGCACATCAGCAGTGGAGTCCATCAGTGTCCAATATACTTCGCTGGCGCGTGCGAAGATCATAGGGCAAATAATCTCAACGGCGGTATCAGCTGCGCCCATGGCTATCGCGTCGAGTGTGGGCATGCCCACTATCGGTATTCCGAGCGTCCATGCAAGCGTTTTTGCGGTTGTAATACCGATTCTAAGGCCGGTGAATGACCCCGGTCCAAGAGAGACGATTACAGCTTCCAGGTCATGAGGCTTATGACCCGCATCGGAGAGCATCATTTCGATATTTGGAACAAGCCGCCGCAGCAGACTCATCTTGTGATGAAAGTGGTATTCGGCAAGCAATTGTGATTTTTGCCCAAGAGCGAGCGTGCACATATCCTGTGATGAATCTATTGCGATTGTCAGCATTTCTCACATATCTCCTCGATGATGGCCTGCAGCCTGGGCGAGGTCGTCTCGAGTATCATTTCCCGATCATTATCCCCCGTCATTTTCAGTTCGATGTCCAGTCTCTCCGGCGGCAGCATTGATTTCATTCTGTCCGCCCACTCTATGATGGTTATTCCCTCGCTGTATATATATTCTTCAATCCCGAGAGAATCCACTTCTGCCTCAGTTTCAAGCCGGTAGAGGTCGACATGATAGAGCGGTGTAGGGCCGATGTGTTCGTGTATAAGTGTGAATGTGGGGCTGTGTACGTCGTCGGCAAGCCCGAGACCTCTGGCGATTCCCTTTGTGAATGTTGTCTTTCCGGCGCCCAAATCGCCGAAAAGCGCCAGGACATCGCCCGGGTGCAGTATCTTTCCCAATCTCTCGCCGAGATTCATCGTCTCCTCGGCACTATTTGTGTGAATAGTAATTCTCACGTAACACCCATCAGATCAATATGAAATCTCAAATACTAAATCTAAAATCAAAAGTGTTTCCAGCTCTCGGGCATTGCCTGCTCGTCTCCATTTGAGGATACCAGCGTGATCCTGCTTACGTCAACCGTCTCGCCTATCACGGTTGCGCTCGATCCTGTAGATTTGATCGCGTTGATGACAGTGTCGGCATCCTCGGGTGCGCAGGTCAGGAGCAGTTCATAGTCCTCGCCTCCGCTTGCAGCCAATGTAACAGGATCAGTGTCCAATCGAGCCGCAGCAATGTGCAGCATTTCAGAGACAGGGAGTTTGTCTGCATAGACTTTCGCTCCGAGACCTGATGCCTCACACAGCTTTGCCAAGTCAGCCGACAGCCCGTCACTCAGGTCCATCATGGAGCGCACTTTGCGCGTCTCGACAGCCGCGCGAGCCTCATATACTTTGGGTTCGGGCTTGAGGTGTTTTTCGACCAGATAATCGCTTATACGATTGGCCTCATCCATACCGAACTTTAGGAGCAGTTGGAGTCCGGCCAGGGAGTCACCGAGAGTGTTTGTCACTATAATCGAGTCGCCAAGTTGTGCCGCACTTCTTTTGGCGGCTTTATCGTGTTCGACGGTCCCAAGTTGTGTGACATTAATAACGATCCCGCACTCGCTGCCGACAGTGTCTCCGCCTGCTATCACGCTTCCAAAGGCGTTGGATATGTCATACATTCCTTCGTATATCTTTTCGACCAGGGACACATCCACATCCGGCAGACCGATTGAGACGAATGAGTATGTGGGATTTCCGCCCATCGCCGCGATGTCGCTGATATTGACCGCCACGCTTTTCCATCCCAGCAGATATGGATCGATGATATCCATCCGAAAGTGAGTCTTTTCGATTAGCAGGTCGGTCGTGACGATCATGTATGAGTCGCCGCAGTTAATCAGCGCCGCGTCGTCACCGATAGCAAGCGCAAGGTCTGCGTCAGTTACCGCGCCGAATTTGTCTCTTATTAAATTAATAAGGGCGGCCTCGCCGCCCAGTTGTGATATTTTCATTGTTTACTAACGGTGCATGCGCTTATGTGTTCAAAGAAGTAAAAATCTGCTGCGTCAAGAAACTTGCGCGGCGTCCATTCAGCGACTTTCGATTCTGGATCGACAGTTTCAGTCGTAACCGCAAGCACAAGGTAAGGTTCAAGTGGCAGATGATCGTGCACTTTCATCGGATGAACGCCGTCATATACAGCCAGGCCATCTTCTATTATACGACGCCCATCGAAATACAGCCTTGCTCCCGGTGTATATGGCGTATCTTCTTGCGTAAATATCTTGCCGACCTTTCGCGATGCCACCACATTCTCGGGCCCGATATAACCCGGCACGCCGAGCATAACATATTCTGCGTAGTCACTTGGCTCTCCAAGCTCCATAATGCCGAGCGCCAGCACATTTTCGCCGTCTCTATTTAGGCGTGCCAGCGACCGCAGTTCACCGCATTTCTTGATACTTTCCCAAGCCTGCAAATCTGTGGAATGCACGAGCCATCTGGATTCCTCGGGAGTAAGATAACTTCCCTCAGAATGCTGCATCAGAACGCGTTCGACAAGCGCATCCACATCGATATCATCCGGGCAAGCCATAATGACTTGCCTGCCGTGCTGCGGTTCATATCGCAGGAAATCCGCGAGCCTCTCCTCGATCTTATCTACATTTGGTCCGAAGCGCATATGAAAAAGGCCGCTTTTGGCCTTTCCATGCACGAATTTCTGATCGAGGTCATTTTCAATCTGAAAGCAGCTCCAGCCTTCGTAGCTGCCGTCTTGTGAGAACGGATTAGGTGAGTCAGCAGTCCAACCTGGTGGAGCAATGTAATATGTGAGTTTCATCAAACAATTCCCGGAGGCTATCCCATAATCTTGTCGATTGCATCCTGAGTAATAGGCTCAAAGGCCTTCTGCTCGGTAATCTCTTCAAATGCCTTGCATGCTGGGCAGACTTTGCGGTCTACCAGCTTTACGAATAGATATGCAAGCCCCCGCTGGTTCTTGCGTCCACTCCTGCATATCGGGCACTCCAGACACATCTTTGCTTTAGCTTTGAGTTCATCATCAGTCATGCTTATTGCTCCATAGCTCAGCGTATAGATCATGTCATTCTGAGCGAATGTGAGAAATCTGCTTTGAGCCAGACATTGCAAAAAGCAGATTTCTCACATTCGTTCGGAATGGCTGGTTGTGATATTTTTGCTTTTCTGGGTCAGGATTTCCGAATCCTGACCCTATCGCCTTGACTGTCAATACTCAATATAAAATATAATATCTAAAATTTCTTCAGGTATTCTTCCACAACCTTCATAGCGCAAAGCTCTCCGCACATAGAACAGACGTCATCCGATCCGCCGGAGCGCTGGTCGCGCAACTGCTTGGCGCGCACGGGGTCGATTGCAAGCTCGATCTGTTTCTTCCAGTCGCGAGCCTTGCGCGCTTTACTCATCGCAAGGTCCCAATTTTTAGCTCCTGGTATGCCTTTAACCAGGTCGGCCGCATGTCCAGCTATTCGAGATGCAATCACACCATCTTTCACGTCCTGCGCTGTCGGTAGTCCCATATGTTCGGACGGAGTGACGTAACACAGAAAATCTGCGCCGCTTGTGGCGGCGATAGCTCCACCTATAGCCGAGGTTATGTGATCGTAACCCGGCGCTATGTCTGTGACCAGTGGACCGAGCACATAGAATGGCGCGCCTTCGCACAGTCGCTTCTGGATAGCCATATTTGCGACGATCTGATCCAGCGGCACATGTCCAGGTCCCTCGACCATAGTCTGGACTCCGGCTTCCCTTGCGCGCTTTACCAGTTCGCCCAGGATAATAAGCTCTTGAATCTGAGCCCTGTCGGTCGCATCGGCTGTGCATCCCGGCCTGAAACCATCTCCCAGGCTGAGGGTGATGTCATAATCTCGAGCAATTGCAAGCAGGTCGTCATAGCGCTCATATAGTGGGTTTTCTTTGTCGTTCACTATGATCCACTTGACCAGGAATGCCCCGCCGCGGCTAACGACATCCGTCACGCGGCCCTGGTCGCGCAGCCTCTTTATAGACTCTTTCGTAATCCCGCAGTGGACGGTCATAAAGTCCACACCCTGCTTGGCCTGCCGTTCTATTACATCGAGCAGATCATCTCCAGTGATGCGGGTGATGGCTCCACGGTCCTGCGCGATGTTGACAGCCGCCTCATAGATAGGCACGGTCCCCAGCGGCACGGGACATTTGTCCAATATGACTTTACGTATACCAGTCAGGTCGCCACCGGTGGACAGGTCCATCACTGCGTCAGCTCCGGCATCGATCGCAGCGTTGAGCTTGATTATTTCGTCCTTGAGATCGGGATATGTCGCAGATGTTCCTATGTTGGCATTCACTTTGGTCCGCAGACCCAGCCCCACACCTCTTGGCGATGCAAAATCCCGCCTCACATTTTTGGGAATGCAGATTGTTCCTTCAGCGATCCGCCGCACGAGCAAGTCTATATCGATCTGCTCATCTCTTGCGACCTGTTCCATCTCCGGGGTTATTTTGCCCTTACGAGCAGCCTCTAACTGTGTCAATATTCTACCATCCTACGAATTTTGTAAATTCTTTCGCCAAGTCGGATGTCGCAGCGACCATATCGTCCGCACAGACGACCGCCGACACCACTGCAGCGCATGCCGCGCCATTAGCCGCCACCGACCCTATATTATCCAGGCAAATCCCGCCTATTGCGACCACCGGGATCGAGACTTCATGACATACTCTGCGCAGTGTTTCCAGGTCCGATACAGGTCCGGCATCGAGCTTAGTTGTCGTAGAAAATATGGGTCCGAACCCGACGTAATCTGCGCCATCATCCTGTGCCTGTTTGGCTTGTTCGATGCTGTCCGCCGATACTCCGATTATCACATCATTGCCGAGCAGTCCCCGCGCAATCTCCACCGGCAGGTCACTCTGGCCTATATTCACGCCGTCTGCTCCCACGGCAGCCGCCACGTCCAGTCTATCATTGACGAAAAACATGACTCCTGCCGCTTCGGTAATCTCTCTGACCTGGAGCGCAGCCTCATAAAATTCGCGGTCAGAGGCATGTTTGTCTCTGATCTGAATAAATCTGGCGCCACCTTCAACAGCCGAGCGTGCAATCTGCGCATGCGTGCGTTCTGGTCTAAGCTGTGAGTCAGTTATGACGTAGAGTCCCGATAATTGCCCAACCAATACAACATCCTCAAAAAACACGAAAAGCCGCCAATCCCGGGAGACGGGACTCGCGGCTGCAAGGGTTCCATCTCCGCTTCCCTACGTCGGTATTATCCGATCCCAGGTTCCAAGGGTTAGCTCAAACGCTTCTCAGCCTCGTATATTGAGGCACCCCCAGCGGCTCTCCGCTCAAGCGGTCAAATCCAGTTTACCACTCGATAAATGCCATGTCAAACCATTTGGGAGTGTTCAGTTTTCCGAGAGAGACCGATGCAGGGGGATAGGAGTTAGGGGTCAGGGGAGGGAGGCTTTTGTTGTCCACTCAACCCTCTCTATCCCCAGCCCCCAATCTCCCAACCCCTGTGTGGGAGCAATGCCCCCAATTCCCAGAGAACTCTCTCAACCATTTGACACATCCGCAAGCTCAGGCTAGCATGGTTATGGAGCGTATGCAATGATAGTCACGTTTTTAGGCACCGGCACCTCGCATGGAGTTCCGATGATCGGCTGCGACTGCCCAGTCTGCACGTCCAGTGATCCGCATAACAGACGGACCCGCTCATCCGTATTTGTGGAGGTCGGTGGAGTAAATATCTTGATCGACACCGGTCCTGATATGCGTGAACAGGTTTTGAGGGAATGCATTTGCCATGTGGACGCGGTGATCTTTACTCATGCTCATGCCGATCATGTATTCGGCCTGGACGATGTGCGCCGTTTCAATGATATTTCGGGCAAGTCCATGCCATGCTATGGCTCTGCAAGGACGCTGGAATGTGTGCGAAGGGCTTTTCAATATGTGTTTGTGCCGACCCAACTCGGCGGCGGCAAGCCTCAACTGAACCTGATCGAAATAAACAAGCCGTTTGATGTTATGGGGGTGCCGGTCATGCCGATCCCGATCATGCACGGCAAGTTGTCGATCTACGGGTATAGGATCGGTGACTTTGGGTATCTGACCGACTGCAGCCATATTCCCGCTTCATCGGAAGAATTATTGCAGGGTTTGGATACGCTGGTGCTGGGAGTGATCCGTCATGAGCCGCATGAGACACATTTTTGTGTAAGTGAAGCGCTTTCTATAGTATGCAAACTCAAGCCCAGGCGGGCATTTTTCACACATATAGCCCATCGTCTTGAGCATGATCAGACGAATGCAGCCCTCCCGCCGGATGTGCAGCTTGCCTACGATGGTCTGAAGATAGAAATTTGACTTCTTACTTAGAAAAACCAGCGTTTTGCATTCAGGCGCGATATCTGATCGTGCCTGAACTAACTTGCAGGTATTGTGAAGCTGTTTATATAATCAGTATAGAGATGGGAATTCGTCATGAGTAAAAATGATATGAGTAATGAGGCTTAGTTTCGTGAAGTGACGAAACGCTTTAATATTGCGCTGACTGTTGGAGAGCGGGTCTAGGCTCTCCACGCTCAGCAATTGTTCGAGGGAGATATGACAGATTCAATTGACGTCAAACATTTTTGTGAAAAGGTATTGGATCGAGCAAAGGCGCTCGGTGCGGATTATGCGGACATCCGTATAGTCCGGCGGGACAACGAGTCGATAAACCTAAGGACCGGCAAGGTCGAGTATTTGGACCAGTCGTCGAGTTATGGTTTCGGCGTGCGTGCGCTCATAGACGGCGCGTGGGGTTTTGCGTGCAGTCCCAGCGTTTCAGATGAGGCAGGCGAGCGGATAGCGGGTGAAGCGGTCAATATCGCTCGTGCGTCTGCGCGGGTGAAGGTCAAGGATGTGAAGTTGGCGCCCGTGGAGGTTCACGAGGGGTCTTTCAAGACCGACTGGAAGATCGACCCGTTCGATGTCCCGCTCGATGAGAAGATAGGCTATCTTAGAGATGCCGACGAAGTCCTCAGGCAGGATGCCAAGGTTAAGGTCACCGACAGTTTTATGGAGTTTTATAAGTTCAACCAGGTCTTCGCCAGCACCGAGGGGGCGTATATCGAACAGAAAAAGGTCGAGAGCGGCGCTGGTATATCTGCTACGGCCATAGAGGGTTCCGAGGTCCAGACAAGGTCATATCCCGGTTCGTTCGGCGGTGATTATTCCGCTGTGGGTTATGAGTTCGTGCAGTCTCTTGAGTTGATCGAGCATGCCGAGCAGACGGCGAGAGAGGCCGTAGCACTGCTCGATGCTCCGGTATGTCCGGCTGGTCCGAATACTCTCATCCTCCAGGGTTCGATCTTGGCGCTCCAAGTGCACGAGTCCTGCGGTCACCCGATAGAGCTTGACCGTGTGTTCGGCATGGAGTCATCATTTGCCGGCACGAGTTTTCTGACTCCGGAGAAACTCAACTGTTTCCGCTATGGCTCCGAAGCAGTCAACATTACCGCCGACGCCACGCTGCCCGGCGGTCTGGGTTCTTTCTATTTTGATGATGAAGGTGTTCCCGGCCAGCGCTTTAACGTAGTGGAAGAGGGAATCTTCAAGGGATATCTGAGTTCACGTGAGACGGCAATACAGCTCGGTCAGCACAGCACGGGAGCCATGCGGGCGGACAACTGGAACCGTATGCCGATCATCAGGATGACCAACATCAACCTGCTTCCGGGCGATTGGTCGTTCGATGAGCTGATAGCCGACACACCCGACGGCATCTATGCAGCAGATATCAAGAGCTGGAGCATCGACGACAAGCGGTTGAACTTCCTGTTCGGAACGGAGATCGCGTGGGAGATAAAGGACGGTTCGCTCGGGCGCATACTAAAGAACCCGATATATTCGGGCATGACCCCCGAGTTCTGGGGTTCATGTGATGCGGTCTGCGGCGAGGACGATTGGCACTTATACGGCATTCCCAACTGCGGCAAGGGTGAGCCTGCTCAGCTTGCGCATGTCGGGCACGGAGTTGCCCCGGCAAGGTTCAATAACGTAAGAATGGAAGGTGCGAAATGAAATTACTGGGCCAGGAAAAATTAAGATCATTGATGCAGGTCGCATTGAGCCATTCGAGCGCAGACCAGACCGAGGTCAACATCCGCACGGGCAATTCCGCTCTCACTCGTTTTGCGAATTCCACGATCCACCAGAACATGGGCTTTGAGAATTACAGTGTCGGTGTGCGCGCTGTGTTCGGCAAGAAGATAGCCTCCGGCAGCGGCAACGATATCAGCGAGCAGGGCATTCGCGACTTGGTCGATAAGGTTATTGCAATCGCCCGCCACCAGGACGAGAACCCTGATTTCGTCTCTCTTCCCGAGCCTGTCGAGCGCATTCCCCAGGTCGAGTCATATTCACAGGCCACAGACGACATGACTGCCGAAGACAGAGCCAACGCCGTGCGTCAGATAGTGATTGAGTCTGACCGAATAGGCGGCACTGCCGCCGGTTCATATAATAAGAACGTGCACGAGCATGGCGTCATGAACAGTCTCGGCGTGGATTCATATTATCAGGGCACGTCCGCAAGGCTCACATGT
Organism: bacterium; assembly: GCA_021371935.1. NCBI lineage: Bacteria > bacterium. Next base: position 79,929 of record JAJFVF010000019.1, read on the forward strand.
GTCGTGACCGGCCCCGACGGCGGATTCGGCTATGCACAGGCTCATGGCGTCGACAGTTCGCATATTCAGCCCGGCGCGATAGGAGCGGAGGCTTCCGCACGGGCATATGAGAGCCGCAATCCGATTGATGCGCCTCCCGGCGATTATGAGTGTATCCTATTGCCATATGCGGTCTGCGACATGCTCTACGATCTGCGTTATGCCGGTATGGGCGCAATGTCATATCAAGAGGGTCACAGCTTTATGTGCGGCAAGATGGGCCAGAAGATCGTCAGTGAGAAGGTCAGCATTTGGGACGACGGTCGTGACCCGCGCACGATAGCCACTCCGTTCGATGGTGAGGGCATCGCGAAGCAGCATGTCGATATATTCAAAAACGGCGTAGCCAGCGGTGTGCTCTATGGCTCATACACCGCTCATCGTGAGGGCAAAAAGTCCACCGGCCACTCTGGTGGGATCAATCTTGTTATGGGTCCGGGCGATGCCACCATTCCCGAAATGATCGCATCCACAAAGCGGGGCATAATGATGACCCGGTTCCACTATGCAAATATAACCCATTTGATGACTGCGGCGGTTTCGGGTATGACTCGCGACGGTACATTTCTGATAGAGGACGGTAAGATTATCTCGCCGGTCAAGAATTTGAGGTTCAATCAGAGCATTGTCGAGGCTCTTGCAAATGTGCAGATGGTCGGCAAAGACTTGGTGCTCGATGATGGAATCCTTGCTCCTGCGATCAAGACGAGCAAGTTCACATTCCTGAGCGGGACAGCATTCTAGCCCGCATTATTCACGAGAAACGTGAATAATGCTCTCTGAGCTCCGGATTATGCGCTTTATGCATAATCCGGGCTAGCATATGTTCTGAGTTGTGTGTTGTGTGTTCCTGCAGATGGTTGCGGGTACTTGCGCGAGCGTTCTTTGTTCGGGCGCGATATCCGATCGCGACCAAAATAGAATCTCGCAATTTCAGATTGCGACAGCCGAATACAAAACCGAAAAGCGTTTCACATCCAGTCATTCTGAGCGAATGCGAAGAATCTGCTTTTGACCTAACGTTGTAATAAAGCCGATTTCTCGCTATTAAGTTGGTCGTTGACATTCAAGATGAAGATGGTCGGTGGTGTTCCTGCCCCAAATAAAGGCATGCCGGGAGGGCGAGGCTTCTGCCGAGCCATATGTGTCCGAGTGGTAATAATATACAGATAGTATACACAGATAGGCGGCGATCTCCGAATCGCCGCCTCAAAGCTGAACTGGGGTCTCCGAACCCCACACAGTGTGAGGTATTTGCTTGCGGGTGATATGGGGGCCAGAATGGAAAAGATAGACCTTCAAGGACAGCCTTTAGACCTCGATCTGACTATGACCTGTGGGCAGGCGTTTCGCTGGCACAAACGCGGCGGCGTATGGTCAGGCGTAGTCAAAGACAAGCTGATGGAGCTTGATATCAAGGACGGCAGCCTGCTCTGGAGGACGTATCCGCATTCCGACAGACCGCTTGTCGAGGAATATTTGCGCCTCAACGATGATGTAAACGCCATATATGCCGAGTTAGGCAAATCCGATCCTCATCTTGCCGAGCTTACGGAGAGGTTTCATGGTCTGCGACTGCTTCGCCAGGACCCCACAGAGGCTCTTTTCTCCTTCGTGTGTTCGGCAGCCAACAATATCCCGAGGATAATGGGCGCAGTGGAGACACTGGCCGTCACTTACGGCGAATTGGTCTGTGAGCTTGGTGGTTCGTGCTATTATGCGTTTCCGACTCCTGAGGCGATTGCATCTGCCGACCCGGCGGCGCTTCATAACAACAAAGCTCTTGGTTTCAGGGGTCGGCTTGTCAGGAATGTGGCTCTGGAGATAGTCAAGCGCGGCAGTGGCTGGCTGTCTTCACTCAGAGAAGCGAGTTATGCCGATGATAAGCAGGTCCTACTAGAGCTTCCAGGCGTCGGACCAAAGATAGCCGACTGTGTATGTCTGTTTTCTTTGGACAAGGACGAGGCAGTGCCGGTCGACACGCATGTGCGCCAGCTTGCCCACAGACTGTTTCTACCCGATCTGAAGGCCAGGACAATCACGGATAATGTGTACAGATGCATATCCTGCACATTCGGCAGCCGATACGGCAAGTATGCAGGCTGGGCGCAGCAGTTTTTATATTACGAAGACCTGATGAAGACAAATGAGCGAAGTAACCTTAGTTCAACCCTATAATACCCAATGGCCATACTGGTTCGAGAGTGTGAAGGCTTTCGTAGAACCCGCGCTGGCTGGTGTGCAATATACGATTGAGCATGTCGGAAGCACCGCCGTTCTCGGGATGACTGCGAAGCCTATCATTGACATAGATGTTATTGTAGAAAGGCCGGTGCTTTCTCAGGTCATAGATCGACTGGCGGCAATAGGGTATACTCACCTGGGAGACTTGGGCATTCTTGACCGCGAGGCATTCACTCTGCAAGATCAAAAATTGATCGAATCCCTGCCGCCGCATCATTTCTATGTGTGTATCGCCAGCGCTGCTTCATTACGCGATCACATATGTTTTCGCAATTTTATGCGTACGCATCCTGAGTGGGTGGATAGGCTTTCACAGCACAAACTGGAATTATGCAAGCAATTTGATAACGACCGCCAATCTTATATCGACGGCAAGTCTGATATGGTTTGTGAAATCACAACATTAGCCATGATGGGGAAGTAGCCAAAGCAATTTATGAACTTAAACCGACCAAAATTGCCCCCAGAACTATCAGCAAAATTCCCGCAGTACGCGCGATACCGAGTTTCTCTTTCATAACAAAAGCCGCATAAGCGCTTGCGATCAGGTAACTGAGTGCCGTAAGCGGATTTGCCACACTAACATCGATCCAGCCCAAGACAGCCACGTATGATCCGAAGTAGATCGCCATCGAGACCACTCCAAGTATCACCAGCGGCCTTGAAAAGACGAGTTTAGCTATTTTGGGCACGTCGCTGATGCGGCGGATGCTGACGGCTCCATTTTCCTGCATGCCTTTGCTCATCAGGATATCGCCGATAGCGCCGAATAAGATTGCCATCCCGAGGGAAATTCCAACTTTAAGCATTTATGTCCTCACCACCAGCGCTATTCCAGTCGCCACAAGTAAGCTTCCCGCCCAGCGCATAGGCGAGACATCTTCTCCCAGCAGTAAATATGCCAGAAGTGTGACGAGCACATAGTCGGCAGCAGTCAGCGGCAGCACATAGCTGAGTTCTTCCCATGACAGCGATGTAAGGTAGAGTATAAAGAACAACACCAGCAATAGCACACCTATCCAGACGAACGGGTTTGTCGAAGCGCAGATGAAATGACCATACAGGCAGAAATGTTGAGCTGCTTCCACATTTCGCATTCCGTAGCGGATAGATATGTCTCCGAACGCTCCGAATATGACCGCGAAGAACATCGCGATAAGCACTTTTATCTTGTTTCTGCTGAGCCTTTGCATCAACGTCTTTTCTCTCTGCACAATAGGTTCTATCTTTAAAGTCTTCTGATCCAACTCATATCCTCCAGAACAGACTTCACCGCTTCAAATGTGTTTATGTTGAAAAATCGCACTGCAGCTTTGCCCGGATGGCCGTTTACCAGAGAGCACTTGGCGTCATATATCGCCATACCTACTTCATGTAGCACGCTTGCGTCTCTATAGCAGTCGATCATACACCGCGTGCAGCCGTCGCGTATGAGTTTGGACGGTTCGAAGTCGAATATCGAGCACATAGGCTCCGGCCATGCATGGCATCTATACACGTCCAGATTCCAGTCCAGGTAGAAATATTTATATCCGGCAAGGCAGGCAAAGCGCTGCTTCTCGCCTCTTATGAACCGCTGCATCTCACGAAGTGAGGCTGTCGGGTTTATTACTCGAAACCTCTGCTTCATCTTGATGACGTTTTCAAATACATCCACAAGCTCTTCATTTGTGTAGTCGATCAGATCAGAGTCGGAATAACTGCGAAAACTCGACCCCAGGATTCTCAAGGGATATGAGAACGTCACCTGGTGAAAGTTGAGCGATTCAAGGAAGTCCGGCATTTTGGAGAGGTCTCCGAGCAGTTTGCTCATGGTCACTGACGCCGTGGTCTCTATTCCTGCGTCATGCAAAACTATATTCGCATATGCGATCCGTGAGCAGAGTCCGTAAATACCTCTGTTTTGCTCATGCGCTTCCACGGACGGCGCATCCACTGATATGATTGCGCTGTCCAGACCCGCATCTGCATATTTGCTTATCTGGTCATTTGAGAGCATCGAACCATTTGTGCAGATGATGGTTTTCATTCCCAGTGATCTCGCATGCGTGATCATGTCCGCAAGTTTCGGGTGAATTGTAGGCTCACCGCCTATGTAAGCGATATATCCTATGCCGTTTTTCGCCAAGATATTTTGTGCCGCAATAGCGTTTTCCAGCGAGACAAATGTGCGCTGTATGCCCATATCCATGCGGAAGTTGCAGAATTTGCATGTCGCATTGCAAGCGTCGGTAATCGCGAACTGGCAGAACCCCGGTCCACCGTTTTTAATTACCTGCCTGAATGTGGAATCTCTATTGGGTATATCGTGATGCTGCTTCAGAAATCCCAGGAACTCTCTGCCCTCGCGCAGTCTTCTCTTTCTGACCTCTCCGTCTTTTGCCATCTGAATCGCTATTCGAGCCATTACCTTAGGCCTGAAATAGAATCGTTTATAGAGCCTGTCCACACCTTTGCTGATCTCATCGGCGGATATGTTTTCATAGTGCATAGGGCAGACCTGCGTCCCGTTTTGCGAGACAAGTTCCGAAGGCACGAGCCATCCATTCGCGACCGCCTGATCGTAGAATTCCGTTCCTGGGTATGGCGCGGCGATTGAGACCTGCATTGTATCGGGGTCGAGTTCACATGCATAGCGAATAGTCTGCTCGAGTGTCTGCTTGGTTTCTCCGGGCAGACCCAGACAAAACGTGCCATGAAGTGCAATCCCAAGGGACTTGCAGTCTTTGGTGAATGCGCGCGCCATGTCGGTGCTAATGCCTTTGCGGACGTTTTTGAGTATGTCATCACTGCCGGACTCATACCCCACCATCAATAGTCTGAGCCCTGATTCCTTAAGCGTTTTGAGTGTTCCGTAAGGCACGTTTGCTCTGCTGCTGGTCGACCATGTGATCCCGAGCGGGCCGATCAGTCTTGCAGTCTCTTCTGCGCGCCGGGTATTGGCTGTGAATGTGTCATCGTCTATAAATAGTTCTTTGACCTGTGGAAACAGTTCTTTTGCCCTTGCCAGTTCATCACACACTGAGTGAGGGCTGCGCACTCTATACTCATGGCCGGAAATAGTCTGCGGCCAGAGGCAATACGTGCATCTTCCGGGGCAGCCTCTTCCCGTGTAGATCGACAGATACGGGTGCATCAGATAGCCTATGTAGTAGTTTTCGATGGTGAGATCACGTTTGTAGACATCGATCACGGATGGCAGCGCATCCAGGTCTCTAATAAGCTCTGAATCACAATTATGGCGGATATCATCTCCATCTCGCCAACTGATCCCATCTATATCACTGAGCTTGTGCCCTTGTGTAATTTTTTGTATTGGAATCTCGAACTCACGCCTGACCACGAAGTCCACAGCTTCAACCGACCGCAGCGACTCCTCAGCCAGCACGCTTACATGCGGTCCAACGAAGCCTATACTGGCATTATTTCTTTTCATTTTGATCCGCTCAGCCAGGCGGGAGTCGTTTGCAAATGATGGCGTGCTTGTGTAGATTATGATAAGTTCATAGTCTGTGCAGATATCCAGAACTTGCTCAACAGTCAAGTCATCTGCCGGCGCATCAACGACTCTGCTGTTTTCGACAATTGCAGATGCCTGAGCGAGCCATGTGGGATACCAGAATGACTTTATTTCTCTTCTAGCCTGATATCGTGAACCGGCACCGCCGTCGAAACCCTGAAAAGAAGGAGGATTGAGAAAAAGCGTTTTCATACTGCTTCATATTTGCCCCCGGCGCATTGGCTCTAAACAGATAGGTTGTCATATAGTATTCCGGTTTATTTAAGCAATCGGCGGGCATAATTGTATCCAGACCCAAATTCAGTCATGGAGACCGATGCCGATGAGAATAAACTGCCTGCATGTTCTGCTTGTAGTCATCTTATCGATGATTTGCCTGGATAATGTAATGGCTTCAGATCTGGTAAGTGATGATTTTGCTCGCAGTATATCGGGTGCTGTAGTGCCGTTTATAATTGTGGGCGAGCTGTCGTTGGTTTCAGACAAGAAAGAGTTTACGACAGGCATCAAAGCGCTCGGTGCCACAACCATGACCACCTCATTCCTCAAGCGCATAGTTGGTGAGAAGCGTCCAAACAGCGATTCCACGTTCAGCTTCCCAAGCGGCCATACAACGGCTGCATTCGCAATGGCGACGGTATTGTCCGACTACAGGCCGCAATACAAATGGCCTGCCTATATCACGGCTGCCGCGATAGGTTATTCGCGTGTCGAGGTCGGGTCTCATTACTGGCAGGATGTAATAGGCGGCGCCGCCATCGGCTATTATATGGCCAAAACTTTCACCAAGGAGGGCTTAGCTCCAACCTCCAACGGCATAGCGCTGCAGTGGAGTTGGTAAATTACCCACCGGGATGGCTAGGCACCCGCCGAGCCATAAAAATGGATTGTCTTCTTCAGGTTCTTCCATCCTATAATGCATAATAACCCTGTTCTTTCTGGAGGATTTTCTATTTGCGGGGTATAAGGATATAGTGCTCGGCAAGTGATCGATCATCCGAGCCGTCAATGATTTCAGCCGATCTGGAGGCTCTGGATGCATAAGGGCGATTTAACTGGTCGCATAATAGGTATGCTTGTATTTCTTGCCGGGGTGGGGATACTGGTCTTCGTCTTCGTGGCCGCGTTTCAATATTTCAACTCAAATGCCATTGTTCTCAAGCCTGCGGCTCCGGTATCCGCTACTCAGACCACGACCAGCCGCCTGGGGGAATCGGTGGTATTATTGATGGGCAGGATAGCTCTGCTCATTGTGATGGCAATCGCGGGTTCCCAAGTAGCGAGCAGAGGAATTCAGCTATATTTTGCCGCCACCGGCTTTAGAAGACCGACTATGCCCGAAGTCCCACCTGAAGCTGTCTAGAATGACCCTTCGACCAGTGAGAGGACGCTGATCAAAGGGCCGCAAAATCTTCATTTATGGTGGACGTAGAGCCCACATTTATTTATTACCCCGAAGCGTCGCGTGACTTTGCCTGAATGGTGAATCTAGCCCGGATTATGCGCTTACCGCATAATCCGGGTCTCTGAGGGCATTATTCACGTTCCTCGTGAATAATGCGGGCTAGTCAAATAGGCTTAATGTCTGCTGATTGGCGGGATCCATGTGTTTCTTTGTCGGTGGTTTAGGAAACAAGACATCGAAGTCCTCGCCAAACGCTTCCTTAAGTCGACTTGCGAATTTATAGAGTTTCTCCAGGAGGTAATGTCTATCCTCATCTCCAGCATAGTCACCCGCCAGCCCGATTGAGCCGTCATTTTTCTCATAGATGCTCACATACTGACCGACTTTCATGCCCTTTGCAGCCTGTGCAAGCCGCTTTTTGCCTGTGGAGTGGAAGGTCTTTTCTGTGATCCTTTCTCGCCTGGCAAATTTTTCTATACCGAGCTGACCATTGCTGATTTTTTCAGAGAGTGATTTGTATAGTTCGCCTGCTTTGTCTTTTTCGCCTCGCAGCAGATATTCTGCAGTGCCGGATATGAAATCCAACCCGAACGGCTCATCCGCGCGTGATCTCAAAGCAGAACCTCTAAATGTCTTCTTGCCGTCGTATGATTCCAGCACATAGTTTTTGATCTTTACCGAGATCATAGCTTTGTAGCGACCGTCATGCGCCAGCCTGATGCCTTCGGGCAGTGCCGAGCCGATGCGTTCGATATATTCGACTTCTTTTTCTTCGCTGTCGATATCATTTGGCGGGCTGAAATATACGCCATCGGTGTCCACTTCCACCACCATACTTCCCGCCTTTTCAAGTTCCTCGACTATCCGCTTGACCAGTTTCTGACCCGTAGTCGTGACCCTTGCGCCGGCGTCATGATCGTTAAAATTGAACGGTCCGGCCAGGTAGCCATAGAACGAGTTGATAAGGATTTTGAACGCGCTCTGCAGTCCATCCCAATATGCGTGTTCACGCCCCTGCGACTCTTTTGCCTTGCGTTTGGCCGCCAGTCTCCTCTGCACCAGGTTCGCGAGGGCGGGCAAGAAAATATCCAGAGTATCGTTTTTCGGTTTGACCTTATGTGTGAGCATGATACTCGGATACAGACTCTCCACATCGCACTTGACTATATGCTCGATCACTCCAGCCGTGCGCACCTCCGTGTATCCACCCGGCAGCGTTTTTTGTTCGGACTGCTCTGGGATAGCACAGCCCTTGCTGAGATAGTGCCGAATGAAGATGGAGTTGATTTTTTCGCCGGTGCCGGATGTCGCAGCACGCTCATATGTGTCGGGTATCATCTGAGTCAAATAGAACTCATACGGGCATACTATCCCCGCCAGCAGATCGGTCTCTCTGACATCTTGAGTAGTATACTTTTTGACCCGCTCGGGGTTGTCATGCCACTCCTGCGCAATCTTGTCGTGAGGGATAATTTCTCTATCGTCTTCCGCAATGCCCAGTGCCTTAGCGGCGGCCTTGAGAGAGTAGCTCGACAGACTCGCCCGTGACACATCCCACCTCTGCACTGCCAGCAGGGTGTCGATTATGTGCCTGCCATGGATATGAGCCGGGCTGAACGGCCTGGAGTAATAGCCTATAGCGCTCTGCTGCTTCTGGCCGAATATAACTTCTGAACCATCGCGTCCGAATGCCAGCCTCACACCTCTATATTTCGCACGAGCCGCCATGTAAGCCAGGTCGAAGTCATATATGTTGTGGCCTTCTATTATGTCTGGGTCGCGTTCACGCACGCATGAGACAGTATCTCTCAATATCTGTGCTTCATCTCCAGTGATTAGGGTCTCGAAGCCTCGATTGTCCCTTATAGCGACCATGAATATCTCGTTTTCAGGCTTGTCGGGTGTGAGCGCGAGGGTTTCTATATCGAGCTGCATGCGGACGACATCGTCGAAATCCATTCCCTTAAAGAGAGTTTGGCCTGTCCTGGTCAGATACTGCTTTGCCGCGGTCGGCATAGCGATATGCGATGCGTGCGCGTCACGCAGCCAGTATCGTGCGGCGTTATATGAATTGCTGCTGTCGAACTCTGCCAGGAATCTATAGCCGCTGCCGTCAAGCTCTGTCCACTGCGCGTCAGTGATCTGGTGCTTCTCAGTCGTGAGTATCCAGCGTTTGAACGGCGTCTCGTGCGTTGTCATCGCGCCATCGATTCGTCGATAGATAATGGCGGTTTCCGTTCCGACTTCCACAGCAACTATTCCTTCAGTCGGGTCGCTGCCGAAAAGGATTTTCTCAACACTGTCCATAACTCGTATATTATACCATTGGAATACAGAGGTTTATTACAAATGAATAGCAAGCCAATCAGTCTGGGAATAGTCGGCCTCGGTCGAGCCACGCAGTCGATGCATCTGAAAGAACTGGAGGGCAGAGAATCAAAGTTCAGGATAGTTGCGGCGTGTGATGTAATCGAGGATCGGCGTGCAATGATGACCGAGCATTACGGCTGTCCTGCTTACGAGAAGATTGAGGACCTGATAGCCGATCCACAGGTTGAAATGGTAGACATAGTGACCCGTTCTCCCGATCATTTCGCACATGCGAAGATGGCTCTGGAGGCCGGCAAATATGTATTTCTCGAAAAGCCCATGTGCACCAATTATAAGGATGCTCTTGCCTTATCCAAGATAGCCGAATCCACTGGCAACAGGCTATATATCCGCCACAACAGACGTTTCGAGCCGGCGTTTACGCATATTCGAGAGATCATATCATCGGGGATTCTGGGTGATGTATATCAGATCAAGCTGCAGCGGGCGCAGTATATGCGACGCGGCGATTGGCAGACGATCAAGGAGTGCGGAGGCGGCATGCTGCTCAACTGGGGGCCGCATATCATCGACCATTCTCTTCGCCTGCTGGAGTCTCCGGTCAAGTCTATGTTCAGTGATCTCAAGCGGGTTGCGGCTATAGGCAACGCCGAAGATCACATCAAGATAGTGTTTATGGGTGAGAACGGCCGGATGGTGGACATGGAGATATGCTTTGGTGCTGCTTTGAGCCAGGATGTGTATATGATATGGGGCACACGCGGTGCGCTTTCGAGTGATGAGAAGACAATCAAGCTGCGTTATATCGACCCGAACCAGCAGCTTTCAGATAAGTTTGCAAATCCCGGCACACCTAATATCGGCGATTACTGCCTGCCTGAAAAGCTCGAATGGATAGAAGAGTCGATTCCGGTAGATCCTCAGCTCAAGGTTGATATGACATCCATATGGGACTATCTGTATTCCACTGTCCGTGAGGGCAAGCCATTCCCAATCACGATAGACGAGGCTTTGGGTGTGATAAAGGTCATTTCTGAGGTGAAAGCGGGCACCGAATTTAGCGGTTAGCCTGTCGTACAGAGTCAATATCAAATACAAAATCTATGATTCGATGTTCGGGCGCGATATCCGATTGCGCCCGAAAGAGAACAATCGTATAGGACAATAGTTTGAGTCAAGTAATTTGGAAAGTAAAAGACTGCGATGAGCCTGCAGCGGTCCGGCTGCACGAACAGACCGGCGCATCTCCTGCGGTCTGCAAGCTGCTGGTCAGCCGCGGTGTCAAGACAGGCTCTGATTACGACAGTTTTATGAACCCATCTCTTTCGCAGATGCACGATCCATATTTGCTTGCCGACATGGAGGAGGGCGTCGAGCGGCTGGCCGACGCGATTGTTTCAGGCGAAAAGATATGCGTTCACGGTGATTATGATGTGGACGGCATCACCAGCACAGCTTTATTGGTCAGGACACTGCGCGCACTCAAGGCGAATGTCGACTATTTGCTTCCTCATCGTCAGAAGGACGGCTACGACATTAAGCCGTTTGCGATAGATGCAGCTGCGCAGAGAGGCTGTTCGCTGGTAGTAAGCTGTGACTGCGGCATAAACGCCGTCTCGACCGCTGAGCGTGCCAGGGAGCTTGGCATTGACCTGATTATAACCGACCACCATGACCCCGGCGCCCAGCTTCCCGATGCCGCCGCCGTGATAAATCCCAAGAGGCCGGATTCGCAGTATCCTTTTACGGGGCTTGCGGGCGTAGGAGTGGCCCTCAAACTTGCCCAGGGGCTTGTAAGGCTGCTCGGTCATGATGACGAGTCTTTCGTCTCTCGATTTGTCGATCTGGCGGCTCTTGGGACGGTTGCTGATGTTGTCCCATTGCTCGATGAGAACCGCACGATAGTAAAGCTTGGCCTTGACGCCATAGCCACCAGCAAGAAGGTGGGTCTGAGGACCATGCTCAGGACCACCGGCCTTGAGGGCAAGACTATGACTGCACATTATCTTGCCTATATTCTCGGTCCGCGGATCAATGCCGTGGGCAGGATGGATGATGCCGCCGCCGCGCTCCAGCTCCTGCTCACAAAAGATGATAAAGAGGCGTCTGAGCTGGCTTCGGCTATGGAGAGGCACAATTCCAACCGCAAGGTCGAGCAGGAAAAAATTCTGGAGCAGACGAATGTCCAGTTCGCAGATAGAGACTTGGCCTCTAGCCGTATTCTTGTGCTTTCGAGCGATGGCTGGAACCCAGGCGTAATAGGCATAGTCGCGGGCAAGATATGCGAGACCTACTGCTGCCCGGCTATCCTTATCGCTCGAGACGAATCGTCAGGTATGGGTGTCGGTTCGGCGCGCAGTATAGATGCTTTTCATATGCGCGATGCTCTCGCGCAGTGTTCGGACCTTTTTACCCATTTCGGCGGTCATGCTCTGGCTGCAGGCTTCACGATCCCACTTGAGAATATTGCGCCTTTTGAAGACCGGATCGGTACTCTTGCACGCGAATCGATCTCAGATGAGGCGATGGTCCCGCGAATAGATATAGACACTCAGCTTGCGCCTGAGGATATTAATCGTAATCTAGCGGATATGCTGATGTGCATGGAGCCTTTTGGCGAAGGCAACCCCGAGCCTGTTTTCATGACCACCGGGCTGAAAGTCACCCATAAACAGAGGGTAGGGGACGGCTCTCATCTCAAGCTCAAAGTGCAGGGCAAAAATGGTCCCGCAATCGAGTGCATCGCGTTCAGAATGGGCGATCTTTGCGATGGGCTTGAGCTTGGCGGGAGCATAGATATGTGTTACCATGTTAAGCTAAATAAGTTCAATGGCACCGAGTCGGTGCAGTTGGTGTGCAAGGCGATCAGGTAATATCAGTGATAGTTCAGATGGCCGATATCGATTCTATAATCAGCAAGGTGTTGGAATATAATGACGCGGCGGATACGGATCTGATCCGCCGTGCATACGAGTTCGCATCTGTCGCTCATAAAGATCAGCTCCGCGAGACCGGTGACCCCTACATCACTCATCCTCTGGCGACCGCCGAGATTCTGACAGATCTCGAGATGGACACAGCCAGCATCGCGGCTGCTCTGCTCCATGACGTGGTCGAAGACCAAGACTATTCGATTGACGACATAAAGGATAAATTCGGTTCCGAGATAGCAGCGCTGGTCGACGGCGTCACCAAGTTGAAACTGGCCGATTTTGACGTTATGGATGATGCGCAGGAGCGCCAGGAGGTTCCGAAGAAGCGCCGTGCCGAGTTCAAGCGAAGCGCTGAGAACCTACGCAAAATATTCCTTGCCATGGCGCGCGATCTGCGTGTTATGGTCATCAAACTTGCCGACCGGCTGCACAATATGCGGACCCTGAGCGGTCTGCCTGAGGACCGTCAGAAGAAGGTGTCGCAGGAGACGATGCAGATATACGCTCCTCTTGCGCACAGGCTGGGTATCTGGAAGATCAAATGGGAGCTTGAGGACCTGGCGTTCAAGTATATTGAGCCGGAGGCCTATGCAAAGGTTGCGGATAAGGTCTCAGGCACGCGCGGCGACCGTGAGGACGACCTGGCCGAGGCCGTTGAGATGATCCAGAGACATCTGACCAAGGACGGCATTGATGCCACGATCCAGGCAAGGCCGAAGCATCTCTGGAGCATATATCAAAAGATGCTTCGTGAGGAAGTTGATTTCTCGGAGATATACGACCTTTCGGCAATCCGGGTTATCGTGAACAGGGTAGGCGAGTGCTATCATGCGCTGGGTCTGGTCCATGACCTTTGGATGCCGATCCCCGAGAGGTTTTCGGATTACATTGCAAAGCCCAAGTCGAACATGTATCAATCGCTGCACACCAAGGTGATCGGACCGAGGGGTGAGCCTTTGGAGGTGCAGATAAGGACCTGGGATATGCACAGGGTCGCTGACTTCGGTGTAGCTGCTCACTGGCAGTATAAGGAGCGTATGCGGTCGGGCGACGAGTTCGAGCGCAAACTTTCGTGGCTGCGCCAGCAGCTCTTCGACTGGCAGTCCGACAGCAAGGATGCAGGTGAGTTCCTGCACTCGGTGATCAACGATCTGTTTACCGACCAGGTGTTTGTATTTACTCCACGGGGGGACGTTATTGACCTGCCGGCAGGCTCTACTCCAGTGGATTTCGCATATAGGATCCACAGCGATGTAGGCAACCACTGCGTCGGCGGCAAAGTAAACGGCCGGATCGTGCCTCTGACGTATAAGTTCAACAACGGCGACATAGTCGAGGTCATAACCCGGTCGAATGCACAGCCCAGCCTAGACTGGTTGGCATTTGTCAAAACTTCTCATGCCCGCAATCGTATAAAGGGTTTTTATAGGCGGGCACATTATGCCGAGTCTGTCACCAAAGGCCGCGAGATGCTCGACCGCGAGCTTGAGAAACTTGGTCATGAGCCCAAGGAACTGATAAAGGTCAGTGACATCACGGCAGTAGCCAAGGCGCTGAATTTGCAGACTGAGGACGACCTGTATGCCGCGATAGGCTATGGCCATGTCGCGCTGGGCAGTGTGGTCAACAAGCTGAAAATACCTGAGCCGCCCAAGTCTGAGGCGCTGGTGATAGAGGCTCCCAAGTCCACTGGCAAGAGCAAACTCGCCGTCACCCTCGATGGGGTGAAAAACCTCATGATAACCCGGGCAAAGTGCTGCGCGCCGCTTCCGGGTGAGGAAGTTGTCGGCTATGTCTCCCGGGGTAAAGGCGTATCTCTGCATTCTGTGACATGCCCGAATGTCGCGGCCTATAGGGCGAGTGAGCCTGAGCGTCTGGTCGATATCAACTGGACCGAGGCCGATGGCGAGCGATATCCCACAAATATTGCGATACATGCCCTGAACCGCATGGGTCTGCTCAGTGAGATTACGGCTATGTTTTCTGAGTCCAAGACAAACATAACTGGCGCCAAGGTCAAGACTATGCCTGACAAGACGGCGACAATCGATCTTACGGTCGATCTGCCGAATGTTCATGCGCTAAATGACCTTATGATCAAGGTCGGCAGCCTTTCCGATGTGCTCAAGATCGAGCGTGTGGCCGCCCACAGGTCAAAAAAAATTTGATATTTTATATTTTGTATTGATTATTTTGATCGGATCAACGAGCAAAAAGGCGTCTCAATTCCAGTCATTCCGAGCGAAGTCGAGGAATCTGCTGTGAGCCATTCTTTGTTATTTTGGCAATCGTGACAGGTGTTGTGCGCTTGATCGTCTGGGGTATCTCTCCCCGGACGCACATTAGGAGGAATATTTCCTCCATAACCTTCGGTATATGGAGAATCTTGTTCCCGATATGTACTGTTCATTTCGGATATGGATTCCCGAAACATCAGATAGTGCCTATGAATTGTTGCCAGGCGAACTGGGGCCAACATCGTGAGGAATAGAAATGAGTGTCATAACCTATCTGCTTGCCCCTGATGGCTGGACACACGAAGACCCAAATCCATTCACTGCTGATGGCGCATACGGTCCACAGTGGAGTTGCTTCCGTGTCCAAGATGAATATGATTGGCGTGGGGGAAATCGTCGATACGAGAATGGCCTGTTTGCCTTTGTCGTAGGGCGTGGATGGCCTCGCCCGTTGTCGGCGGACATGGCTGATTTCATTCGTTATGAATCCATGCATGGGCGGCAATGTATTGTCAGTGTGCCGGGTGATATGGATGCCCGGTCATACGTGGAGAAGGCTTTGTCAGAGACTCCGGACTGGTCGGTCGTGCGCCAGAATGATCAGAAATGGCTGGTCCATTCTACAACAGCACATGGCTGGGCGGCTATTCAGTCGTGCGGAGAGTTACGTGCGCAGGCGCGTTTGTGCAACGAAGGCTTAACAATTAACAACCTGGGCAATGAATGGTTCGATGAACCGGCGGATTATGCCGAGTATATCCTTCTTGCAAACGCCGGTGTCATGATGCCCGAATTTGTGGTGGCGTCTAAAAACATCGGTCGGGTTATCACGGAACCCGATACTCCCTATACTCCGGGCGCTCGCCTTTTCTTCGATGGACATAAGTTGATTCGAGATGGCTTGATCGTCCGCGACGGCCTGCATAGAAAAGTGCATGACCATCTTCCCCTTGATCCTTACCTGGCCGCTAGTGTAACGCCTGCTGATCTGGACCCCGAAAGGATGGTTTCCATCTGGACCCCAGAGTCATTTTGCCTCGCAGCACTAGAGCATTTTTCTGATATAGTAGATGAGACGGTGTCGTACGAGCACTGGGAGTGACAGTCCCAGCACAGTGTTGTAGAACCAACTTACTAATAAATAGATTTTTGGTCTTTTGGGATTTGAAGAGTGGATGATGCGTGTTACTATATACTATACTGCTCCGGTAATCCCGAAACCTGTATCAGGGAGTTTTGTGTGAAAGCAGTTATCCAGCGCGTAAAGAGCGCAAGTGTGAGTGTAGACGGCGAGCAGATATCGCAAATAGACAGGGGGTTAGCGATACTGCTGGGCGTTGCCAAAGGCGATGGTGCCAGGGACATCAACTTTCTTGCTGAGAAAATTTCCAACCTGCGGATTTTTGAGGACGAAGCGGGAAAGATGAACCTGTCCGTGCTCGACATCGGCGGGCAGGCATTGGTCGTCTCTCAGTTTACGCTCATGGCTGACTGCAAAAAAGGCCGCAGACCCGGTTTTGACAAAGCAGCCGCTCCAGAAATGGCGGAGGTGTTGTATAATGATTTTGTGGCCGTGCTGAGGGCGTGTGGTGTGAGTGTGCAGACAGGCAGATTTCAGTCGCACATGCTCTTTTCTATAGAAAATGACGGTCCTGTAACACTGGTTCTGGATAGTGAATTATGAGTATTGCATTCAATGGTGAATATGGTGATTTTGAGGATCGCATGCGCTCTGGCGTTTCCGTGCCCGAGCGTGAGCCTGAGACTGCCTATGACCAGCAGGAACTCGGCGATGCCTTGAGCCATGATGGCAGGGTGCGCGAGGCGGTCGTGCACTATCGCAAGGCTGTCGAGATGGAGGGGTCCAACCCCGGTTATCATACGCGTCTTGGCGATGCATATGCCTATTCCGAGATGTCCGTGAAGGCTGTAGCCGAGTATAAGAAAGCACTCAAGATAAGCCCCAGGCGTGCTGAGCCGCACTACAGCCTAGGTGAGATATATCGCCGCTACGGCAAGTGGAACGCTGCGATAGTCGAGTATCGAAAAGCGGCTCAGTTCAACGCAATGAACCCGTTTTACAGATACAAGCTCGGTGTTGCGCTCTGCCATGTCGGGCTGTGGGACGAGGCGATGATCCAGCTTGAGATGGCCGTGCAGATCGCGCCGACTGATGGGTTCTATCATTTCTGGCTGGGCGACATTTACGGTCGGATCGGCAGGGTTGGGGATGCGATAGTCGAGCTTCAGCAGGCGACCATATTCAGCCCTGCGGACTCGTATTATTCATTCAAGCTCGGTCTTATGTATCTGCGGGGAGCATTTCATTTGGATGCAGTTGCGGCTCTTGAGCGCGCAATAAAGCTCAAGCCCGGCGAGAGACCCTATCATGCCGTGCTTGCGGAGGCATATCGTGCTTGCGGAGATATCAAGCGGGCAAATGCGCACCGTCGGTTCGCGGAAGATATGGATCATTATGATGCAGCCAACCTGGCTGTAGCGAGACGTGGAAGTGAGGGGACTGATTGAGTCTGGATTTTCGAGTAATTGAGGTAGGTTTGCTGCAGATCAACTGCTACCTGCTTTGGGATGTGGAGACAAAGAAAGCGGCAATAATCGATCCTGGTGACGACACAGATATCATAATCGACAACATCAAGGCGCTTGATCTTGATGTGGAGTGGATACTACTGACGCATGGCCATTTCGACCATACCTTCCGTGTGGGTGAGCTAACTGACAGCTATGATGTCAAAATAGCCCTGAACCCTCTCGACCTGCCCATGTTAGGCCAAAGCCTTGGTTTGGGCGAGCCGTTTTACAATTTTTCCGAGTATGTGCCCTTCACCGTCACTGATCTCATTAACGAGGGTGACGAAATTCATCTTGGCGGATCCACAATACATGTGCTTCACACACCTGGCCACTCCCAGGGCGGTGTGTGTTATGTAACTGATATAGGGGTATTTTGCGGCGACACGATATTTGCCGGCAGTGTCGGGCGAAGTGATCTTCCCAGTGGGTCGCATGAGCAGCTAATCGAGTCGATCAGGGCAAAGATAATGCCTCTCGACGATTCGACTCCTCTATTTCCCGGTCATGGGCCGTCGACAACCCTAGGTGCTGAGCGCAGGTCGAACCCGTATTTATAGAAAACATAGATTGACAAGACCGGTTTGGTTTTGGTAATATTTAGCAGAAATCAGCCGTGCCGAAGTGGCGGAATGGCAGACGCGCATGGTTCAGGACCATGTGTCCGCAAGGACGTGCGGGTTCAACTCCCGCCTTCGGCACCAAATGGGCTGATTTTGAACTCAAATCTTCCACTGCACAGATATCCGGCGATCCATGGGCACTTCCTGAAACTATGTGATCGACCATTTTTTGATATGTGTCACATGACGTCGAATATCGCAAAAAACTCCAACTCCACAAACCTGACCATTATATTCAGACAGCTTTTCTTAACTAATGCAAGAGTTTGTAATGAATCTGGAGGTCTGTTGACATGATAAGAGTCTCGCCAATTCTGCTTTGCGCTCTGGCCATCTGGATGTCTGTTTCCACATACGCTGCGCCGGAGAGGTCCGGGCCAAATGCAGACACACAATACGTTCCAAAATGGGGTTATATTGACAGGACCGGCAATGTCGTAATCAAGTCGCAATTCGATGATGTGAGGATGTTTGTCGACGGATTGGCGCCGGTAGCGGTCGGCAGTTCGGAGAAACGCAAGTGGGGTTATGTGGACAAGACCGGCAAGCTGGTCATTAAGCCGCAGTATGGTGACGCAGCGGAGTTCTCCGAAGGACTGGCGGCAGTACGGATCGGTGATGATGAAATGGACAAATGGGTCTATATCGATAAGTCGGGCAATATTGTCCTTAGACCGGACAAGCAGTTTTCCGGCAGCTTCCATGATGGTCTAGCTCTGATTGCCGATAACGGTTTTGGAAGTGGCAGTGATTGTATAACATACGGGGCAAGCGGTTATATCGACAAGACCGGCAAAGAGATCATAAAGCTGCAGTATGGGGGAGCAGACAGTTTCAGTGAAGGGCTTGCGGCGGTCTGGATAGGTCTTTACGCAGGCAAATGGGGCTATATCGACACCAGCGGCAAAGTTGAGATAGACCCGGTGTTTGGCATTGCCCGCCCGTTCTCAGAAGGGCTGGCTTGTGTGCGGCTGGCGGATGATGCCGAGACATGGGGTTATATAGACAAGACCGGAAAGCTTGTAATCCGGCGGACGGAGACAAACACGCGATTCGACAGCAGTTGTGATTTCCATGATGGGCTTGCGATTGTGCGTAAAGATGACAGCTTCCGGGGTGGCGTAGGCTACATAGACAGGACCGGTAAGATCGCAATCAAGCAGCAGTATGATGATGCCGGCAGTTTTTCGGAGGGGTTGGCGCCCGTCGAAAAGGATGCGTGCTGGGGTTTCATAGATGTGAATGGAGACTATGTCATCAAGTCGCTTGGTTTTGGCATCGACGCAAAGGGCTTCTCGGATGGACTTGCACCAATTGGAATCCCGCATTCCGTGCCGAATCGAGCTGCGTATATCGACAAGAGCGGAAAGATGGTCTCAAAGCCGGGGATCACAAAAGTCGGCGTTGCATCCGAGGGTCTTGCGCCATTTAGAACCGGTGATAATGAGACCGGCAAATGGGGTTTTGC
The DNA here is from genome assembly GCA_021371935.1 of bacterium. Taxonomy (NCBI): domain Bacteria; species bacterium. The sequence continues at coordinate 99,321 of JAJFVF010000019.1, forward strand.
GGATATGGAAGGAAATGTCATCATTGAGCCCCAGTTCGATATCGTCGGACAGTTTTCCGGGGGGTTGGCAGTAGTCGCGACAGGAAAAGACACTTCATTCGGGTTCGGCTCCAAACAGACGGATATAAAGAGCGCGGACATGCCCAAATACGGCTTTATTGACAAGACAGGCAAGATAGTAGTTGAGCTGAAATACCAGAGCGTTGGCAGCTTTTGCGAAGGCCTTGCGATGGTGATGAATTCCGACGGCATAAAGATGGATAGCAACGGGTGCATGGACTGGGATAGTCCAAAGTATGGCTATGTGGACAAGACAGGCAGTCTTGCAATCGGACAGAAGTTCAGTTGGGCGTCAGACTTCTGTGAAGGTCGCGCCAATGTCAGTATTGGAGACGATGATGCAACTGGCTATATCGATTTGAATGGAAATATGGTTATCAAGCCGAAGTTTAATCATGTTAGGGACTTCTCCGATGGTCTGGCGGCAGTGAAGAGCGGAGCAAAATGGGGCTATATAGACAAGTCCGGCAAAGTCGTCATCAAACCACAATTCGATGAGGTCGGCGACTTCTCCGAAGGCCTTGCACGCATCCGTATTGGCGATAACGAGAAAGCTAAGTGGGGTTACGTATCAAAGGCCGGTAAAGTGGTGGTCAAACCGAGATTCGGTGAAGCAGGTGACTTTTCCGAGGGGCTTGCCAGGGTTAGGGTCGGTCCCAACTATAACGACAAGTGGGGCTACATCGACAAGACAGGCAAGATGACAATCAAGCCGCAGTTTCAGGAGGTCTCCAACTTTTTTGAGGGCATGGCGGCTGTTCAGTCCAACTACCGTTATGGCTACATAGACAAGACCGGCAAGTTCCTTATGAAACCACAATATAATGGTGCGGGCGACTTCTCGGGAGGCATAGCGGGTGTAGAGTGGTCGTCAAGGGGGTTTTAAAATGAATAAACTGCGATCAGTCATTGGGTTGACACTATTCTTGCTTTCCTGCAGCGCTTTGAGCGCCTCATCCGCGCAGGTCCTGCTTCCCGTCAAACATGGCGACAAGTGGGGCTACATCAACAAGTCAGGGCAAATAGTTATAAAAGCTGTCTATGATGCGGCTGGAATGTTCGCAGAGGGGCTGGCTCCAGTGGGAAAAGGCAAGAATGACGCGATGAAATACGGCTATATAAACACCTCCGGCAAGATGATCATCAAACCACAGTTCAACAGCACGAGCGGTTTTCGTGAGGGGATGGCATCGGTGACCATGAAAGAACAGATCGGCTTCATCGATAAGACCGGCAAGCTGGTGATAAAGCCTCAATTTTCCTTTGCGGATGACTTCCATGAGGGTCTGACCCCAGTGTGCACAGGGACGCCGAGGACTGCGAAGTACGGCTACATAAACAAAACCGGGAAGATGGTCGTCAGCAAAAAGTTTGACTCAGCAGGCAATTTTTCGCAAGGCCTTGCGCCTGTAGCCGTCGGCGATAAATGGGGCTACATCGATAAAACCGGCAAAATGATTATAGATATGCAGTTTGACGAGGCAAACAGTTTCTCTGAGGGCTTGGCCGTAGTGTCGACAGGCAGGGTCTATTACAAGTCAGAGAAAACCGGCAAGGTTGATGAGAGCATAATCATGCAAGAGGGCAAGTGCGGATATATCGACAAAACCGGCAAGATTGTCATCGAACCGCGCTTCGGCTACGCCCAACCATTTTCGGATGGTCTTGCTGCTGTTATGACAGGCGAGATGAAGCCGGGGCGGAAATGGACGTGGGGATATATCGATAAGGCAGGCAAGTTTGTGATAGAGCCGAAGTTTCCTTTCGCCGAGAGTTTTTCTGAGGGAGTCGCGGCAGTGTGTGTCGGAGACTTCTCCATACCCTCCAAAGACATAAACGACTTTCCGAAATGGGGTTACATCGATAAAACCGGAAAAATGGTCATCACGCCTCAGTTTTTAGGGATGCACCAAGGCAGCTTTTCAGGAGGCGCAGCGATGGTCAGTATGCAGTTTCTTTTTTCACCTGACAGCCATGCGGGTCCAAGCTACATAGACAAGACAGGCAAGTTCATTTGGAAAGACAGGAATACGCGCTGATTGCAGCAGATTCCAATCTGAGCATTCTATTGATCTTTTCCAACCAAGCCGAAGAGTTTTCCATGAGATTCTTTTGTTTTGTCCCAGGCAAAGTGGTAATATATCTCGTGGTTATAATCAGGAGGCTTATAGATGATAGATCCGCGAATGAAAAAATTAGCCGACCTGTTGGTCGGATACTCGGTGAAGGTCCAGACGGGCGAAAAGGTCCTTATAGACTCATACGAAATTCCATCAGATATGGTCTGCGTGCTTGTAGATCGAGTATGCCAGGCTGGCGGGCTGCCTTTTGTAGACGTTCATAATGCGAGGATTCGTCGGGCGCTCATATCGAACTCGACTCAGGAACAGATGCAAACGCTTGGCAGACGTGACCTGGAGTTTATGAAGGAGATGGACTGCTATATATCTTTGCGCGGCGGCCATAATGTCACTGAGCTTTCCGATGTTCCGGATGATAGGATGAAGATCTATCAAGAGCACTGGCAGAAACCCGTGATGGACCAGAGGGTCGATCACACCAAGTGGGTAGTGCTGCGTTGGCCGTCATCGTCAATGGCGCAGCTTGCCGGTATGAGCACAGAGAGCTTCGAGAATTTCTATTTTGACGTCTGCACTCTGGACTACGCGAAAATGTCGAAGGCGATGATCCCTCTCAAAGAGCGTATGGAGCGGACGGACCGCGTGCGCCTGATCGGACCTGGCGACACAAATCTGGAGTTTTCGATAAAGGGCATTCCGGCAGTTTTGTGCGATGGTTTGGTCAACATTCCCGACGGTGAGCTTTTTACTGCTCCTGTGAAGGACAGTTCCAACGGGGTCATCCATTTCAATGCGGGCACGATATATCATGGCAAGCCGTTCGATGACATCCGGCTGGTGTTGAAGGACGGCAAAGTAGTTGAGGCGACCAGTTCAGACAGCAGTGCGCTCAATGACATACTCGATTCCGACGAGGGAGCGAGGTATATAGGCGAGTTCTCACTTGGGTTTAACCCCCACATCAAGCATGCCATGCGCGACATACTCTTCGACGAGAAGATTGACGGTTCCATCCATTTCACGCCCGGCAGAGCCTATGCCGAGGCCGATAACGGTAATAAGTCCGAGATTCACTGGGACATGGTCATGATTCAGAGACCCGAGTATGGCGGCGGCGAGATATATTTCGACGATGAACTGATCCGCAAAGACGGGCGGTTCGTGCCGGACTATCTGCAGGGCTTGAATCCCGAAAATCTTGTCTAGTAAGAGTGTTCAATAATTTCAAGCAGCTATCGGCTCAGCAGGAGCTTTACCGTCTCAATTACGATCGTATGTGAGGACGAGGCTCCTGCCGGGCTTTTTTGTTGACAAGGGCTGGGTGTCTATTTGATGGTGCTATTGACAGCGCTGTTGCGCAGGTGTAGACTATGGTCTTGGTATCTGAGATATATAGAGGGAAGTGAATATGAAGGTAGTTATTTTGGGCTGTGGCAGGGTCGGCGCGACAATTGCAGCCACTATGTCCCGTGAAGGGCACGATGTAACAATCGTGGATAAAAATCCTGATTCTTTCCGCAGACTGGCGAGCGGTTTTGAAGGAAAAAAAGTAGTCGGCAACGGTCTTTCTGAAGACACTCTCAGGAAGGCGGATGTCGAACATGCTGATGCGTTTGTTGCGGTAACCAATGGTGATAACAGGAACATAATGTCGGTTCAGCTTGCTAAGGTAAGGTTCAAGGTGCCCAAGGTTATTGCCCGAATATACGATCCGATCCGGTCATACGCATATGCTGATCTGGGGATCGACACAGTTTGCACGACCTGTATAGGCTCAGGGGTTTTGCACGATAAAATCCTCGGGAAGCCATACGAAAGCATCGAGCAGTACTGTCGGTTCGGGCTTGATGACAAAGCGCCGGAGGTTACAAATGAATAGCAGGAATCCGATGTATGTGATAATAGTCGGCGGCGGCAAGGTGGGTTATCATCTGTTTGAAGCACTCACTGCAGAGGGACATGAGGTCCTCATTATAGAGAAAGATAGAAAGACTGCCGAACGGCTTGCCGGCGAGTTAGGTGAGATGGTCATGTACGGCGACGGCTGCGAGATCCGCACGATGACCGAAGCAGGGATGGGCAGAGCCAACGTGGTGGTGGCAGTGACCGGCGATGATGAGGACAATCTGGTAATCTGCCAGATGGCCAAAAGGCAGTTCGGCGTGCCCAGGACACTGGCTCGTGTAAACGATCCCAAGAACGAGGAACTCTTCCAGCAGCTCGGCATCGACCAGACAATAAGCAGCACCAGGATCATATTCAACTTGCTCGAGCAGCAGATCGAGACTGGTCAAGTGATACCGCTTGCGGCATTAAAGAAGGGTGATATCGAGGTTGTTGAAGCCGACATCACATCCAATTCTCCAGCTAATGGAGTAAAAATAGGCCAGCTCGACTTGCCGGCAAATGCTCTCATCATCTCTGTAATCCGCGACGGCCATGCCATCATTCCGCATGCCGACACAAAGATTCGCACGGGTGACAGCGTGATCGCCATAATCAAAGCAGACAGAGAAAAGGAATTACGCACCATATTTTCAGGCGAGCAGGCATGATATAGGAAGTGGGAAATAGGGAGTAGGGAGCCAATTGCAAGACTCTGCGGCCTTTCAAATATAGTTGTCCTATTACCTATTTCCTAATATCTTTTCCCTAGTATTTCGCATTAGCCAGGACAGATGGACCGAGCCTGGTTGACTCGATTGCCAACACAGTCGCTCTGACACATTCTCCCACTTTTCCGCCCGCACCCGCGATTACCACCATAGTCTCATCGGGCAGATGTCCAACACCTTCGTCATGCCCAAGTCCTTCGCGGTCGATAATCACTTCAATTTCGTCTCCAAATCGGTAACTCATCACTTACCTCCGGTACCTGCCAGTTTGAATACCATCAGATGCAAAAAAGACAGGCACCCAAGATAGGTCCTGTCTCATACTATTGCTATCGATATCAAGTTGTCCGTCGAAGCATCCTGCACCCCGACACCTAACGCACCCGCCTTCATTGCGTCCGTCGAGCGATCATCCATCCTGTAGATAAGAATCAGCACATTCAAAGCAATGATTCCTCTGCCATAGCCTGGATTATACGCTTCCCGCATAATCCAAGTCTCCGAGAACATTATTCACGTTCCTCGTGAATAATGCGGACTAGGCGGCTTACTGCAAGATTTGTCAGATTATAGCATCCTTACGGACACATTACAATACCCTTTCAATTTAATATTTGAGATTTTTTATTTTATATTTGGCGAACTGGGTGAGGGGTTATTCGTCAATATTTCCACGTTCGGCATGCCGCTCTTGCTGACGCTCGATCTTGCGTCTGCGCTTGTGCATAGCTTTTTTATCAGGCTCGTGCGGTCCTGCCTTTAGAAAGTGGGCTTTTTGTGCAAAGAAAGATTTTCCGGGTATTCTACGGCGCATTACGCAGCTTTCCTGATATGAGTGCCGATTATTCTGACCACAATCGGCGCAACAACAATTTGCAGTGCGATTCCCGGCCAGCTTTCGATCACCGAAAACGCCAGGTATGCAACAAAGCCCTGCTGCAGACCCATCAGCGGAGCGATCACGACTCGTTCGAGCCCTCCGACCAGCCTTGCAGCAGTCATTGCAAGTATTACAGACAATATCACTGGCAGCTTAAGTCTACGGCCAAACAGGCTTGCCGATCCTGCCAGCACGCCCAGTTCCAGCATCATAAGCACGCCTGTCGGGACCAATGGCGGCATACCGGTCAGTGCTGACGAGATCAATGGGGTCACCACTCCGACCGCAAACGCCACAGGCACCGACACATACAGCCCGCAGATCAAGATCGGCAGGTGCATAGGCAGGAACAGCGTTCCCATACCCACCATATGAAACAAGACCGGCACAGCAACGCCCAGAGCGCCAAAGAGTCCACCTATGCTCAAGTCTCGTGCTCTATATTTTATCATGGAGATGTCCTTCCGTCACTCAGGTGAACGATAACGCCTTTATGGTTATATGGATACCACTCAGTCCTGGGTACAGGCCGCATCAACTCACCTGATTTTTCCCAGCCCACGTCGCCGCCGGGTCCCACGCTCCATACAGCCCATTTCAGAGGTGCTTGAACAGTCTCCGGCTTCAGAGTTTTATCTATGCGCTGATTCATGCCATTCTCAATATAATAATAGTAGCAGTTTCCTGTGTCTGCGGGGTAACCACCCGGTATCCACATGCCGCCGGGAACTATAGCATCGTTTGAGTATTGCCAGCCGACCACCACATATTTATACGTGCGGCGCTTGTCGTCGACCTCACCGTTTGTTCTCTGGTTGAACGGATCGAGTATCCGATGTGCCGGTATATAGCCCATCGTGTACAGTTCGCGCGGCATTTCATAATAGTCTATCTCCGAATTATCGATGCATGACTGCCGCGCAAAGGGATATCCGCCTTTATCCTCCCTATACATTTCAATAGCTATACCGAACTGCCTGAGGTCTGAATGTACGCTTGCTATCTTCGACCGAAGCCGCGCGGCAGTCATCACAGGCAGCAGCATAGCTGCCAGTATAGCGATTATTGCAATCACCACCAGCAGCTCGATCAGAGTAAAAGCTTTTTTGGACTTTGCTTGGCTTTCCACTTTTGTCTCTCAGTTTTATAACGAAGACGGATGATACATTACAGTCAAGTCATTCGGGTCGCCGAGTATCAGCTTCGGCGTAATGCCATCATCTTCCAGAGAAGCTATAGCATTCACAGCCACAAAGTCGCCCTCCTGAGCGGTTATGCCTGCGGCCTTTGTAAGCCTGATCACGTCGCCGTTATCGGTCGTGAAATCATAGTCACCATCTCCGAGTGACTGCCCCAGCGTGCCGCAGCACCGCACCAGTATCCCGAAAACGCCCAGACCGTGTTCTGCTGCCAGCGTCTTTCCATTGACAAATACAGGCTTTGGCTCATCGCCCGAGAATACCACCGGACACGTCGTGGCCTCAACAGTCTGTTCGGGTCCTTCGGATGTAAACGTGCCCTGCAGAGCCACTCTGTCGCCCGGATTAACACTGAAACTGCCGATCACTTTGATCCCACTCTGCCTGCCCTCTTCCTGGACGTAGAAACAGTCATCAAACACACGTGAGACCACTCTCGCCATTGCGATATTTGAACTATCAGTTACCCAAACACGGTAGTTTGACGTGCATGGCACGCTGGTATCTTCCTGATCGAATATGCCGACCACACTCAGCGAGCCTTTGTAGTCTGCGCTGTCGCTGAAGTCTTTCACCGATGACAGGAGCATACCCACCTCTCCAGTCGAATCACCCACACTCAGCTGCTGACCGCTTGCCCAGGTGCCGCTTTTGACCTGGACACCGTAGAGCCGAACATATCTGGTCTGATAATATTCTCCACCGCCCGCGCGGCTCTGATCGAAATAGTTGCAGTCGGACACATTCGTTATAAGGGTGGGTTCGGGCAGTCCGGGATGATCCAGTACTTCGACAGTAAATGCATACGACGGTATTGCAGTGTGCAGGTGGTTGATTACCACTTTACCCCTGTGCGCATCCGCCAGATAACCCGTCACGCGGAGCCTGTCACCGGCCTGAAAGTTTACGTAATAGCTTTGGCGATATGCCGACCACAGTGCCCCGTAGAACCACGACCCAGCCCATATCTGTATACCGCCACAGTTACTGCCGGTATCCTGCATGAACGCCGTATAATATCCGCCGGAGCTGTCCGGGTCCGATACGTCGTTATATCCAGCCAAAGCCACACCTTCAACTGTCACTTTCTCTTGAGGGACAGAAAAGCTGCCGCTCGAGAATGCAGCAACAAGAGGATGCGTTCCAATACCGTTTGCATCAACCGCCTCATAGTCCCATATAGTGTCTGCAGCGCAGCCCACTGTCAAAGCGATCAATAATACAACAGCAATAGTAAAAGTTCTTCTTGCCATATGTGTATCTCCTAACAATAGTTTGCGTGCATGGTAGCACGAATTGCAGTATCGTAGCACCATATCGTCTGCTTGTCAAGTGCAATACAGGTATTTCACACAGCCGAAGTAGTGTGCCGTGCGTGGCATATATTCCTTGACGACAAAAAACCATATTTGCTTGGATTGGGGGCAATCAAAATGTGCAAGAGGCGACGAGCCGTGTGCGTCGCACTTGCTCTTGCGGCTGTCATGATGATATCCGCGAGCGCAGCGTGGGGCGTATACGAAAGGGAGTATGCAGGTTCTGAGGACCTGTCTGCCGGACTTCAAAACAACATCAGTTATTATTCTTCTCAAGGCGGTCTTCGGCTCAACGACTGTAAGATGCAAATCCCATTTTTGTGGGTTCCGAGTCATGCCGCGGATACCGTCACGCGCATAGACGCCAGGACGGGCTACGAGACCGCACGTTACCAGATCGGACCGGCAAAGGGCGATTGGGATCCCTGCGCAGTGGCAGTCGATTCCAATGGCAATGCATATGTGGCGTGCATGGACCAGAGCTCGACCGGCAAAGTGGTGCGAATATCGGCATCCCGTGCCGATTCAAACCACGACGGCTATTCGGCCACATCCAGCGATGTGAATGGCGACGGCACGATCAGCGCATCCGAAACGATGCCCTGGAAGACGGATGATTGTGTCGGACCGGTCTTTGAAGTCGGCGACAAGCATGCCATGCCGACGAGTATTGCCTTCGACAACAGCGGATTTTTATGGGTCACGCTTAATGGCGATGCTCAGGCTGTAAAGATGGACCCCAAAACCGGTAAGGTTTTAGCCAAGGTCGATCTCGTAGGCAGGCCGACTTCCATAATCGCGGGCAGCGGCAGCTCGATGTGGATTCTCAGCCGCGATCAGGGGATACTCTGCCAGGTCAACACAGTTGCATGTGCCCTTGTGGCCTCATACACACTCGACGACTGCGTTCCCGTAAGCATATGCAAGGGCGAGAACGGCAAGTTGTGGATATCCAACTTAAACGGCGGTATGATCGAGTTTGATGCTGAAAGCGGCACATGGGCTACCTCTGAATCGGACGATGGCGGCTATTCCAGTATTGTGCTCGATAAGAACGGCGATCTTTGGGCTGCCTGCCCGGACACTGGGAATGTCATATGTCTATCCGGCCAGGATTGCACAGTCATGGCGCGCATTCCGGTCGGAGGCGAACCAACAACGCTGAGCATGGATAACGACGGATATCTGTGGGTGATGTGCAATGCCAACGGAAGCGTAGTCAAGATCAATGTCAACTCAGAAGAGAAGTTGAATGTTGTCAATATGGGAACATGGATACACTCGTCCACACCCTTCACAGCCTGTTCCACCAAGAGTGGTGTTTGCCCGCAGGGCACATGGCGGCTGCTTGTAGACAGTGAGATTGAGGGAGCCGGGTGGGGCATAATCGACTGGAGCGTTCAAAACATCGGCGGTTCAGTCGATGTGCAGGTACGCACTGCGGACGACCCTGCGGTAATCAACTCTCGGGAATATGTGCCTGTTGCAAGTGGTGTAAAGTTTACAGTGCCCGAGGGACGGTATATGGAAGTAATGGTCACGTTCGACAGCAACGGTGATGCATCTCCCATTCTATATGGTCTGCATGTCGAGGGTGTGAACCTTGCCCCGAAGGTAGAAAATGCATGGCCGTCTGTGGCAAAGATTCTTAAGCGCGATCACACTTTGGAGCCTGTGAGCATCGAAGGTGTATACGATCCCGAGGGCGATGATTTCGACATCGAGATCACCAAAGTCGAGCAGGACGAACCTGTAATCGGGCTTGGCAAGGACGACCTGGCGCCGGATGCGATCTGTCTGGACGGTTCGAGTGTATGGCTTCGCGGCGAGTGTGATCCGGGCATTGCGGACAGCGCGTCAGACGGACGAGTATACGTCGTGTCTTTCAGAGCAGTGGACGAATATGGCTCAGCATCGTCCGGCAAGGTCAAGGTAATGGTTCCGCCGGATGATAAAGAGAGTGCTGTCGAGGACCTTGCGAAATATGATTCTTTTAGTGAACCTGCCAAATTGCTATGTGCCAATATCAGTGGTGCCATATGAATGTGAATCTCTTGTTTTTGCGAATATTTGCATACCCGTCATATGACGGGTATGCTCCTCCTCAAATACTGATCGAAGTTGCTCCAGGTGCAGTGTTCGGGCGCGATATCTGATCGCGCCCGAAAAAGAATCTCGCAAAAAAAGATTGCGCCAATCCATTCGCAAACAGTAAGCGTTTCAATTACACCCGCATTATTCACGAGGAACGTGAATAATGCTCTCAGAGACCCGGATGATGCGGTAAGCGCATAATCCGGGTACAGTCATTCCGAGCTTGTAATCCGAATTGCAGAGTTTTATTCGTAAAGATGTAGCTGCGATTCGGATTAGCGAGGAACCTGCTTTTGAGCGCAATAAACTACTCCTCATAGGTAATCATCAAACACGAGCAGTTGCCCCATGATTATGTGTTTGACACTCCAGGTTTCTGCGTGCTAGACTACGGGAAAACCTTGTCAATGTCGTGGGGTTAAAAATTTGACTATCGAAGTGGATATGAGGCAGATGCGCCGTGAAGACGTGCCCAGGGTCATGGAGATCGAGCGGGAATGTTTTCCGGTTCCATGGCATGAGAGCGCTTATCTCACCGAGCTTGCCAACCGCAGCGCATATTATGTCGTGGCATGCAAAGGCTCCGAGATCGTGGGCTATGCCGGGATGTGGGTCATTATGGATGAGGCTCATATCACCACTCTCGGGGTTGCCCGCGCCAGTCGAGGTGAAAAGATAGGCGAGCGGCTGCTGATAGCTCTGCTTGATGAGTCGCTAAAGCGCAAGTGCAGGCGTGCGACATTGGAAGTCCGCCAGAGCAATGAGGTTGCCCAGAACCTTTATCGCAAGTACGAGTTTATTCCCGCTGCGGTCAGGCGCGGATATTACACGGATAACCAGGAGAATGCCGTAGTTATGTGGATCGATGATATGGTCTGTCAGTCCTGGCAAAAGAAATACCGTGCCTTAAAAGAGCAATTGGACAAGGAGTCCGCGACCTGTGCGGAGGATGTAGTTTGAGAGTATTAGGTATCGAGACAAGCTGTGATGAGACCAGCGCGGCGGTGGTCGATGACGGCGTCAACATAGTTTCCAACATAATCGCGTCGCAGATAGATATTCATGCCCGTTTCGGCGGTGTAGTGCCGGAGGTCGCTTCTCGCAGGCATGTCGAGTTGATTATGCCGACCGTCCAGCAGGCTCTGGACGAGGCCGGATGCACTCTGGCCGATATCGACTGCATAGGCGTCATCAATAGACCCGGCCTGATCGGTGCATTGATCGTAGGTGTTGCTTCGGCAAAGACCATTGCATATGCCGCGAATATACCTTTGGTTGCCGTCCACCACATCGAGGCCCACCTGTATGCGAACTGGCTCACGGGTGCGCACATCGAGTTTCCTTTGGTATGCCTGGTAGTATCCGGCGGCCACTCGGATTTGATATATATGACCGATCATGGCCAGTATGAGATTCTGGCAAGGACTCGGGACGATGCGGCGGGCGAATGTTTCGACAAATGCGCGCGCGCAATGGGTCTGGGCTATCCGGGCGGTCCCGAGATAGACAAGCTTGCAAAGACAGGCAATCCGCATTCGGTGCAGTTTCCGCGGGCAAAGGTCGGCGACACGCTTGATTTCAGCTTCAGCGGACTGAAGACGGCCGTCATTCGATATGTCGAAGGCTTTGAGGGCAAGCCACCGACTCCCGATCTTGCCGCCAGTTTTCAGGCAGCGATAGTGGACGTGCTGGTCGATCACACGTTCCGCGCCGCTCATGATAGAGGTGTCAGACAGGTGCTGATGGCAGGCGGAGTCGCCGCCAACAGCAGCCTTCAGGCTGCAATGAAACAGCGCGGCGAGGAGCTTGATATAGCGGTCAGTGCTCCACCGCCGGTGTTGTGCACTGACAACGCCGCCATGGCCGCCTCAGCCGCTTTTTTTGCCAGGCAGAGAGGCGAGTCCGCCGGTCTAGACCTGGATTCATTTGCGTCTGAGCCACTCGGCAAGCGAGCGATATGAGGGGATTCAGCCATCTGGGAATTCCTGTGATGGTTTGGCTTTTCACTACACAATAATATCCTGATGGGAGGGCGAGGCTCCCGCCGAGCCTTATTTGCTCTTATAGAACTGATCTGTATCAGCGGTATGATTTATGTTGCAAAGATTTTTGCGAGCATGGTATAATATCGGCGTCGAACAAAGTGGGGCTGTAGTTCAGTTGGGAGAACACTACACTGGCAGTGTAGATGTCAGGGGTTCGAGTCCCCTCAGCTCCACCATCTTCCCATTTTCCACGAACAGGCGAGACAAGTGAGCCGTCATCTATTTGCCCGACCATTTTATACAATACTCCTGGCGACAGCGATGCTGTGTATCTCATGCGCCTGCGGGGCATCTGAAAACAAGGCGGCGAGTCCTGATGTGCTGATCCTGATTTTAAGCGGAATGAGCACGTATGACAGCGTCTCGATCAACTATGCCACGCAGGTCTCGGATAAGGACGTGGATGCCGACATCAAGAATCTCATTAATGCAACCCACTGGCGTGCCCAGGATGCCGAGCAGACGACCGATACTGCGAACGTTCCCGGCGCAAAGCCTTCCACTTCCGTCAGTTTCAAGATGCCGCGACTGACGGCCATCAGCCAGGGTATACTTCCCATAGAGCCCTTTATCGATGTATATAAGAGGTTCAGGGTCATCCGCATCAATTATCTGATACAGTCGCCGTTCCAGTTTGCCGGGCTTAAGGATTTCGAGAACGATTTTGTCAAGGTCTCGCTGAAGGCGATGGGCAATTCATATCAGTACACGGTTTTCGTCAAGAACAGCGATTTTGACAGAGCCGGTCTCCCGATGCAGTCCGTGACAAAACCTGTGGCTGGTACTTCCGCCGGCATTTCCGCATCCATGCGAATAATCCTCATTGTTGGAATCGCATTGCTGGTGTCTATATTTGTGTATTTCATGGCAGCATATATATGTAGGCGTCGAAGGACAGGCGAGTGAGGAAGAAAGCATGGAATTAAAGGAAATAGCTGCAAAAGCGGCGCAGTCAGGCGCCTCTGACATATTTCTGAAAGTCGGCTCGCCGCCGATGATGCGTCTCAACAGCGTTGTGGTCCCGCTCGATTCATATCCTGAACTGAAGGGTCAGGACACTGAAGCGCTTGCATACGGCATAATGACGCACGAGCAGATCGGTCGTTTCGAGCGCAGACATGAACTCGACCTCGCGTTTACAATAGACGATGTCGCAAGGTTCAGGGCGAATGTATATTACCAGCGCGGCACAATCGGCATGGTGCTGCGCATTGTGCCTCTCCAGATTCTTGGATTGAATGAGCTTGGCCTACCGGAGGGTATCAAGTCTCTTGCCGAGCAGAGGCAGGGACTTGTGCTTGTGACGGGTCCAACCGGCTGCGGTAAGTCCACGACCCTTGCTGCGGTGATTGACATCATCAACTCCACTCGCAAGTGCAATATCATCACTGTCGAGGACCCGATTGAGTTCGTGCATCAGGACAAGCAGTCAATCGTCAGCCAGCGCGAGATCGGCATCGATACCGATTCGTTCACCGATGCGCTCAAATATGTCGTCAGGCAGAGCCCGGACGTGATCCTGGTCGGCGAGATGCGTGATGTAGAGACTATGAACGTTGCTCTGGCAGCAGCGGAGACGGGTCACCTCGTATTTTCGACAGTCCACACATGCAGCGCTGCAGAGACGCTCGATAGAATAATGAATATGTTTCCTCCTCATGACAAACTGATGGTGTGTATGCGTCTGTCTGTATCACTGAAGGGTGTAGTTTCTCAAAAACTGATTCCGAGGATGGATAAAACCGGGCGGATAGCAGCCGTAGAAGTAATGATTGCAAACCCGACTATAAGCAAGCTGCTTGAGGAAGGGCGTTCATCACAAATATACCAGGCCATTTCCGAGGGTGAATATTGGGGTATGCAGACTATGAACCAGTGTCTTGACCGCTATTGCAAGGCCGGAATCATATCTGAAGATGAGGCTCTTGCAAGCGCTGGCAACTACACCGAACTCAAGCAGATGCTCCGACGAGCCCTCTGATTTAGTATTGAGTATATTGTATTGATTATTTGTCTGTGAAGCGAAGCCGCATCGTGTCATTATAAATTGTACCGGGAGGGCGAGGCTCCTGCCGAGCCATAAACTGCTGTTCAACAGAACTCTTCCAATATCAGCCTGCGGCAGCTAAACGTATTCCCGTGGTATGAGCGCGCTGGTCGGTATTCTCATAGCTGGGATCGTCACTTCGTCGCTGACTTTTGCGTCGGGAATGTCGGTAATATCGATCACAATCATCTGCATCGCCACTCGTCCGAGCACCGGTGCTTTATGACCGTTTATCTCGACAGTTAGCCTTCGTCTCATCTTCTTCATGGCGAATTTAAGCACACTCTGCCTGTATATGGGTCCTTCGGCAGCAAGTGTGAAACCGTCCGCATAGCCGACCGGTATCACAGCCGTCCTGGTGAGACGTTTGGTAATAAACTCGCCTCCATAACCGACCGGCGATTCGGGCTGCAGTTCTTTGATCTCACATATTCTGGCCTTGAGCTTCCATGTCGGCTTGAGATCGAGACGGTGAGGGACAAAACGGGAGGGATACTGTCCGTAGAGCAGTGTGCCTGGCCGCACCATGCCCAGGTGCGATTTTGGGAGCCTGAGTATTGCTGCACTGTTTGCCGCATGCGCGGTTCCGCAGTCTATTCCGAGAGTATCGAGCCTTTCGAGAAGCTGTTTGAACCTGTCGAGCTGATGCTGGGTATCGGCTATAGACTTATCTGCAGCAGTAGCAAAATGTGTATATATCCCTGCAATTTGGATGTTTGCCAGACCATGGACTTCCTGAACCAGCCGCACTGCCTGTTCATGCGACACACCGAGCCTACCCATTCCGGTATCGACTTTTATGTGCACACGTGCATTAGTGCCCAACCGCACGGCTGCTTCTGATATTTTCCTGGCCAGAGCTATGTCCGAGACAGTCATATCCAGCCCGGCATTTATTGCCACATCCGCGTTTTCAGCCTGTATAGGGGCAAAGAGCAATATAGGTGCGTTTATGCCGCCATCGCGTAGGATCATTGCCTCATCGAGGCGTGTGACAGCCAGCGCATCGGCTCCGGCTTCAATAAACGCCCGCGCAGGCTCCACATATCCATGCCCGAACCCGTTGCTTTTCACCACGGCCATAACCTTTACGCTGCCGACAGTTCTCTTTATCTGTTCAAAATTATGCTTGAGTGCCGAAATATCGACCTCAACCCACAAGTCATGTGTTATGGTTTTACTCATTAACATCTATCAAGTGCTCGCTGTAAAATACTAAATGCTAACCGACCGCTCAACTCACGATACTCAGGCTCGTCCTTGACCAGGAGTTTGTAATTTTGCACCGTGTCATTAAGGCAAGTGTGTAGGTTGCCATTTACAAGATACTCTCGGTATCCCCAGATATTCTTGAGCATGTAATTTGTGGCAAGCGAATAGAATGCATCGATCTCCGTCGGGTGAAGCGGATTGATCTGATGGTAGCCCGAGAGAAACTGTATACAATAACTGCTGTTTGCATTGAATGTGAGCATGCAGGTTTTGACGATATCACACATACGCGGAGCGTAACGGAATGTATCCAGGTCAATCAATCCTGCAAACTGCCCATCTGAAGTATACACAATATTACCCCAATTCAAGTCGCCATGTACCAACTGACACTCTGCATAAAGTGGAGCCAAAAGGTCTGAGCTTTCTTTTCTGCTCACCAATACAGCGTATTTATATTTCAGATCGTTGTGCACTGCCTGGTCGTATTTGCTTTTCTCGTTTTTTGCATCAACAACCGCGATCAGTCGCTTGATATCGTTGATGGTATCAACATCGTATGTGTATTCACTTTTCGGTAAGGGCAGTAGCTCATTAAAACCAGCCAAAACCTGATGTATCTTTGCAAGCAGCCTGCCAAGGGACTGGGCATCATCAATCGAAAGCTGCCTATCCCGTGCTGCCACGCCATCTATCCAGTTGCATAGGACGTAAGAATTCCCTGCTTGCCGAAGGAATGATTTGCCGTTAACAGTCTCAATAGGATATGTTACATGAATACCGTTTTCTTTTAGCAAATGTGTTAAGCGACAATAAGACGAGAGCCTCTCATCTTTCAAATCTCTTGTTTGTCGCAAGCCGAAGTCTTGATTATTCGCTCGAAGTCTCCAAACTCTTGACTGGCTTCCATAGTGCTCTGACACGATGCGAAAATCCCGGATTCCGTAACCCTCTCTAAGAACGTCAACTATAAGTGACTCAACCGTCATAAGCTTACTCTCATTCTCTATCTTTTGCCGAAGACTGATAGCCGGGCATATTTCTGCCCCCGGACGATCCGAGCGTATCTTACTCAGCGATTGCACGACTAGCTCATTTATTATAGCAGGGAATTGCCGTATGCCATAATCAGCGTAGCAATTATAAGTGTGGCTATTGCTGCTTGCATCATCTTGACGGGCTTTCCGTGGATACCTTTCCATTCGCCACTGACGAACCCCAGACTCTGGCATCCCAGCATCTGCAGGGCCTGCTGTATGCCAAACCCGACGGAAGCGCCCATCGCTCCCAGCATGAGCATTCCCTTACCCATCAGCACGACCGTAATAACGAGGGTTACTCCGATACATGAGGCCAGTAAAAAGTCTCCAGTGTTGTCGACCAATATATGCCAGCTTTTATGCTTGGTCATCAAGTATGCGGGGTAGAGTATGTTTACCAGTGCGCCGCCCATCAGCCCGATTGCCCATACACCGAATGTGGCGGGTGTGCTGGCCGCCCCCTGTGCTTTCAGCGCTTCGACAACCGGTCCCTGGCTGTAGACAAAAGCAAAGCTAAGCCCGCACGATAGAATGCCTGCAATAGAGGTCAAGATCAGCCAGATGAGAAAGTTTCCCTGAGTTTTGTGTTGTTTGTTCAAGATATGGTCGCGCCCGAAACCGGCGGCTGAACTCAGTGCCACTCCGATCAGCATGACCGCTACACCGACCAATACGATGCGGCCTGCTGGAGACCATATTGCGGGAGCCTTGCTAAAGAGGCCTGTACCTTTTATGAGCATAGGCATTGTCACTCCGACTGAAACGCCGAGCCCGGCCAGTACAGCGCCCGTAAGCGCCACACCGATGCGCACGTAGCACAGGCAGCAAAGCACATTGGCGATTCCCCAGCAGAGCGCAAAAATGTTGGACTTAATCAGGATAGATTGCTCCACGCTCCTGTATGCGGCGAATGCATGCGGGCAGAATGCCAGAGTAATAGTCCATGGGAATACTACCAACCCAAGAAACTCACCGACAAATAACCAGTGCTCGAACTCGTATTTTCTTAGGACCTTTATAGGCCATGCGCTTGTGCCGATAAGAAATCCCGCAAGCGCCACAACTAATGCTCCAAACAGTGTTGATGAACTCATACTATCCCTAATGATTAACTTGCATAGCTTGGAGCATTACTCCGAGACTGCTTGATCTGATTTTTTCTTTCTGGCTTTTAGGACGCTTTGAATCTTTGGCAAAAGCACATTCCACAGCCAGTAAAACCCTGGTGAGAGGACCATATCATATTCGCCGATATATTCGACGAATCTGGGCGAGAAGCCCTCCTTAAACCTGTTCAAACCCTCCAGGTGTTCATCTCCACTGCCCTTTTTGGGGCTGACTCCCCTGAAATCATACCATTTGCAGCCGGACTCCTTCGCCCATTGGATCATGGTCCACTGCATCAAGTGATTGGGCATCACATTGCGGTATTCATTGGACGATGCTCCATATGTATACATCGCCTTGTCGCCGAAGATATAGGCGATAGCTCCGGCGATGGGTTTGCCTTCATAGTATGTAAGCACCAGCTTCATGTAGCCCGCAGGCACCAGCGCATCCCACATATTCTCGAAATAACCCAGGCTGCGCACCAGGAAGCCGTCACGCTCACATGTCGTCTTGAGCAGTTCATAAAAGGCCGGCAGGTCAGACTTTGTGCAGTCCATATTGACCGTAACCCCTTTTCGACCTGCCAGCCGTATGTTATACCGCCATTTCTCTTTGAACGATGCCATAAGCTCGTCAAGCGACTTATCCAGATCGAGCTGCATCACGCACTTGGGTTGGGTTCCCCCAAATCCCTGAGCCGCTACGGGTATGAACCCGACAGATCGCAGGCTAGACTCACTGATGGTGTCTTCGATGAGCACAGGCGGGTCTATTTTGAGCAGTATTGCCTTGTGTCTGAGGGCGATTTCTTTCATATATGCGCCGAATGCCTGCATAAGTTCGGCATCCTGCATATCGAGCACCGGACCCCTGGGAGCATACATTATACATTTGCCGACTTTTGGTATGGCTCTTTTGAGCATGGATGCGGCAGCGACGATCTCGCCATTGCGCTCTGCGAATATGCGCACAGGCTTCCAGCCGCTGTGAGACTTAAGTTCGCCCCACTCGAACGACTGAAGCAAATCGCCCGTATCAAAACGGGCGACAAATTCATTGAACCGCTTTCGGTCCTGCTCGGTTGCAATTGACAGTGTTATATCCACGGCCAGATTCTAGCATTCATCAGATGACATGTCAATCGGTTTGGAGAACGATTTGCGTTTGGTATTGACTTGTGCAATAATGTAATCAAATCATCAACTTATGGCAACGGTGTCTTCGTCACCGCATGGATTGCACTATATTCTGCGATTGAATGAATCCCCCGTCAGCGGCAGCCAGCCGCGCGCTTGTGTTGAATTCCAGGATAACCCTGGCGTGGAAGGAAAAGCAGTCCAATGGCAAATAAATCACTATACGTAGGCAACATGTCCTACAGCACCACAGAGAATGATCTCCGCACGCTCTTTGAGCCTTACGGCCCTATCGCGGAAGTCAGAGTCATCGGCAACAAAGGCTTTGGATTTGTCGAGATCCCAGAAGAGAATATGGCAGCCGCCATAGAAGCCACAAATGGCAAAGAGCTTGGCGGCAGGACGCTCACAGTCAATGAAGCACGTCCCAAGACTGATAGAGGCAGCGGCGGTGGTCGCGGTGGTTATGGCGGCGGTGGTCGCGGCGGTCGTGGTGGTTATGGTGGCGGCGGCGGTCGCTGGTAAGCTCCGCATCAGCCTCTAAAGATGTATTTTTTGAAACACCTGCATCCTGGTAATGCCTGTATGCAGGTGTTTTTTTATTGGTTCATTACATCTGTTATCGAACCCTCCGAACGCACTAACTCTTGATGGTCGGGGGCATTCTTGCCCACCAGCAGCATCCAACCGAGAAACTTACTTCGACAGCAGTAAAACTGTAATAGAATTCAACAAAATGCTTGACATGCCTGCACGCCTGAGTTAAACTTTCGTTGCATCCTATTCGAGGTGCAGGGAGTAGAAATGAAAAAAGCAGTCGTGTTGATTTCCGGGGGGTTGGACAGCGCCACCACTGCTGCCATTGCCAAGTCCGAGGGCTATGACCTGTATGCAATGTCATTCGATTACGGCCAGCGCCACCGCCGCGAGATAGACAGCGCAAAAGCGGTAGCCAAGAGCCTTGGCGCGAAGGATCATCTCATTATATCTTTCGATATGCGGCAGATCGGCGGAAGCGCGCTCACGGCTGATATAGATGTCCCGCTGGACAGAGCAACGGATGAAATGAGCAGCGGAATTCCTGTGACCTACGTCCCCGCACGCAATACCATCTTTCTTTCTTTTGCGCTCTCATATGCCGAGTCGATAGGTGCGCAGGACATATTTATTGGCGTAAACCAGATAGACTACAGTGGCTATCCCGACTGCCGCGCAGAGTTTATCGAGGCTTTCGAGAAGACAGCCAACCTCGCCACTAAAGCAGGCGTCGAGGGCACATCAAGGTTTCGAATCAGGACACCATTGATAAAGATGACCAAGGCTGACACCATTCGTCATGGCCTCGACCTTGGAGTGGATTATTCACTTACATGGAGCTGCTACAGCGGTGGTGAGCGCGCATGCGGCAGGTGCGACAGCTGCAAACTCAGGCTCGCCGGTTTTGCTGAAGCAGGCGCAAAAGACCCGCTGGAATACGAGATATCAGCCTGAAGAGTGTATCGTTTTTTGCCGAAAACCTATATGTAGTTTGTATAGCAAGAACAAAGGAAGGTTGCTGTATGGGTTGGATTGTAGATGCTGTCGAGCTGCTTTCTAAGGGCGGCTATGTGATGATCCCGCTGATGATCTGTTCGGTCGTCAGTGTTGCGGTGCTCATCGAGCGCTATTTTAAGATCAGTAAGGCTCAGGCCGACATATCGGATGTCGTCAAGCGCGCAGAAGATGCGGTTTATGAAGGCAATGCCGAGAAGGCCGTGTCGACGCTGGAGCGAATGGATAACCCGGTCGCGCGAGTACTAATAGCCGGGATATGCAACAGACACTTAGGCGAACGCGGAGCCGAGAGGGCGATGGAAGAGCAGGGCACCCGCGAAATATCATCTCTTACGCGCCGCCTGGGTTCGCTGGACACGATAATCACTATCGCTCCGCTGCTCGGACTTCTGGGAACTGTTACGGGTATGATCTCGGCTTTTCATGTGATCGCGGCCAAGTCCGGCATCAGCACTCCGACTGCTATCACCGGCGGTGTCGCCGAGGCTCTCATTGCCACCGCCACCGGTCTTGCGATAGCCATCTTCACCCTGATCGGCAACAATCATCTCCAGGAGCGGATCAAGTCGATAGTTGCGGAGATCGAGGCCAGAGGCAACGCAATGGTCAATATCCTTGTCGAGTCGCAGGAGGGTTCCAGAGGTGAAATTAAGCGTATATCAGCCTAAAAAGGCCCGCATCGAAATCGTCCCGATGATCGACACAATCTTTTTCCTGCTTGTGTTTTTTATGATGGCGTCGCTTGCCATGACCACTGCCAAGGGCATGCCTGTGAACCTGCCTAAGGCTTCTGCCGCGACCGAACGTCCTGTCTGCAAGGTCGTTCTGACCCTGACCCCGACCGGTAACTATTATGTCGACAAGCAGCAGGTCACATTCAGCCAGATCCAAAATTACTTGAAGATGCGTCTTAAGGACAATCCGGGCGCAGTTGTGGTCATAAACTGCGATAAGGCGCAGAACTGGGAGAAGGGCATCCAGCTTGCCGACGAGGCCAAACGCGCCGGAGCCAAGTATTTGACCATCGCCACCGAACCCAAACCCGTATCCAACTCATAATTTGTATGAAAGACAAGATACTCACATATGCAATCGCCGCATCGATAGCGGCTCACATACTGGTTATAAGCGTGGTTGGGCACTCTTCCCTAACCAGACTCAGCACCGCCTCTGCGGCAGTGCCGACTCCGAAGTTTATCAAGGTTGATTTCGTGGGTGATCCTTCCGAGGCGGTCAAGCCGAAACCTGTCGAGACACCGAAGTCCGAGCCGGCTGCAAAGCAGACGGAGAGACAATACAAGTCAGAATCTCCCATTTTGCCAAAGCAGACCGCAAAGGTTCCCATTACTTCTATACGTCCAGCGACCAGACAGCCGATATCTGTTCCCCATACTCCACGCGGGACGGGTCATCAGATGCCTGGTAATCCCGGCGGCAAGCTCAACATAGGTTCGACCAGCGCTAATGGCGACCTTGGCGGCAACTGGGGAGGGGGCAGCACTCCGGCTGGATGGGTTCCCGGCAGTGATGATGGCAAGGGCAAAGGTTCAGGCAGTGGAGCAGGGGAAGCTCGGCCTGATCCAGTGAAAAACGCATCCGATGGGCCAGGTACAGCCCCAGCGCCCGCCCCGCGCACTGTGAGCGTACGAATATGCCATCAGTCCGGTATGCTGGCAGGTGAATACTGCAAATCAACCGGATTCAGGACCTATATCGAAGGCCGGCAGCCGAGACGAGTCTGCACTCACTGCAAACCCCCCGAGCATAAATCGCGCCTTGCCGATCAGGCAAATCCGATCCTCATCAGGGATACAAGCGTTTCGGTTCCCGCTTCAGTGGATGAGGGATTGAGTTTGGTCGTAAAGGTCGAGTATACAGTCACGGATGAAGGTTCAGTATCTGGCGTGAGTGTCATTAAGTCATCCGGCTATCGCGCACTCGATAAGGTGGTCATAAGCGCCACCTCCAAGCTCAAATATAAACCCGCAGTCCAGGACGGCACTGCCCGCAGTGTGAAGATGACCAGAACCTACAGGATAAACACTTAGTATCTGGCCATACAGACAAATTGACGTTTGTGCAAAAACGAACAGAGCTTAGAATTCATATATCTGAGCGTAGATAGTTTTTTGTATCTCAGCAATTCTCTCTTCATACACATCATCCAAGACTGCGTGCTACGTCCGCAAATCATTGCCGTTTGTATTATCTCACCAATTTTGTGTTCCGAGTTCACTTTGGAGTGGGAAACAAATTATTGGTGTTGACAGCTCGGCTGGTTGTGGATAGAATGCGGATGAGGTTTTGATGTTTTTGTTTCTACAGACCTAAATAAATGCTTCAGGGCAACGACACCAAAAGGAAACAAATGCCAATTCAGATAATCGCAACAGGCAGCTATCTGCCCGAGCTTGTAGCATCCAACAATGATCTTGCGGCTTTTTTGGACACAAATGACGAATGGATTCGGACCAGGTCCGGGATCAGCACGAGACATATTGCGACAGACGAAACCACTTCGGAGATGGGTGCGAAAGCTGCGAGTGTGGCAATGCATAGGAGTGGGCTGAGACCCGAAGATATCGATCTTGTGATATGCGCAACACTCACGCCGGATACGTCAGTGCCCATGACGGCCGCCAACATAAAGAAGGCTTTAGGGATCGAAAGAGCAGCCGCATTCGACCTAAACGGCAACTGCAGCGGATTTATCTATGCAATTACAGCGGCGGACAGCCTGATGAAAAACTGCGGTTACGATCATGCAATAGTTGTCGGTTCGGACACCAACAGCCAGATGCTGGATTGGACGGACAGATCGACCTGTGTGCTTTTTGGTGATGGCGCCGGTGCGGTGGTTCTGTCGCGCACCGATAAGAGGGGCATCATCACGACGTACTTGGACTGCAAAATCGACTCAGACAATGTGCTGATCTGGCCCAACCGGTTGGATGCGACGCCTTTTTGCGATGCTCAACGAACTGAACACACCAAACTTGCGATGCAGGGCAGCAAAGTAATGCGTTTTGTGGTGAAGGCGCTTATAGAGTCAGTGAGGCAGGTCACCACGGCAGCAAACGTTTCCATAGATGATGTGAAATACATAGTGCCGCACCAGGCAAATCTGCGAATGATCGAGTCGGCGGCAGAGACGATGCGGCTCGACATGGACAAGTTCTACATCAACATAGACAGGGTAGCCAACACATCGCATGGGACTATCCCGATAGCCCTTGATGAGATGGCAGAAAATAAACTGCTCGAAAGAGGGGATCTTATTCTGCTTACCGCTTTTGGCGGAGGACTTAGTTCGGGCGCCGTATTGCTGGAGTGGTAATGTTCAATCTGATATTGAGCCATCAATATCTGGAACCAACGCACCCAAAGTCGAGCCCATAATCCTGAAACCCGAGTGCATGGGCTGTGTGCAGTGATGCAATATTTGTGCGGTCCGCACCCCAGGTGGCTATTTTGCCGTTATCGAGGATGTATTTCACTGCTGCCGATACGGCGCTTTTTGCATATCCCATGCCTCGATATTCAGGCAGTGTCTGGATAGTAGGGTCCCATACGACATCAGACAGCGGCTTCACGCCCGCCTACGAGACCGGTTCGCCCGCATAGTTAGCAAGTCTCTTTCGCATGTGTGACACATTCAGCTCAACGGAGCCACAGTGTTGACATTATCCCGGTATAAATAACAGTTGCCAAGTGTTCAAGCTGATGTTATATTGTACAACTGGAAGTGTATGCTTGCCGGATGGGAAGGGAGAGAGATTATGTATACAAGGTTGTGTTTACTGCTCATAGGTTTATTGTTTGTGTGTCTGCCGGTGACTGCTGCGACATATACCCAATCTTTTACAGACCTCTGGAATGTAGGCAATGGAATATCCATTGTCAGTTGCTCAGGCACCCACTTTGCAAATACCGATATTTTGGATATGTTCGGCGCCAATGGCAGTTACTATGTGCCAGAGAGAGGCAATACTCTATTTCGCGACGGGCAGCCACAAAACTATCGCCACTTTATTGAGTGGCAGATGCCAGGCAGCGTGACGGTAGGTCGAATAGCGCTGTGGGCAGCCCACGATGGTGGTTCATGCGGGCGTTCTTTCAACAGATTCACACTAGAGGCTTGGAACAGCGCTGCGGGCGGATATGTTACTGTTTATGACACGCAAGTCGGTCTGCCATATACCTGGGTCGAAGGCAATGAAGGGCTTGTCGTTAACAAAACATTCGACACCCCGTTTACCTCCAGCCTGTTCAGAGCCAGCTTCTACCAGGCGACCACCATACCGTATGCGTCCGGTCCCAGGATATACGAGCTTGACGCTTTTACAGCTCCGCCGTCTGTTCCTGAGTGGGGCTCTCTTGCTTTGGCCCTGCTGGGTTTGGTGCCTGCCGCACGTTTTGCCAGACGTAAAAAGTAATCAGTTCGATTCTGCCGGGTAAGATGGTAATATCCGGCAGACATAACACTTTTGTGCTGGGAGGGCTTACCTCCTGCCGAGCCATGTTACGTCATCTGAGGGTATCGATTTCTTAACCCGCATTATTCACGAGAAACGTGAATAATGCTCTTGGAGACCCGGATTATGCGGGAAGCGCATAATCCGGGCTAACCACACTGTATGCAGACGCACCCGAAGTCAAGCCCATAATCCTGAAACCCGAGTGCATGAGCCGTGCGCAGTGATGCGATATTGGTACGGTCCGCGCCCCAGGTGGCTATTTTGCCGTTATCGAGGATGTATTTCACTGCTGCCGATACGGCGCTTTTTGCATGTCCCATGCCTCGATATTCCGAGAGAGTCTGCACCGTCAGGTCCCAGCCGACACCAGACAGTGGCTTCACTCCTGCCCACGAGACCACTCTGCCGTCCAAAATCTGACCGAATACCCTGCCTCCCCATTTGTTGTAGATACCGACAGCAATTTCGTCCATGTCGGTCACATCGCGCACGTCGCCATTTGTCTGGTCAACAAAAGTTTCTCTGTCACAGTAGAGTCTGCACCCCTCGAACCAGAACTCAGGCTGTATGACAGGCGTCAATGCAGCCTCAAGTGCCCGAGATGCATTTTCGTCAAGTGTTTTTGAGCCGATCAGCGCATTAGCGGCCGCTTCGTATAGATCGGGCAATACTGACACCACCGCTCCAGTCCCTTTGCCTATCGAAAAGAGCGCAAGCGGCGCGCCCTTTGCGAACCTTATTCCGGTAATCTTTTCGCATTTGACGACCACCAGCCTGCCCGAGTTGAGATCATCCGGTGTGCATCCCAGTGCGGACGAGTAAAATTTGTCCAGTTGCATCACTGTATCGTTTGCCATGTCAATCCCTATACCACATCCTGTGCATCAGGTCGGCCATAGTCAATAGGTCGTGGAGGTTATGTGTCAATATCTGCGCTATCTTGCATGCGTCGCCCGTCCGCACGAAGTCATCATATGCTCTTGGAATCTCTGCCCCAGGTATATCGTCCTCGCGAGACCGCCCGCACACCATCTGTTCAAGCGTCTGCAGCCTGCAGTTGGGCAGATCACGCTTATATATGCGTCTTGCCTCATGGAGCATATCGAGATGAAACTCAGGCACCGGCAGCTTTATGCCTTTTGCAGTTGCTCTATTTGCCAGAAACGGCATATCGAAGCACTTGCCGTTGAATGTCACGACCATCCTGGCATCTTTTAGCCTATGGGCAAATGCCGAGACTATACCGGTCTCCTCGGAGTAATCGCGCGCGAAATATTGTCTGAATGTCAGACCATTGGAGGTGCACTCCATTGTCCCGATCAGGAACACGGGCGTCATGTTCAGCCCGGTGGTTTCGAGGTCCAGAAAGATGATTTCTTCAGGAGATATCTTCTCGGATTTGCATGCGCGAGCAAATCTCTCGACGGCTTCTCCGTCAGGATATCCAGTCAGCCGGACGAACCTTCTATACATCACATCCGCGCTCGCATCCAGTTCGACCGCAGGCTTTTCGATCAGATAATACCCGTCTCCCGACACAGACTGTGCCTCGATACCTTCTATCACATCCTCCAGAACTACATTGCCTTTAGTGCTCATAGATTCGTCAAAGGGCGCTGTCAAAGTCTGGATAGCGTGGGGGATTTCTGTTTCTTTGATAGTCGGGGGTATTCCTGCCCCCGACTCCTCTTCTCGGGCATTCTTGCCCGCAGAGCCTTTGCAATTTGGGTCTTTCTCAGCATCCTGAGCTTTGTCTAGGGATGCTGACAATATCCCGACAGCTGTGGAAATTCCTACCTCTTTCTTTTCCAGAGTAGACAGGGAATTTCTCATAGGCTGCCCGTTCATAGCCTCTATCCGGCTTTTGAGGTCACCTGGAGCCATCATGATTCCTCATATTTCTCACCGGTCCTCAGGCAAATCTCAGCCTTGGCGAGCTGCCTGCCTATATACATCGCGTGATTGATGTCCGATATCGCGCAGTCGCGGTTGATCTCATGCTGAACCCTCTCAGCTTTTGCTGATCGATACTCATGCAAAAGTATGCCATTATTGTCCATATGACGGACTACAATCAGCCCATCTTCCAGGCTCACCATAAACTGCCCGTTGTCGTCCATATCCAGCGAGAAGCCCTTGGAGTTTGCCACGCGCACAGCGGCGTCATATTTTGCCGGGTCCACGCTTATCGAGTGACTGATGACCGTCAGCGGCCCGACCGGAATGCCCGTTTCTTGCGAGACAATCTGCTGAGCCTTCATAAGGCCATAAACATTCTTGAGCCATGCATCCAGAGCATTGTGTGTGCGGTATGTCGCGGTGAGGGTCAACTGATCGTCGAACACCCTGAAAAAAAGCGAGACCATACATGGCGCATCATCCGCATCGATATCGTGATGGCTGTCCCACAGCGCCAGGTAACAGTCTCTGTCCTGAGGGTTGGCTTTCAGCCGCATGGCGAATTTTTTGAGTGCATCAAACCCGAAATACTCCCGAATCCTGTTTCCGTATGTATATGAATGCTCATCAGGCAGCGGACCCAGCAGCATGTCGTGTTGATACTGCATAAGTTCCGAGCGTGAGAAGTTATACTTATCTAGACTCTCCTCGTCATCATCCTGAGGATGCCGGAGAACCACTCGCACATTCTGAAGCTCCTGCCTGTCACCCTTGCGCAGGTGAACCAGGTGACCGAACCGCACCAGTCTGAATATCAGTTCGCGCCAGGCCTCAAGTGGAGTGTCCTTGACGATATTGTGGTTTTGCGGCAGACTGGGATAGTTGCTGACCTCCACCTCAGGCAGCTCGACCTCTACCCGGTCACCGACAATCGTCTCGCCCAGGCTGAACGAGTGTATAACCCTACACAAGTTATCGCGTGATTCATGATCTCGTAAGTCGCCAAGATGGACTATCCGCGGCACCACCTCGAAGTCATCGGGCGATACCAGGTCGTCTATTATCCGGGTCCTGCCTTTGATCCGGGTCACAGTCTCACCCAGGCTGATGGATTTTTCCAACCCGTCATGAAAGAATGCCATCAAGTCCTCAGCTGACCCGGATTTGTCCGCGCCGCATATAATGAGATATCTTATCTGCGGGTTATAGAGCAGGTTTCTGAGCAGATGGGGGATTCCGTTGCCGAAGAGGTTGCCCATAACGGCGATTTTGGACGTTTCAGGAGCAGTGTCTATGCCCAAGTTTGTCAAAGTTTGCTCGACAAACTCTATCTTGCTCCAGAGAGTAATAATCCCGATGCGCCCCCTGGGGTTCACAACTTTCAGCTTGCTGGCGTAGTGCAGGGGGATAAAATCCATCTCGCCGTCTTGCGCATCATTTCGCTGCATTTGTAAAATGACCTCTTGGTCCCCCGACATTCTGGAAACCGGTATTGAAGTCCCTGTATAGCGACTTGTAGTTCTTAATACGATGCCACTTCTTAATATATCCCTCAGGCAGGTCCTGCACGATCTCGACGTCGTCCCAACCATTCACCAACGGAAACGCATAATACGGGTACTTCGCGGGCACGTTCTTTGCATAAACCACCTGTATCGGCGAGCGCTCCATCCGCGCCAGATACACACGATGCATGCCGTCGTTGAGTATCTTAACCGTGCTGTCGTCTGCTTCGTGCGATTCTTCTATTACAGGCGGAAGGACATCGATCGGGTCGTCATAGTCCTTGAGCCAGATCGTCGCATAACCGTCGAGCTTGAACAGATCGACCCCATGCTCCTTAAGTGCCCATCGCAAATCGCGGACTTTCATAATCTCGCATGTAAGCACATACCTCTGCGCAGGCGCGATCTCGTCAGTATGCAGAGTCGGTATTGTAATGTCAGCTTCAACGTATGGCAGGTCATCCGGGTGTGTAAGCATGCTGACTCTGCGCATATTTTCCAGCAGTTCGTCGATATTATGTCTTTGGACTTTGACTATCTCCATTCTCATTTCTCCTCATTTGTTTTCTGATGGTCGGGGGTATTCCTGCCCCCAACCTATGTATTGCAGGGCATTCCTGCAACTTATTGGCTTGGAAATCGAAAGCAGCCTATCAAGTTATATACCAATCACCGCTGATGCCACCTGCGAAATATCTGCAGTTGTAGCAGTCGGCACGAGACAATGCCCGTTCAGAATCTTTATTATATATTCAGCCTCACGATCGGGTCTGGCAAGCACCCATATTGCTTTCATGCCCATTTCGAGCGCAGGCCGGATATCGTGAGTATATGTATCACCTATCATAACGCACTCACCCGGTTCCACGCCCAGTTCTTTCACCACAAGCCCAAAATTGTATTTATCGGGTTTGCGCGATCCCGACAAACAGCTCAGCACAATGGCATCGGATGCTGCCACGACCTCCGGCAGCGCCTTTGTGACGCTTTCAAAGTAAGGGTTCCAGATGTCCGAGAGCAGCCCGATCATCATCCCGCGAGCCTTGAGAGCCAGCACGCTCTCTTTGGCTCCGTCGAGAGCCTGTGCAGCGCATATTTGCGACTGCCACAACTCGTGGATTTCAGAGACGGCATAATCGCTGAGCCGTCCATATTCGCATGCGAGCGCATCACAGACCTGCCCGGCTGATTTCAGGTCGTTTTTCATTATTATATCGCTCACCCTTGTCGGCGAGGAGCCTTCGATCAGTTGTGCGATAATTTTGTTTGGGGCGATAGGCGGGCCTGTGACCAGCGTTGCGCCGATATCGAAAATAGCAGCCTTAACCGACGTCATTTGGCCACTCTACAACTTCCACTCCGCACTTTTCGAGCAGACGTATACCGTTCGATCCGCCCTTGTTGTCGCGCTTGACCACACAGCGTGCAATGCCTGAGGATATCATCAGTTTTGCGCATGTAATGCACACGTCTGCATTCACATATAGAGTTGCGCCCTCAAGGGCAAGGCCGCGTTTAGCGCACTGGCATATGGCGTTTTGCTCAGCGTGCACACACACCTTAAACTCTTCAGTCCCGGCCTTGTCTTTAAGGCAGATGCCGGTATCGCAGCAGTGTTCATGCCCGCTGGGAACGCCGTTATAGCCGTGCGAGAGTATTCTGTGGTCGAAAGTTATCACAGCCCCAACATGCTTTCTAAGGCAGGTCGAACGCCTCGCGATGATATCCACCACTTCCATATAGACTTGATCGAAAGATGGACGGTCAGACACACTCATAACCTCTGCTCATGTAGTTTGAATATTCTATCAGGCAGCGTCGATATGCGCAATGACTTAAGGGGGGTGCGTTGTCCGTATCAAATGTGGGGGCATGTTGTCGACTGATGATGCATAAAAAACTCGAAACAAGTCGGACACTGACTTGTAACAATATATAAACTTAACCGTAACCAGCGCGGCTTATCCTACTATTGTAGGTTACAAAAAGCCGCTGATATAGCGGGGTAACCGCTCAAACTGTCTCGTTATAGGAGGAATGGAAGGAAATGAAAAACTTGCGCATAATAATTTGCGGCATGATTGTCTTGATCCTTGGTGGTCTGAGTGGAAGCGCGTTTGCGGCCAGTCCAACCACAAAGGAATTGGCTGCAAAGATTGCCGACCAGCAGACGATCATGGATACCATCTGGGTAATGGTCACGGCATTCCTCGTCTTCTGGATGCAAGCGGGGTTCGCCTATGTTGAGGGTGGACTGACCAGGGCAAAGAACACGAACAACATTATGATGAAGAACCTCATGGACTTTTGTGTTGGTTCACTTGCCTATTGGGTGATCGGTTTCGGCCTGATGTTCGGAGCCGGCAATGCTTTTGTAGGCAAGAGCGGTTTTTTCCTTATTGAGAAGACGGCGGATACGTTTGCGAGTCTTTCCTGGACCACTGTCCCGCTATATGCGAAGTTCATGTTCCAGCTTGTATTTGCAGCCACGGCGGCGACAATAGTTTCCGGAGCCATGGCCGAGCGCACCAAGTTCAATGCTTATTTGATTTACAGTGCGGTTATCTCAGCATTCATATATCCGGTAGTCGGTCACTGGATCTGGGGCGGCGGCTGGCTTGCAAGCCTCGGTTTCTGGGATTTTGCCGGATCGACTGTAGTCCACTCCACAGGTGCCTGGATGGCTCTTGTGGGAGCATGGTTCCTTGGTCCAAGAATCGGCAAGTTCCGCAAGAACGGCAAGGCCAATGCAATCCCGGGTCATAATTTGCCGATGGCTGCTCTTGGTGTATTCATATTATGGCTTGGATGGTTCGGGTTCAACCCTGGTTCCACGATGGCCGCCAACGCTTCGATCGCACACATCGCCACCACGACGAACCTTGCCGCTGCAATTGGCGCAATCACTGCAATGATAACTGCGTGGATATTGTTCAAAAAGCCTGATGTGTCCATGACTTTGAACGGGGCGCTGGCCGGGCTTGTAGCCATCACGGCTCCGTGTGCATTCGTCAGCCCTGCAAGTTCGATAGTGATTGGCGGTATAGCGGGCATCCTTGTTGTCCTGGCTGTATTGTTCTTTGATAAGATCCATCTGGACGACCCAGTGGGCGCAGTATCGGTTCACGGTGTTTGCGGTGCGTTCGGAACGCTGTCTTTGGGCCTATTCGCACAGGAGCATTTCCAACCCGGCACCACGGGCAACGGCCTCTTCTTTGGCGGCGGTTCAAGCCTGCTGCTGCATCAGGCTATTGGTGTTGTGTCAGTGTTTGGTTTCGTCGCATTGTGCGGTGTGATCCTGTTTGGATTGCTCAAGTCGACTGTCGGTCTGCGTGTAACTACTGAGGAAGAGCTCGATGGTCTTGATATCGGTGAGCACGGCATGTCTGCATATCCCGATTTTGAGATGGTTGAGACGGGTGCCGGTGCCGGGTCCGCCGGTGGTCCTTCCAAGCCGGGTTCAGCCGAGCCTATTGGCAAGCTTGTCGAAGATAAGTGTTGATAAATTGCAAGACTGCATGCATTTTGCATTCGGTCGTTCCGAACTGCAGCACTTCACAATGTAGTTCGAATGATATGTAATCACCTCCATCAGTTGGTGTTTCGGGGCTTTGCCTCGAAACACCATTTTTTGTTTACGACATTCGCTCCACCACTTCTGTGCGCGGCATCTTGACCCCAAAGGTATGCGTTGATATACTCGACTTACGATGAATGAATCAAACACACCGACAACGTGCGCAAGACATCCGAAAACACGGACAAATCTGCGGTGTTCGGCTTGCGACACCTATATATGCCCGAAGTGTATGGTGCAGACTCCGGTAGGGATGAAATGTCCGAGCTGCGCATCACAAAAGCAGGGCACTCTTTTCAGACCGACTCCTGCCCAGATCACCGCAGCATCGGTGGTTGGGCTGATGATGGGTATCATCACTGGCTGGGCAGTCGAGTTCTGTGGGTTTTATATGATTTTCATAGCGTTTGCTTTGGGCGGTTTTGCGGGCGAACTGATATTACGTGCCTGCGGACGAAGACGAGGCAGGCTTATGGAGATCATTACGGGTGTCTCAATAATAATTGGAGCGCTTGGCGGCAGGATTCTTATGGCTGCCATACTTATATTCTCTGCAAATGTGCGTCCACCTTTGGGTGCTTTGAATGTAATAATTGACCTTGTGCTGCCGGTTCCCATCCCACTCATTGCATTGGTCTTTGCTGTGGCCGGCGCAATCAGCAGAATAAGGTATTTATAAGCGCTTCCTATATTGACCAGTCAATCGCTAATGTGATAACATATAACGAAGTAAATAATAGACACAGGCGATGATGAGGACAAGTAAGTCGTATTGAGGCCGGCCACAGAGACCCTGCACAGGCTGAAAAGCGGGGGCGGCGCATATGACCCAAGCTCACCTCGGAGCCGGCAAAAGAAAACCGATTTAGTAATCTGCACAAGATAATCTATATATAATCGGTTAGTAGAATTGCCCGGGCTGCGCCCGTTACAGCGTTTGAGGGTCTGTGGAGCAATTATGCGCCGCAGGCTGAACCAGGGTGGTACCACGAAACCTCTCGTCCTTGGGATGAGGGGCATTTTTTGTAACAGGTGATGATCATGAGAAGCGACGTGTTGAGAACAGGAATGGAAAGAGCGGCAGGCCGTGCGCTGCTCAAGGCGATGGGCTATATCGATGAGGAAATATACAGTCCGCTGGTCGGCATTGCCAATTCGTGGAACGAGGTTGTGCCGGGGCATATCCATTTGGATAAGGTTGCCGACGCAGTGAAGGCCGGCGTGCGGATGGCGGGCGGCACGCCTATGGAGTTCGGCGTGATTGGTGTCTGCGACGGCCTGGCGATGGGTCATGAGGGCATGAAATATTCTCTGGTCACACGTGAACTCATTGCCGACTCGATCGAGTGTATGGCCAAGGCGCATGCGTTCGATGCGCTGGTCCTGATTCCCAACTGCGATAAGATCATACCGGGTATGCTGATGGCTGCTGCGCGTGTCAATATCCCGACCATAATAGTCAGCGGCGGTCCGATGTTGCCCGGTCGATATAAGGGCAAAAATATTTCGGTCACTCAGATGTTCGAGGGTGCAGGCTCGGTTCTCGGCGGCAAGATCACCGAGCAGGAACTTGCCGAGATGGAAGAGGTCGCATGTCCCGGCTGTGGAAGCTGCGCCGGAATGTTCACGGCCAACTCCATGAACTGCCTCACCGAAGCGTTGGGCATGGGTATGCCCGGCAACGGCACAATTCCCGCTGTGATGGCCGGGCGAATCAGGCTGGCCAAGCAGGCCGGTATCAAAGTGATGGAGCTTCTCGACAAAGACATCAAGCCGCGCGACATCATGACGGGGGCAGCGTTCAAGAACGCTCTTGCGGTGGATATGGCGCTCGGCTGCTCCACCAACACCACTCTGCACGTGCCCGCAATCGCGCACGAGGCCAAGGTGGATTTTAATATAGATATGTTTAATGACGTCAGCAAGAAGACACCTCATTTGGTGACTCTAAGCCCGTCGGTTGCATATCCGGATCAGCAGATAACCCACCATGTTCAGGATCTGGACGAGGCAGGCGGCATCCCGGCTGTCATGAAAGAGCTGAGCAAGAAGGGTCTGATAGAGGAGTCTGCGATTACGGTGACTGCCGCAACCGTCGGCGAAAACATCAAAGACGCGCAGGTCAAGGATATGAGTGTCATTCATACCATCGATAAGCCCTATCATGAAGAGGGCGGGCTTGCCATATTAAGAGGCAATCTTTGTCCTGACGGCGCAGTCGTCAAGCAGTCTGCGGTTGAGCCTGAGGCATGGGTCTTCGAGGGTCGTGCCCGAGTGTTTGAGTGCGAGGACGACGCTGTGAAAGAGCTGCTTGCCAAGAATGTGAGCAAGGGAGACGTGATAGTCGTGCGCAACGAGGGACCCAAGGGTGGACCAGGTATGCGCGAGATGCTCACCGCCACAGCGACAGTTGTCGGCCTTGGAATGGGCAAGGATGTGGCTCTTATTACGGATGGCCGGTTCTCCGGCGCATCACGTGGTGCGTGTATCGGCCATGTATCGCCCGAGGGAGCGTCCGGCGGCCCGATAGGTCTTCTGAAAGACGGCGATATCATAAAGATTGACATACCCGGCAAACGGATGGATGTTATGCTATCCGACGATGAACTCGAAGCGCGGCGCAAAGGCTGGGAAGCACCCGAGCCGCGGGCAAAGGAGGGATATCTCGCGCGTTACGCGCGCACCGTCGCCTCCGCTGCAAAAGGTGCCATCGTCGAATAGAGGTTATCGGGTGACAGGTGGCGGGGGCTACTCTGACACCCGACACCCACGAATGTGGAGGAGTATGTAAATTGAAAATGAATGGAGCCAACGCTCTGATCCAGTCACTGGTGGATCAGGGTGTGGATATGTTATTTGGAATACCCGGTGGATATGTGATCCCGATCTATGATGCGCTCTATGATCGCAAGGATATCCGCAATATGCTGATGCGTCACGAGCAGGGCGCGGCTCATGCAGCCGATGGTTATGCCCGTGCGACGGGCAAGGTGGGCGTATGTCTGGCGACGTCCGGTCCCGGCGCGACCAATCTTGTCACGGGTCTGGCGAACGCATATATGGATTCTGTCCCGATGCTTGCAATTACAGGTCAGACCAAGACGACTTCTTTGGGAAAGGACTCTTTCCAGGAGGCTGATATTACGGGTATTACGCTGCCTGTGACCAAGCACAACTATCTGCTCAAGGATGTCAAGGACCTTGCCAGGACAGTTGCCGAGGCTTTGTATGTTGCGCGGACAGGCAGGCCTGGTCCTGTGCTTATAGACATTCCGGGTGATGTATGTCTTGCCGAGGTCGATTATGAGCCGATCAAGGAGATCAACATCCGCAGCTATAAGCCGGATTTGACCAAGATCGATGATGCGGATATAGACGCAGCGGTCGAGCTGGTCGAGAAATCCGAGAGGCCGATATTCTATGCAGGCGGTGGAGTTATTTCTTCCGGCGCATCCGAAGAGCTGACAAAGCTCTCGGAGAAGACGAACATCTTGGTCACCAGCACTCTGCTGGGCAAAGGCGCGATAGATGAGACGCATCCGCACAGTCTCGGTATGCTGGGCATGCACGGTACGGCATATGCAAACCATGCCGTACACGAATGTGATTTGCTGATAGCGGTGGGCGCTCGTTTCGACGACAGGGTCACCGGCAAGCTGGCCGTCTTTGCCAAGAAGGCAAAGGTGATCCATATAGATATCGACCCTGCCGAGATCGGCAAGACTGTGCCGGTTGATGTCTCGATTGTCGGCGACTGCAAAGAGATTTTGAAGAGACTGAACGCCAAGGTTTCAAAGCGCGAGGAGACTGCCTGGAACAAGCAGATTATGAAGTGGCGGAGTGAGTTCGCACTGCATTGTCCGGCGGACGGCGGCGAGGTGCTCCCGCAGTGTGTCATCGACACACTCTGGCAGATGACCAAAGGTGACGCAATAATCGTGACCGATGTCGGCCAGCACCAGATGTTCACAGCGCTCTATTATAAGGTAACCAAGCCGAGGCATTTTTTGTCGAGCGGCGGTCTCGGGACAATGGGATACGGTTTTCCCGCGGCGATAGGTGCTGCAGTAGGCTGCCCCGATAAGCCGGTGTTTGCCATTTGTGGTGACGGCGGGTTCCAGATGACTCTGCAGGAGCTTGCTCCGGCTGTGGAGCATAAGCTGCCTGTCAAGATCGTGCTGATGAACAACCGTTACCTGGGCATGGTCCGCCAGTGGCAGGAGCTTTTCTGGAACAGACGCTATTCGGGAGTGGACATCTCATTCCAGCCTGACTTCAAGCTGCTTGCTGAAGCCTATGGAGCCGAGGGGATTGTGATCGAGAAGATGAGTGATGTCGAGGGAGCGTTTTCAAAGGCTATGGAGATCAATGACAAGCCTGTGATCCTCGATTTCCATATTGCCCGCGAAGAAAACGTATTCCCGATGATCCCTGCAGGCCAGAGCATCGAAGAGATGATGGTGAACAGACCGAGATAAGGTGAGATTTCGGGAGGGCGAATGTCCTCCTGAGCCGTTGCTCAGATAAAAATGACTCGGCAGGAGTCTTGCCTTTCCAATGACAGCTGAGGACTTAAATTATGAAACAACCAATGCAACATACAATAACCGTGCTGGTTGAAAACAAGCCTGGTGTGCTCGCCAGGGTATCGGGTTTGTTTGCTCGGCGCGGGTTTAACATCGAATCACTGGCCGTCAGCATCACCGACGACCCGACCATTTCGCGTATGTCGATCGTAGTGACGGGTGACGATGCCACACTAGATCAGATCAACAAACAGACTGACAAACTGATCGACGTAATCAAAGTTATAGACTACAGCGAGATACCGATAGTTGAGCGCGAGCTTGCGATGATAAAGGTCAATGCTGAGAACTCGCAGCGTGCAGAGATTATGCAGATAGTCGATATTTTCCATGCGAAGATCATCGATATAAGCAAGGTCACGTTTACGATAGAGGTGACGGGCAACACTGACAAGGTCGATGCAATTGAGCGGCTTTTGGAACCGTTCGGAATCAAGGAAATGGTCCGAACGGGCATGATCGCGATGGCTCGCGGCTCGATCACAGCAGCAAGCTGATTTAGTATTTAGTAATTTGTATTGATTATTGTTTTAGGATGTCTGACATATTTTTTGAGAGGAAATAGAAGGAATCAGGCCGGAGATTATCCAACCTCAAACCTCTATCCTCTAAAACAGGAGGAATATACATGCCAGCTAAAATGTACTATGATTCGGATGCAAACCTAGATGTGTTGAAAGGCAAAAAGATAGCCATTATCGGCTATGGCAGCCAGGGCCATGCCCAGGCGCAGAACCTGCGTGACAGCGGGCTTGATGTAATCATCTCCGAACTGCCCGGCACACCGAACTACGACCTTGCGGTGGAGCATGGCTTCAAGCCTGTCTCCGCTTCCGAGGCAGCCAAGGCCGGTGATCTGGTCCAGATTCTGCTTCCCGACGAAATTCAGTCAGCAGTATATCAGAGTGATATCAAGCAGTATATGACTGCCGGTAAGACGCTTGTGTTCTCACATGGTTTCAACATCCATTTTGGCCAGATTGTGCCGCCCAAGGATGTGGACGTTATAATGGTTGCTCCAAAGGGTCCCGGCCATCTGGTCCGCAGAGTTTATACCGAGGGCGCGGGCGTTCCGGCTCTGATCGCCATCCAGCAGGATGCTTCCGGCAAGGCTAAGGACACTGCTCTTGCATATGCCAAGGGTATCGGCGCCACCAAGGTCGGCGTTCTTGAGACGACATTCGAGGAAGAGACCGAGACAGACCTCTTCGGCGAGCAGGCAGTCCTCTGTGGCGGATGCGCTGCACTGGTGCAGGCCGGGTTTGAGACACTGATCGAGGCCGGTTACCAGCCTGAGATCGCATATTTTGAGTGTTTCCATGAGCTCAAGTTGATCGTAGACCTTATGTATGAAGGCGGCCTTGCGAATATGCGCTATTCGGTCAGTAACACAGCCGAGTACGGCGATTACACACGTGGTCCTCGTGTGATCGATGAGTGCGCCAAGGAGTCTATGCGCGAAATCCTTGCCGAGATTCAGAGCGGCGAGTTCGCTCGTGAGTTCATACTCGAGAACAAGGCAGGCCATCCTGTCCTCAGCGCAGCAAGAAGACATGGCGATGAAGCATTGATCGAAGAGGTCGGCGCTCACCTGCGCGAGATGATGCCCTGGATCAAAGGCAAGAAGAAATAGTTCAGATATGAGAGCAGAGAACTGCCCTCAAACTCATGGTTTGGTATTTGATATGTTGGTCGGGGGTGTTCTTGCCCCCGACCGGCATTTAGCGGAGGGCGTAGGGAGTTATTATGCCGGATATGGACGCAGGATCGGTTGCACTGAAGCATTTTAGTGAAAGGTTCAACTGTGCCGAATCTACTTTATTGGGAGTGACGGAAGCGTGTGGCATTGAGAGTGACTGTGCTCCTCGTATAGTGAGCGGATTTGGCGGTGGTGTCGGCGGATGCGGCGAGGTATGTGGTGCTCTGACCGGCTCGATTATGGCTCTCGGTCTGAAATTCGGAAGAGAGCGAGGCGATGATGTCGAGACCAAGAGCGCGCTCTACAAAAAGGTACAGAAATTTTTGGACTCGTTTGAAAAAGAATTTGGCAGTGCGCGCTGCATAGACCTTACTGAATGTGATATGCGCACTTCCGAGGGCAGGCAAAAAGCCAAAGAGCTTGATCTCCATGGTGGTCTTTGCCGAAAGTTCGTTGAGTTTGCAGCAAATGAGGCCGCGAGACTGATAGCCCAAAGCAATAAATAGCAACACTCAATATCAATACTCAATACCAAATCTCAAATATAAAATCAGTTGAGGTGTCAAGGTGGCAAGACGAATACAAATTTTTGATACGACGCTGCGCGACGGCGAGCAGTCACCCGGCGCGAGTATGAATATCGAGGAGAAGCTGGGGGTTGCAAAGCAGCTAGCGCGTCTAAAGGTGGATGTTATAGAAGCGGGCTTTCCGATTTCGAGCCAGGGCGATTTCGATGCCGTGAAGGCTATTGCCGAGACGATCAAGGGTCCGGCGATTGCAGGGCTTTGCCGCGCCGGAAAGATGGACATAGACCGTGCCTGGGAAGCTCTCAAGTTCACCAAGAAGCCGGTTATTCACACGTTTATTGCCACGTCCGACATCCATCTTGAAAAGAAGCTCAAAAAGACACGCGACGAGGTGCTCGATATAGCTGTTATGGCCGTGAGGCATGCAAAGGGCTACTGCGAAGATGTCGAGTTTTCAGCCGAGGATGCGGCACGTTCCGATTTCGATTATCTATGCCAGGTTGTCGAGGCCGTGATCGATGCGGGCGCGACTGTCGTGAACATACCTGACACTGTCGGCTATGCCATCCCGAGCGAGTATGGAGCAATGATCGGCAGGTTGATAGAGCGTGTACCCAACTCAAATAAAGCGATTTTCAGTGTTCACTGTCACAATGACCTCGGCCTTGCCACGGCGAACTCTCTGGCAGCGGTCGCCAACGGCGCAGGTCAGATCGAGTGCACGATCAATGGCATAGGCGAGCGAGCGGGTAATGCTGCTCTTGAAGAGGTCGTGATGGCTCTCAACACACGTCCCGACCTGTTTGGTGCCAAAACCGGCATCAACACGACCGAGATATACCGTGCCAGCAGGATGGTCAGCGATGTGACGGGTCTTTCGGTCCAGGTCAATAAAGCGATTGTCGGCGCGAATGCGTTTGCCCATGAGGCTGGGATTCATCAGCACGGCGTGTTGCAGGAGAAGCGAACGTACGAGATTATGGATGCGGAGTCGATAGGTCTTGCCTCAAACAAGCTGGTTTTGGGCAAGCACTCCGGCAGACATGCTTTCGAGGGCAAGCTGAAGTCACTGGGTTTCAGCCTGAGCAAAGTTGAGCTCGACAAGGCATTCGAGCGGTTCAAGGCATTGGCGGACAAAAAGAAAGAGATATTTGACGAGGACTTGGAGACGATTGTTGCGGACGAGGTATATGTGATTCCGTCGAAGTATCAGCTCGTCTATATGAATGTGATGACCAGTCTTCACGGCATCCCTACGGCAACGATCCGCCTCAAGACTGACGAGACCGAAATTGTGGAGGCATGCGTAGGTGTAGGGTCTGTCGATGCGGTTTACAAGACGATCGATAAGATGGTCGATGCGCAATATCATTTGGTGGATTTCAATATTAAGTCTGTTACGGGCGGCACCGATGCTCTTGGCGAAGTCACGGTCAAGCTCGGAGCTATGAACGGCGAGGTATATACGGGCCGCGGGGCGTCGTTGGATATAGTCGAGGCGAGCGCAAAGGCATATCTGAATGCAGTAAACAAACTCGTTTATTACGAAGAGAAACGCGGCAATGGCGGCAAACCCAAAGACAAAGCAATCCTCTAATTTTATATTTGGGATTTTATATTGAGTATTTCAAATACAGCTTGTTGATGGGTGGCGATCTCCGAATCGCCACCCGAGTGCCAGTTGGGATCTCCGAATCCCGAAAACGTAGGAACAACGAATGTCGCATCGATTCAAAGTTGTGCGAGGCGGACCATACCCGCATTTCGTGACATTGACGATTGTGCGCTGGTATCCCGTTTTCATTTCTGGTTCGTATTTTCGAATCATACTAGACAGCATAAAGCACTTAAGGGAGAGTCGTGGACTGCTGATACATGCCTATGTGATAATGCCGACGCATGTGCATGCTATTATCACGGCCACAAATGATGATTTGTCTGCGATAGTCAGAGATTTCAAGCGTTTTACGGCTCGTAGCATAGAGAACCAAGCTGATGGTGATGGTAATAGGTTGCTATGCTGGATATTTAGGAACAGCAATAAAGACGAGCGTGCTCAGTCAAAAGTATGGCAGGATGAATTCCATCCTGAGGTTATATATACACGTGATCGTTTTATGCAAAAGGCGAATTATATTCATGACAATCCGATCCGCAAGGGCTTGGCGAAGATGGCGGATCATTATTACTATTCAAGTTTTATG
The DNA here is from genome assembly GCA_021371935.1 of bacterium. Taxonomy (NCBI): domain Bacteria; species bacterium. Next base: position 140,185 of record JAJFVF010000019.1, read on the forward strand.
GCTTTTGATCGTGCTGAAATGGATCCAATAGATATTGACTGGCTTGAATGGTAACATCCGATAGCTTTGCGGATTCAGAGATCCGCTCTGGCTTTAGGTTGACGATTCGGAGATCGTCAACCAGCCTTTGATTTTATATTAGGATTTTATATTGAGTATTGAATCTGATGGTTGATAGGGCAAGGGCAGTCATTATCGAAGACTCTAGGGTGCTCCTGATGCACCGCTGCAAGTCCGGGCGAGAGTATTATTCATTTCCGGGCGGCGGAATAGAGCCTGGTGAAAGTCCTGAGCAGGCTTGTATTCGCGAGGTCCTTGAGGAGACAGGCCTTGATGTCGAGATAGTGTCATGCCTGGCTGAAAATGATTTCAATGGTCAGAATGAGTCTTTCTATCTGGTCAAAAAGCTCTCCGGCGAGGTAAGGCTCGGTGGTCCAGAACTAGACAGATTGAGCGATGATAATCTTTACGAGCCTATGTGGGTTCCGATAGACCGTATGGCTGAGTTGCCGGTATTTCCGAAGCATGTGGCCGAAATGGTTGCAATGCATATTTGATTTACTGCAGTTATCCTGCCAAGGAGAAAGGGAGTCTGTGCAATGCCAAGTCGACTAAAGATCACGGTAGTGTGTTTCAACATCAGTGCGGTTCTCTCGATTGTGTGTGGGATTATTATGTTTATATTCGGCATAAGGTCCGATCCAACATTCATCATACACTGTAGTGGACAGCCGGGTGTCCAACTGCATCATACTTTTCCATTATTTGGTGCTTTCCATGTCGCGGCAATCGTCGGAGGTCTTTTGTTGATCTTCGTGGCAGCGCCGCTGATCAGGCATATTGCTCTTGCTCTCACAGGTTTGAGATATTGGGCATGGCTAACCGGGCTTATATTATCCGGCCTGATGATATTCAATGGGTGGCATGCGCCATATGTGTTTACGGTTCTTGGCGGGCTTTCGCTTTGGGGACTTCTGGATAAGGAGACCCTGGAGGCGTTTTTGCATAGACCGACTAATGACCGTCAACCGACAACTGAAAACTGAGGTTAATATATGAAACAAACAATCACACAAAAGATTCTGGCCGCTCATGCGGGCAGGGAATATGTCGAACCGGGTGAGCTGATAAACGCGAGGCTCGACCTGGTGCTGGGCAACGATATCACTGCCCCAATCGCGATCAGAGAATTCGAGAAGATCGGGGCTGCCACTGTGTTCGATAAGGACCGTGTTGCGCTGGTGCCCGACCATTCGACACCGAATAAAGATATCAAGAGCGCCGAGTTGGTGAAGATTCTGCGCGAGTTCGCCAGAAAGCACAATATCACCAACTTCTTCGAGATCGGCAAGATGGGTGTTGAGCACACTCTGCTGCCTGACGAGGGTCTAGTCGGACCGGGCGATGCTGTGATCGGTGCAGACTCACATACCTGCACGTACGGCGCGTTGGGAGCTTTTTCGACGGGTGTCGGCTCGACGGATTTGGCCTACGCTATGGCCATGGGCGAGACGTGGTTCAAAATTCCTGAGCAGATCAAGTTTGTCTATTACGGCAAGATGCCCAAATGGGTATCGGGCAAGGATTTGATACTATACACCATAGGCAAGATAGGTGTGGACGGCGCGCTCTACTGCTCGATGGAGTTTACCGGTGAGGCGATCCGCAATCTTGAGATGGCAGGCCGGTTCACTATGTGCAATATGGCGATAGAGGCCGGCGGAAAGAACGGAATAATCGAGCCTGACGAGATCACCATGGACTATATCAAGGGCCGCCTAAAGCGCGATTACAAGGTCTACACCAGTGATCCCGATGCGGTGTATAAGGACGTTATCGAAATTGATGTCAGCAAGCTGGAGCCAATAGTGAGCTTCCCGCATCTGCCTGAGAACGCCAAACCCATCAGTGAGGCGACCCATGTCAAGATCGACCAGTCAGTTATTGGCTCATGCACGAACGGCCGGATCGAAGATTTGAGGATTGCTGCGAGCATTCTCAAGGGTCGCAAGGTGCATCCCGATGTTCGTTTGATTGTGATCCCGGCCACTCAGCAGATTTATCTGCAGGCGATCAAAGAAGGTCTGACTGAGATATTCGTCGAATCGGGTGGGGCGGTTTCCACACCGACGTGTGGCCCATGTCTTGGTGGTCACATGGGCGTTCTGGCTGCGGGCGAGAGATCTGTAGCCACGACCAACCGCAACTTCGTAGGCCGCATGGGTCACACCAAGTCCGAGGTCTACCTGGCGAGCCCGGCTATTGCAGCCGCATCGGCAGTGCTCGGCAGACTCGGCAGCCCGGAAGAGTTGAAATAGGTGCCGGGTTCCGGGTGTCAGGTTTCGGAGATGCCTTCCGACACCTGGAACCGGTTTGCCTCAAGAGAGGATATACAAATGATAAAAGGCAAAGTACATAAATATGGATCGAACGTCGATACAGACGTTATTATTCCTGCAAGATATTTGAACACGACGGACCCAGCCGAGCTGGCATCTCACTGTATGGAGGATATCGATGCGGGCTTTACCAAGAGCGTCAAGCCGGGCGACATCATAGTAGCCGATGACAACTTCGGCTGTGGTTCCAGCCGCGAGCATGCGCCCATTTCGATCAAGGCGAGCGGCGTATCCGCGGTAATTGCGAACACATTTGCCAGGATATTCTATCGCAACGCTCTGAACACTGGTCTGCCTATCCTGGAGTGTCCCGAGGCGGTCGCGGGAATCTCAAATGGCGACGAAGTCGAGATCGATCTTGGTTCAGGAAAAATTACGAATATAACGACAGGCAAAACCTACCAGGCGAAGCCTTTTCCGCCGTTCATGCGCGAGCTTATAGAGGTCGGCGGGCTGGTGAAATATGCGCAGGCGAAGTTGAACCGCTGAAACACAGGATTAAATGAGGCGCTGAATGGGCTTAGTTCGTGAAGACACGCAATACCCGATGTCAGAACTTACAGCGAAAATTATCGCCTGTGCCATAGAAGTTCACAAGACATTGGGTCCCGGCTTTGAGGAGGTGTTTTATCAGCGTGCCCTGCTCAAGGAGCTTATTGCTGCGGGTCTGGAGGCTGAGCGTGAGGTATGGATAGAGGTTCGCTACAAGGATATTGTTCTCGGAAAGAAGCGCGTCGATTTTGTTGTTGAAGACTGTCTTGTAGAGATTAAGGCCAAATCATCGCTTGAGGACGTTGATATTGTTCAGACATTATCATATTTGAAAGTATCCTGTTATCCTGTAGCATTGTTGATAAACTTCGGCGGTCCGAAGATTGAGATAAAACGTCTCGCAAACACAATTAAGCGTTGAAGTCAAAGATATCCCATTTCAGCGTTTCATAATATTCAGCGTCTCAGCGGTTCTTAGAAGGAGACATAAGTTAGGAAGTAAATGACAAGTAATACATACAAGATAGCGGTTCTGCCGGGCGATGGTGTCGGTGTCGAGATAATCCCACAGGGGATAAAGGCTCTCAATGCAGCGGCAAAGAAGCTGGACTTGAAGTTTGAATATACGCACCATCTGGTAGGCGGCGCAGCGATAGACGCCACCGGCACGGCCTTGCCTGAGGATACACTCAATGCCGCGCTGGGCAGTGATGCTGTGTTTTTTGGTGCGGTAGGCGGTCCGAAGTGGGATAACCTGGAGCCTGCAAATCGCAGGCCGGAGCGAGGTTCACTGTTTCCGTTGCGAAAGGCGCTTAAAGCATATGCCAATCTGCGGCCTGTGATTGTGTTCGATGCTCTGACAGATGCATCCTGTCTCAAAAAAGAAGCGATTGAAGGCGGTCTGGACATCTTGTTCATACGCGAGCTTACGGGCGGCATCTACTTTGGTCAGCCAAAAGAGCGCCGCGATATAGATGGTGAGATGACCGCAATAGATACATGCTCATATAGTGTCAGTGAGATCGAGCGGATAGCGCATGTGGCGTTCCAGCAGGCATCCAGGCGCAGGAAGCGAGTCCATTCGGTGGATAAAGCCAATGTGATGGAGACTTCCAGGATGTGGCGGGAGGTTGTGACGGAGGTCGGGAAGAAATATCCTGATGTTGAGCTGATACATATACTCGCCGACAACTGCGGCATGCAGCTTTTGCGCAATCCAAAGCAGTTCGACGTAATCCTTGCGGACAATCTTTTCGGTGATCTACTGACTGATGAGGCGTCAATGCTGGCCGGCTCACTCGGAATGCTGCCATCGGCGAGTATCGGTGAAGCGCATAGCGGCCTGTATGAGCCGATTCATGGGTCAGCGCCGGATATCGCGGGCAAGGGTGTTGTAAATCCGATCGCGACAATACTGACGGCTGCGATGATGCTGAGATATGCATGCAATTGTCCGAAGGGCGCATCACTGATCCGGTCCGCGGTCGAATCGGTTTTGAACGCAGGATATCGCACCGGTGATATCGCAGGTAATGGCGGCAAGATCGTTTCTTGTGACGAGATGGGCGATCTTGTTGCGCAGGCTATCGCAGATTCATAAACTGGTAATGCACTAAAGGGGAGATCACATTGCCCAAAATTGCAATATACGACACAACGCTAAGGGACGGCACGCAGGGCGAGGGTATCAACTTTTCCGCCGAGGAGAAGCTGAAGGTAGCGCGCCGTCTTGACGATTTCGGTGTGGCCTATATAGAGGGCGGCTGGCCGGGTTCAAACCCCAAGGACATAGAGTTTTTCGAGCTTGCCAAACATACCGGGTTCAAAAACGCCAAGCTGGCTGCATTCGGCAGGACCCGCCATCCCAAGTATGCTGCCGAGGATGACCCTCTGCTGCTGGAGCTGCTCAAGGCCGAAACTCCGGTCATCACGATATTCGGCAAGTCCTGGGATTTGCATGTCAGGGATGTTTTCCGCGTGACCCTCGATCAGAATTTGGAGATGATCCATGACAGCGTCAAGTTTCTGGTTGCCAACGGCCGCGAGGTAATTTTTGACGCTGAGCACTTTTTCGACGGATACAAGAGCGACGCCGAATATGCATTGAAGACACTGGAGGCAGCTGAGAGTGCGGGCGCTGCATGTCTGGTTTTGTGCGACACCAACGGCGGCAGACTGCCTTCGGAAGTGTCGCAAACAATAGATATCGTGAAATCACGATGCCATGCCGATATCGGTATCCATGCGCACAATGATTCAGACCTTGCGGTCGCAAACTCAGTTGCCGCGATCCAGCATGGGGCGGTGCATGTTCAGGGGACGATAAACGGCCTGGGCGAGCGCTGCGGCAACGCCAATCTGACCACGATCATGCCGATAGTCGAGTTGAAGCTGGGCATGAAGTGCCTGCCGGATGGGATGATCCGCAAACTGACGGAGCTTTCGCGTTCCATCGACGAGATAGCCAACCGTGTGCCTGAGGACGGCCAGCCGTTTGTTGGCGCGAGTGCGTTTGCCCATAAAGCCGGTGTTCATGTAGATGCAATGATGAAGAACCCGCTCACATATGAGCATATCCAGCCGGATAGTGTGGGCAACCGCAGGCGTATGCTTGTATCCGAGTATGCGGGCAAGAGCACTATTGTGGAAAAGGCGCAGCAGTATGATGTGGACCTCACCCGTCAGTCTCCCGAGGTGAAGAGCATCCTCAACAAAGTAATGGACCTCGAACATGACGGCTATTCATTCGAGGAGGCCGAGGGGAGTTTCGAGCTGCTGCTCAAGAAGTCATTGGGTATGTATCGCAAACTCTTCGACCTGAAGGGTTTCAGGGTCATCATAGAAAAGCGCGGTCCGCATGAGGAACCGATAACCGAGGCAACGCTGAAAGTTGCTGTGGACGGCGAGGAGGCATTTACTGTGGCCGAGGGCGATGGTCCTGTGCATGCTATGGATAATGCGCTGCGTCTGGCTCTGAGCCAGTTCTATGGCGAAGAGCTTGCCAGGATCAAGCTCACAGACTTCAAGGTTCGCGTCATCAACAGCCGTGCCGCCACTGCTGCGAAAGTCCGCACGATTATCGAGACCCGCGATTCCAGCGAGGTCTGGAACACAGTCGGGGTCTCAGAGAACATTATCGAGGCGAGCTGGCAGGCCCTGGCAGACGGTGTAGAGTATGGCCTGCTCAAGCATGTGCGCAACGAATAGATATAGCATAACCCATCACTCACAACTGTTATGAAAGTAATTATTGCCGATCAGGCCGGAGTATGCTTCGGCGTAAAAAGGGCATTGGATTTGGTGAACCAGGAGGCCGAGAAGGGCGGTGCGATAGCCACTCTCGGTCCGCTTATTCACAACCCCCAGGTGGTGCGCGACCTTGAGGCTAAGGGCGTTCGCGTAGTCAAAGACGTTTCAGAGGTAGAGCGCGGCACGATCGTGATGCCCTCTCATGGCGTGCCCAAGGATGTCATGCGCACAGCCGAGAATGCGGGTCTCAACGTGGTGGATGCGGCGTGTCCATTCGTCGAAAAGGTGCACAAGCGTGTCGAGAGACTTGCCAAGGACGGCTATGTGGTCGTTGTAGTGGGCGATGCGGGTCACAGCGAGGTCAAAGCGATCAGGAGCGCCGCGGGTGAGGATGCGATTGTGGTGAGCGCGCCTGATGATGTGGAAAATGTCGATTGGTCGGGTAAGAAGGTCGGCATAGTCAGCCAAACGACCCAGACCCCCGAACGCTTCGGCGAGATCGTGGGCATGATAGCTGCCCGAGCGACTGAGGTTGTGGCGTATAACACGATTTGTTATGCAACCCATGATCGCCAGAGCGCTGCACGGGAACTTGCACCCCAGGTCGAGGCTATGTTTGTGGTAGGCGGCCGCAACAGTGCCAACACCAATCGTCTGGCTGAAATATGCCGCGAAGAGGGTGTGCCGACATATCATATCGAGACCGCTGCCGAGATTGAGCCTGGATGGGTTAGTGGAATGCAGGTCGTGGGTCTAACAGCAGGCGCATCCACACCCGAGTGGATCATAGAAGAAGTGAAGTCGCGATTGGAGCAGTTATAGTTGGGTGGCATCATATCTTATATCGAGCCGGGCAGCATAGCCGAGGACCTGGGCTGGCGTCCGGGTGATGATATAGTCAGCATCAACGACCACAACCTAAGCGATGTCATAGACTTCAGGTTCTATTGCGCGGATGAGTTTCTTTCAATCGTAATAAAGCGCAATGGCCGCCATATACGGTTCGATATCGAAAAAGACGAAGATTTGCCGCTCGGGGTCGAGTTCGAGGATATACTCTTCGACGGCGTTCGGACATGCGGCGCGCACTGCATATTTTGTTTCGTCGAGCAGCTTCCCAAGGGTCTGCGGAAGTCACTCTATCTCAAGGACGATGACTACAGACTTTCGTTTCTGGACGGTAACTTCGTGACACTCGCCAATGTGACCGAAGTCGACCTGGACCGGATAATCACCCAGCGCCTGACACCTCTTTATGTTTCCGTGCATGCGACAGAGCCTGGCCTTCGCGGGATGATGCTTGGCAGAGATATACCCGATATACTTCACCAGATAGACAGACTCTCTGAGGGTCACATCACGCTCAACACACAGATAGTCCTCTGTCGCGGGATAAATGACGGGGATCATCTCGACCGCACGATAGCTGACCTGTCCAGCCGCTATCCCACAGTCTCATCAATCGCAATAGTGCCCGCTGGTATCAGCAAACACCGCATACATCCAGTGCCTATACCGCCGATAGATGCACAATATTCAACTGTAATCCTGAACAAAGTCAAACAGTGGCAGCACAAGTTTATGCAAGATAATGGTACAAGATTGATCTGGGCGGCTGATGAGTTTTATTTGAGCGCCGGACGGTCTGTTCCAAGCGCGAGCAAATATGAAGGCTTCCCGCAAATAGAAAATGGCGTCGGACTGGTGCGTAAATTCAAGGACAGCGCTGCGCGTGCAAAACGAATCTTGCCGACGAGCCTGCCACAGCCTCTGCGTGTTTCGATTGTCACTGGTATATCTGCGTATTCGGTAGTGAGCACATGGGCAGACTCACTCAAGTGCTCGAATCTCAGCATTCAGGTTTATCCAATAACAAACCATCTTTTCGGCGATACTGTGACAGTCACGGGTCTCATCTCTGGCAAAGACATCATATCGCAGCTTAAGGGCAAAGACCTTGGCGATATGCTGCTTGTGCCGTCAGTCTCTCTGCGTGACGGCACATTCCTTGATGATGTGACTCTTGCCGACCTGCAAAGCGAACTCGGTTTACCTGTGGAGCAAATTGAACCTAGACCCTACCAGCTTGTTCGTCGTATAATAGACCTCACAACAAGTTTTCGGGGGACGAATTGAGCAGAAATACGGCTAACAGCGGTCGGGTTTTACTTCTATTTCTGGCAATGGTGTGCGCCGGGTTATTTCTCGCGCATGCGCTGGGGATATTAGCCAAGCCTGCGCGATTGGCAGACAAGCTGGGTGCCGATTATGCCATCTGCGATCTTTCGAGCGGTAAATTCACGGTTTCACCGGAAATCGCATCTACTGCCGACCGCACCGAGTCGTTCGAGTCTATGGTCAAGCGCCTGAAGCCGTATGCAGCCATCTGTGGCACATATTATGATGAAAACAACCGCCCTCTCGGTGACATCGTCTCCAACGGCAAAGTCATATGCAGGGGCTGTCAGAGACAGGGTATAGGCTTCACTTCGTCCGGCAAGATCAGGTTTTTTGAGAGGAAGGGCCGGTCGCGTATCGACTGGCGCGGATGCACCTCGGGCATAGCATGCGGTCCCAGGCTAGTGCGGTCCGGTAAGAGGGATATAGATGTGAAGCGCGACGGTTTCAGCTCAGCCGCTGCGACCAACAAGGCCTGGCGATGCGCAGTTGGTGCCACGAAAGACGGCAAGCTGATACTCTGCGCCATATCGCAGAGTGTGACTCTGTCCACATTGGCCGATGTGATGATCGAGCTGGGCGCACATGACGCGATCAACATGGACGGCGGGAGTATGTGCGCATTATATGTAAACGGCAAATACTGTGTGCAGCCGGCAAAGTCAATGAGCAACATCCTTGCTGTCTATAAACGGTGATGACAATGTTTCCTGATCCTGATCGTCCGGGGATTTCTGCCTCGGACGGGTTTTGCGAGGGGCATTCTTGCCCCGGCGTTTTGCACAGGGCAGCCTTTGATTGCGCGCGATATCTGGTCGTGTGCGAAACAGAATCTCGGTATTTCAAATTCCTGATTGCCGATCCTGCTGCCAGATCGTTCGAGTGACTCTTGCTTCGGACAGACAGCCGACCCGACAAAAAGGGAGACACAGATAACCTCCATGTCTCCCGCATATTCAGTGTTTACGTATTAACCGTATCTACCAGCGGTCGCCGACACGCTCTCTTGAGAAGCCGCGGTCTGACTTCTGTGCCTTACGGGCGTCGCGGCACGTCTTGCAGCGAATCGGCTCGCTGAAGCCGCGCGACTGGAAGAACTCTTGCTCTCCTGCGGTGAACGTAAAGCTCTCTCCGCAATCCTTGCAGATCAGTTCTTTATCCTGGGCCACTTGTTTATCCCCCTACAGACTTGTGAAATTGCACTTCTGGAAATAATTTGGACCTTTGAATAGGGGTTAAGGGTTCAGCTTACCTTTGCCGATTCTTTTGTCCGGTTCGCAAGTCAAATCGACCATTGCCCGCGAACAGCAGAAGCCATATGTGATTATACCTCAAGGAGTGCATTTTCAAAAGCAATATTGAGCTAAATCACAAAAAAAGAATTGGAGGAGCGAGAAGTATTCATGCCGAATGACAAAAGTAGGGAATAAATTGCAGGGGGCAGTGTTATATTTGGGCAACCTGCACGTCTCAGTATTTGGGGACGCAATGACTGAGCATATCACAAACGTAGAGCAGGGGATCGTTCTGTTCAAGGAAGGCAACTTCGAGCAGGCGGTCGGCATTTTGGAGGATGCTTCTCGAAGATTTCCGGGAAGCTATGAGGCCTTCGTGTACCTGGGCGCGGCATATGCTCAGCAGGGTCGTCACAATGCAGCGATAGGTGCCTTGAAACGCGCCTCTGAGATCAAACCCGATTCTCCACGCATCCACTACAATCTCGGCCAGGCATATGAGGCTGCGGGAGTGCCTCGTGAGGCATGGTTTGAGTATAAGAAGGCTCTTGAGCTTGACCCCAAGTATGGTCTTGCGCGTGGTGCGCTAATCAACCTATCACAGCGTCTTCCCAGGCTGCTCGGTTCCACCATTGAAGTAGCGGCATAATCCTCATTTGCATTGCGAGCGATTATTTTGTCACAAATTTACCAGCGCACTATGCCGTATGGCACGATTTCTGCATTATAAATCAGTGCAATGTTGTTGCGCTGACGGCCTTCGGCGAGTTCGGGAGCATATTGCAGGTTTTATGCAAAGCGCCCTGCTCAGGCGTTTTGCAGTTCAAAGCCCGTTTATTGCGGGCAGCTCACTCCAAAGGGCGGTATATGCCACAACACATTGAGGCGCTCCGGCATGTCTATCCTCAGGATGCCGGGGCGTTTACTATGTACATCTAACCAGCGCGGCCCCGCTCTGGCATACGGGGCCGCGTCGGAAAGAAAGGAGAGAAAGGGATTTTACTCTCGAAACTGTAGTTACCCCGCACCTGCGAGTTCAAAACCTGACGGCTGAAAAAGATGTCCAAAGAGTTATTATTTTGCGTCCGGGCGTTCAAATGCGAGTCAAAGAGGAGCATTTATACTGTTAATATAATACTGAATATAAGGATAAAGCATACGGAGTGAAAAGATGAAAGCAATCGCAATATGCGGCAGTCCCCGAAAGGACGGCAACACCCAGATACTATTGTCACGCTGCCTTGCACGGCTTGAGAGAGATGGAATCGATATTGAATTGATACCACTTCGGGGCAAGACGATCAAGCCATGCATTGCTTGTGGAATGTGCGGCCAGCGCAAAGACGGCACCTGTTCGATCAAGGATGATGATTTTCATGAAATCTTTGGCGCAATGAAGGAGGCTGATATTATTATAGTCGGCTCGCCGGTCTATTTCGGCTCAGCCACGCCTCAGACAATGGCTCTGCTCGATCGCGCTGGTTATGTTTCCAGGTCAAACGGCAATTATTTCTCACGAAAAATAGGAGGACCTATAGCGGTTGCGCGCCGTGCGGGGCAGAATTTCACATATGCTCAATTGATGTACTGGTTCACGATAAACGATATGATCGTGCCTGGTTCTTCCTATTGGAATATTGCCATTGGTCGAGCTCCGGGTGAGGTCGAAGATGACGAAGAGGGTTTAAGCACCATAGACCGCTTCGCGGAAAACTTGTCCTGGCTGGCTAATAAGTTGCTTAGCTAGTACTCATACGGCTTAAATATTGTCCAATCCTGGGTACACCTATACTCGGTCAGGTGCATTAAATGCGGCGGCAGCCGTACACTGCGGAGGATCGAGATGGATTATGGTGCGCTTTCGCGTTTAGCAAAGCCGGTGATGGAGCACGAGCATGTTCAGGGTCCGGCTTCTGCCGTGGTGACGCTGGTCGAATACGGCGATTATCAATGCCCCAAAACACGCGCGGCTTATAAAGTTGTCAAAAAGATTCAGCAATTATCCGGTGATTGGATGAGGTTCGTCTTCAGGCATTTTCCAATGACAGACAAGCATGAATATGCGCAGATCGCTGCTGAGGCCGTCGAGTCTGCCGGAGCGCAGGGTCTTTTTTGGGAAATGCATGATTACCTTATACGCCACACCCAGCTCGATGAGGGTTCATTGATGGATCATGCCGAGGAGATTGGTTTGGATGTGGACCGCTTCGAGTCGGACCTTGCCGATCATTTATATGTGCAGCGCATTAAGGACGACATCGCGGGCGGCATGGACAGTGGCGTCACCGACACTCCAGCCTTTTTTATGAACGGCAAAAAGTATGCCGGTGCTCTCACAGAGGATGCCATGCTTGAGGCAATAGAGGCAATAGCGGACGAGATCGAAGACTAGTCAGGGACAGGAAACAGGAAATAGGTAATAGGCTACGTGCTATGTTCGGTCGCGATATCCGATCGCGACCGAAACACAAATTCCCACAATATCTAATCTAATTGTGCCAGCCGTTCACAAAACAACAAGCGTTTATTACAATCATTCCGAGCGAACGCGAGAAGTCTGCTTTATCTCCACGGCTCCGATGCAAACCTTCTGAGCACCAGTTCATCCGTGAATGCCGCCCCATCCTGCGTACAGAGGTATACGGCCGCGCGCGCCACTTCTTCGGCTGTCATCCAGTTCGGTGAATCCTCGGATTCGCCGCGGTCAGCTCTCAGATTGGTCGACATACCTGTCAGCACTCCGCCCGGGCTTATCACATGGACACGAATTCCATATTTTTGAGTTTCGATGGCGAGGACCTTGCTCAGCCCGACGAGCGCGTGTTTTGATGTGCAATATGCGCCCTGTTCAGGATAACCTCGTCTGCCTGCCATAGAGCCTATATTGATTATTCTGCCTGACTGACGTTCCATCATCTGCGGGATTACTTCGCGGCAGGTGATGAAGACGCCCCGGACATTGGTATTCATTATGTCATCCCACGTCTGTGTGGATGTATCGCATATTTTGTTCAAGGCCATCACGCCTGCGTTGTTGACCAGCACGTCTATGTGTCCAAGTTCAGAGTGTGCCTTTTGAATTGCGCTTTTTATCGATTTTTCCGACTTCAGGTCCATAACAATCGGCAGTGCCTTTCCGCCGTTGTCATTGATCTGTTTGCATATTGTGTTAATTTCTTTTTCGGTACGTGCAGCAGCTGCGATTACAGCCCCCTCTGCAGCAAAGGCTTCGACAATGGCTCTGCCGATTCCGCGTCCGGCTCCCGTAATAAATGCTGTTTGACCATTCAAGATACTCATCTTTCCTCCACGCGTTTCCATCATATGGACATGTTATCGCAATGACCACCTGCTTTCAATGGGCGACTTGCTCAAATTCATTTGTCAAAAATTGACGACAGTTTAAGTTCCACTATCTGAGGTTTGGTCTTTGACGACCCAATAATTAATTTGTCTAGGTGATATGCATTGTGGAAGCCTGTGTGTTTCCAACGAGAAAAGCGAAGGATAAAGGGGAGAATCGCTTATGTTGTCAAAAATGAAGATCGGAACTAAGATCGGCGGTGGATTTGCGGTTGTGTTGCTGCTGACGGTTATCGTGGCAATTGCATCTTTCACCAGTATCCGCACAATGAACGCGAAAACGTCCGAAGCAACCGGACTTCGCGTGGACGAGCTGAAGTTGGCCTACGAGATGGCATGGTCAATGAGCAAGCATGTCATGGCTGCGCGTGGTTATCTGCTTTATGGTAACCAGGCAATTATGGGGACATATGAGAAGGAATCGGCCACATTCAAGAGTAATGCCCAGAAGCTTGAGGGCATGATAACATCGGCCGAAGGCAAGGAACTGATACGTAAGGCTAAGGAAGGCGAAGCTGCGTATGATCGCGTTTTGAAGGACCAGTGCCTTCCTGCATACAGAGCTGGTAATCACGCAAAGGTTTCTGAACTTGCTCAGGGACCTCTAGCAAATGCGGGAAACGAGACTATCACTGCCTGTGATGAAATGCTTAGTTTGATCCAAAAACTGATGGACAATGCGGCGGGGCAGGCAAACAAGGCCGGCACAAATGCAATCAAGATTGTGTGTACTCTGTCGTTCCTCGCAGTAATTTTTGGTGTCTTTATTGCGTTCACGGTCACAAAGGCGATTGTTAAGCCGGTGACAGGTCTGGTAAAGGATGCCGAGCAAGTAGCTGAAGGTGATTTGACTGTAAACGTGGCATTATGCGGCGAGGACGAAGTAGGTAAACTCTCGCAGGCGTTCAGGCGGATGGTCGAGTCCCTCAAGGATACTATAATTCAGGTTACAAACTCATCTGAGAAGGTAACGGTTTCCTCTCAGAGCCTGTCGGCCACGTCAGAGGAGATAAACAAGGCGACCCAGCAGATCACTGAGACGATTACTCAGGTCGCAACGGGCTCGCAGGAACAGTCGAAGAATGCCCAATCAAGTGCCACTTCCATGGAGCAGTTGGGCCGGGCGGTGCAGGAAGTAGCCACCGGCGCTCAGACCCAGGCCAACACTGTGGATCAAACTGTCGCATTAGTCCAGCAGATATCAACTGCAATCGATCATGTGTCTTCACTCAGCCAGGAGGCAGCGGCCAGTGGCCAGCAGGTGACCGAAGTCGCAAACACGGGTGGCAGGCATGTAGCCGACACAGTCGGCGGAATGGACAGAATAAAAGAGGCGACCGATAAGGTCGGTGATATGGTGAAGCGGCTAGGCGAGAATTCTCAGCAGATAGGCGCGATTGTCGAGACAATCGACGACATTGCCGAGCAAACAAACCTTCTCGCTCTCAACGCAGCAATAGAGGCAGCCAGAGCCGGTGAGCATGGCAAGGGATTTGCTGTTGTTGCCGATGAGGTCCGCAAACTGGCTGAGAGAAGTTCAAAAGCGACCGGCGAGATAGCCGAGCTTATTTCAAACATCCAGCAAATGACCGAGCAAGCCGTTGTTGCCATGAACCAGAGCAGCCAGGAAGTAGCCGAGGGCACTCAGCTTGCAAATCAGGCGGGTGAAGCCTTGAGTGGCATACAGGAAGCCGTTGTAGGAATTGTAAGACAGATAGAACAGGTTTCTGCGGCGACCCAACAGATGGCGAGTTCCAGCACAGAGGTTGTAAGGGCAATCGAGAACGTTTCGTCCGTGACGGAGGAGACTACTGCTGCTGCCGAGCAGATGTCAGCCAGCAGTGACGATGTTGCAAGACAGATAGAGCAAGTTGCGGCCGTCAGCGAAGAAAACGCTGCTGCTGCTGAGGAAGTATCTGCGACGACCGAGGAGCAGATGGCTTCAGTCGAGGAGCTTACTGCATCAGCCGAAGAGTTGGCACAAATGGCTGAAGAGCTGCAGGGATTGGTTGCGCAGTTCAAAGTCGATGATGCTCCTGTGAGAGGCACGCTGCAGGATGTTTCAAGAGCCGTGACTTCCGAGCGTCGAAAGAAGGCGGCTTAAGATGGAGGGTGCTGCAATGACCAATGAAACACATGATGTCACAACGGATCAGTGGGAACAATTAGTAGTTTTCGATCTGGCCCATGAGTTCTACGGTGTGGATATTGGTGCGGTCAATACAATCATCCGCATGCAGGAGATCACGCGAATACCGCGTACCCCTGAGTTTGTGGAGGGTGTGATTAATCTGCGCGGCAGCATTGTGCCGGTGATCGATCTACGCAAGCGATTTGGTCTACCAGTGGGTGACGCCACAAAATCTTCGAGGATTGTGGTGGTCGAGGCAGCCGATCAAATGATTGGCATGGTAGTCGATGCTGTTGCAGAGACACTTCGGCTATCTGCCGATATGATCGAGCCGCCATCGCCGGTAGTTGTAAACGTCGATTCTGCATATGTGCGGGGAGTAGGCAAGCAGGAAAACCGTTTGGTAATCCTGATCGACCTGGAGAAAGTGCTGACAGAGAAGGACCTGGACACACTATCCAAAGTCGAAAAGCGTTCTCGCAAGGAACAGGAAGCCAAAGCAGCCTAGATCTTTTGACGTAAATCTACAAAAACAAATGGCCGGAGCAAACAGCTCCGGCCAAAACCATCATTCAAGCTCATATTTTGCTCTTATCGATCCGTCTTACATAACGACATCGATCCCACAGGCGAGGTTGCTCAAGCAATCATACCAGTGAACAAATGTGACTCCATTGATGACGATGCGCATGTGATCCGGGAAACGCTGATCCCACGTCATCTCCTTCGGATGGCCAGTATTGTAGCCCAGGTTCCATCTTATCCCATTGTATCGCCTGAACAGTATCGTTCGTCCTTCACGATTCAGGTAGGCTTCCACAAGTGTATTGTCCTCACTGAGAGGAATCGTGATACCAATCACGCGGAGACAGTCGAAAGACCTCTCGCCAATCATAACTTGGAATATCCCCGCAGGCTCGATAATCTCACCGGCATCCGCTTCGGCACTCAAAGTGTAAGATCTGTCCTGCTGCTGCGTAAGCCGTCCGGTCTGTCGAATTTGCCGGGGACCGTCACCCCAGTCTTTGTCAAATCCCTCGTCAAGCATTGTCCTAAGCTCTCGAATGTCTTTTCTAAATAGCGATAGAGTCGCGAGGTACTGGACTCGGTCCTCTGTCAGACGTGCAAAGAACATCCATGGAAACACCCTCACTGGATCTTCTCCGTAATCGTAAACCATCGCTGCTACTTCCACGCAATCAATTCCGTGCACTTTGGCCGGACGAAGTGCCTTCATCTCGGTGTAATCGTGCATCCGCAAATCAGGTTCATATTGTGCCCACAAGACGTGATCGCCTACCTCGGGAATGGCGAACCACCAGTGCATTTCCTTGAAATCCACCTCAAAGGGCGATGTATTGGTGGGAGCTATTTCGATATGCGGCTGCTGCAGCGGGAATGGTGTTTGGGTTCTTACCTTCATATCTTCCATTACAGTCCTCCATTTTCTTCAGCTTCATCGAGAAATGATCGCAGATGATGTCGTGCTGAGTGAAGCTGGTACTTAACTGTGCCGACAGGTGCCTGAATCTGCCGGCAGATCTCTTTGATTGTGAAACCATGCAAATAGAACAGTTCGACGATTTTCTGCTCCGCCAGTGGCAAGTTGTCCATGGCTTCCAACAAGTCCAGAGCTGCTTCTGCAGGCACTGCCGTTCGGCCATATCTGTTCACGTAATATTCAAGCTCTTCTTGTTTGGTAGGGTTTATCCTCCGCTGGGCCGATCTGTGATAGTCACGGCAGAGATTTCTTGCTATCTGCAGAAGCCACGCCTGCACTTTCTCTGGATTGTTCATACTGCCGATTTTTAGCCAGCTCTGCAGCAGAGTCTCCTGCAGCAGGTCTTCGGCCTCGTCAGCATCCGAAACCAGACGTCGGATCAAGGCAGCAAGAGAGCCTTTATAAGCGTTTATCAACTCTATGAATACAGCGGAATCACCACCGGCACTCCGCCGCACCAGATCGGCGTCAGCCAGTTGGTCCATTCTACGTTCCTCCACATAAGAAGACGTGCTAGGTAGGGAAAAAATTGATGCACCAGAAACATTTGTCGAAGCCTCTGAGCACACCCAGTCCATCGTGCATTCACAACTCTCAAACAACAATTTGCTGAAATATCATGTCCGTTTCACAACATTTTGCCCTGGAAGATTAGGTAATTGCAAAATGTTGTGCTTCTGACTCGAAACAGACCGGGCTTTTGTGGTATTATAGGTGACTAGGGACATGTAATTAACCGAGTCCAAAAAACGGAAGGCGACCGAAGATAAATGGCAATCTTCTCCAGAGTATTCAGCAGGTTTTCAAGAGCAATAGGTATTGATTTGGGTACAGCTAATACGCTTGTGCATGTTCGCGGGCGAGGGATTCTGTTGCGTGAGCCGAGCGTTATCGCGCTTGACAGCCAGTCCAAAAAGGTACTTGCAGTCGGTGAAGAAGCTAAGAGGATGCTTGGACGCACCCCAGGCAGTATTGTTGCCATTCGCCCCTTAAAGGATGGAGTGATCGCCGATTTTGATCAGACTGAGGCCATGCTCAGGGGCTTTATAAGAAAGGTGAACAGGCACAACGGCATATTTGGTCCTCGGGTAGTTGTCGGCATACCTTCCGGTGTCACCGAAGTTGAATGGCGAGCCGTTAAGGAAGCTGCGATGAAAGCAGGCGCTTCGGAGGCATACACGCTTGAAGAGCCTTTTGCTGCAGCGATTGGAGCTGGACTACCTGTGAGCGAGCCCACCGGCAGTATGATCGTCGATATCGGTGGGGGAACGAGTGAGGTTGCTGTTATCTCACTAGGAGGAATTGTTACCAGCCGTTCGATCAGAGTTGCTGGTGATGAAATCGATGAAGCCATTGTGGCGTATGTTCGCCGTGTATTTAACCTTCTTATTGGAGATCGCACTGCCGAAGAAGTAAAGCTGGATATCGGATCTGCATATGCTCTGGAAGAAGAACTGACGATGGAAGTGCGTGGTAGAGACCTTATCTCGGGTCTTCCGAGAAGCGCTGTCATATCGAGCCAGGAAATTCGTGAAGCAATCCATGATCCCGTAATGGAGATTGTCGAGGCTGTGAAGTTGACCCTGGAATCAACACCTCCAGAATTGGCTGCGGATGTGATGGAGAGAGGAATTGTGCTTGCGGGCGGCGGCGCATTGCTTCGTGGTCTGGATGAGTTGATAAATGTTGAAACGGGTATGCCTGTGCATATCGCGCCGGATCCCTTAAGCTGTGTGGTGTTGGGTACGGCAAAAGCGCTGGAGGAATCCGAAAGCAACACTGCACTAAAGAAAGTGCTGCTTGGTTCCACGAGACAGGTTCAGTCCATAAACTAAATGTTCAATTATCTTCGCAACAAGACGGTTATCAATCTTGTAGTCTTAACGGTTCTGGGCATTGGCATAGGAATGATGCATAACCATGGACTTGCGACGGGCAATACGCTGTACATGCAGGATGCTGTTAGATCAACGCTTGCTCCTGCTAATATGGCAGCCCATGTTTTATTGTGTCTCGGAAGAGTATCGATTCTAAGTGTCAGACCTCGATCTGTAATTCTCAAGGAGAACAAACAACTACGTGAGAGAGTAAGGCGCCTGACCTTGGAGAACGCTGCTCTGCATGAGACGGCTGAGGAAAACACAAGGCTGAAAGCAGCATTGGGGCTTAGAGAGTTTTCTAAGCTCGCAATGGTTGCAGCGGATGTGGTTTCACGCAATGAAAGTAACTGGTTTGACACCGCTACAATAAATGTGGGCACGCACTCGGGTATACGTCAAGGGTCGGCGGTAGTCAATCACCTTGGTATAATCGGGCAAATATCCGAAGCCAATCCGTTTACCTCACAAATTGTTGCCCTTACAGATTCAAATAGTGCAATCGGTGCAATGATTCAACGTTCAAGAACAACTGGTATGCTTTATGGACAGGGCACGGATTACCTTGTCTTAGCGTATCTGCCAAAAGATGCTGATGTAAAGGTCAAGGATGTGGTGATTTCATCGGGCATGGGTGGTGTGGTCCCAAAAGGAC
Organism: bacterium; assembly: GCA_021371935.1. NCBI lineage: Bacteria > bacterium. Next base: position 159,265 of record JAJFVF010000019.1, read on the forward strand.
TTGTTGTTGGACGAGTGGTCAAGGTAGTTAGAAACTCTACGGCGGGTACAACCTCTGCACTTATAAAGCCAAGTGTGCGCTTTGATGAAATAGAACAAGTTTTCGTAGTTAAACCTGGACAGATATCTACACCATGAAGAGATATTTCTGGGCAATTATAATGCTCATAATTGCGTCTGCCATACAGGGCAATTTGCCTGGATGGATGACCGTATTTGGTGCTAAACCCGATCTCGTCCTAATAGTGCTTATTATCTATGCTCTATCTGCCGATCCTGATTTTGGGGCGGTGCTCGGTTTCATCGCAGGGCTTATTCAGGGGTCAGTTGTTGGCTTAAGCCTTGGGAGTTTTATTGTCACTCGCACAATCACAGGTTTCCTAGCTGGCATTGTTCACACGCGGCTTTTCAGTGAAAACCCAATAGTGCCCATGCTTTCTGCAGTCTGGCTCACACTCGTGTGTGAGGGTATGTTTCTTTTAGCAAACCCAAAGCCCAGCTTTCCCAACACCATTCGTACACTGCTTGGCGAGTGCATCCTAAATGCAATTTTTGCATTTTTGCTGTATGTATTCCTCAGACACCTTGATACTCGCCGCAAAATTAGGCTTGCCAACGCAAGACTCTAGGGGAAATCAAATTCTGAATTCCGATACCGGATTCGATTACTCTCATCTCCAATAACTACGTCATCGACTTCCAACCCACAACTCATAACTCACAGCCTCCCTAATTTGCTGGCACATAAATTGCTATCAGATGCGCCAGTAAGAAAGGGGGGACTCCATTGGCATCAGAGTTCTTTTCAGATATTGCGTCGACTGTGCTTTCAAAGTCACTTGATGCATCGGCATCTCGGCAGAAGTCAATAGCGAATAACATCGCAAATGTCGAGACACCAGGCTATAAGCGCAGCTATGTGGATTTTGAGACCGCATTAAAGAGGATCATGGATCTAAAAGGTGGTCATGACAAGAGACAGAGCCTGCGTGAACTTGAACCGGTCCGCCGCACAGATGTTGTGAGTCCCGCAAAACCTGACGGTAATAATGTCAACATTGATGCAGAAATTGCCGATCTTGCAAAAACTCAAGGCACTTACAAAGCCGCAACCACATTACTTGAAGCAAAGATTGCGCTTCTTCGTACCGCAATTAAGGAGGGCAAGTAAGATATGGGACATAATTCCGCATTCGATATAAGTGCATCGGGCATATTTGCCCAGCGCGTGCGCATGGATGCCATTGCAAACAATATCGCCAATGCAGACTCAACACGGACAGAGGATGGTGGACCATATCGCAGGCAGACGGTCACATTCAAGGCTGTTTATGATGATGCTGTGGGCAACCGGACGGTTCCTGCGGGTGTGAAAGTCGACAGCATTCAGGAAAGCCCAACCGACTATCGTACAGTATATGACCCGGGCCATCCAGATGCTGATGCCAACGGTTATGTGCGCATGCCGAATGTAAATGTAGTGGAAGAGATGGTTGATATGATATCCGCCACACGGGCATATGAGGCTAACGTGACGGCTCTCAATGCAGCAAAGCAGATGACATCATCGGCTATAGATATAGGAAAGGCCTAAGGTAATATAAATGAGAATCTCACCTGTCAGTCTTCCAGGCTCAATCAGTTCAATTGCCAATGTAACTTCCTCAAAGGCAAATTCGTCAGTGGGTGGTTTCGGTAATGACAGTTTTGATAAGGCACTAAATGTCAGTATCAGTGAACTCGACGATACTCAGGACAAGAACGACGTCTCAGTGTCAGAACTTGTCAAGAAAGGCATCAAAGAAGTCAACAGTCTTCAGAGTCAGGCGGATGATATGGCTGTCAAGTTGGCGTCTGGTGACATCGAAAACGTGCACGAAGCGATGATTGCGATGCAAAAAGCTAAGTTGGCCTTTGAGTTTACAGTGCAGGTGAGAAACAAGATTATAGATGCATACCAAGAGATTATGAGAATGCAAGTCTAGCAATTTGATATTGAGTATTTTGTATTGAGTATTTTGTAGTTGGGGTTCAACCGACAAATAATCAATACCAAATTGCAAATACTAAATCAGTTGGTGGTTTTATGGATCAAATCACAAAATCCGGACCTATCGCGGCTTTAATCAAACTTTGGAACGAACTGACTGCAACACAGCGTGTTGTTGTAACAGCTTTTGGAGTGCTTGCGGCTGCCCTTATGCTGTTTGTCGGCATTGCCGCCACCAAGCCCAGAATGTCGGTGCTCTTTTCCGGTCTTGCCCAAGAAGACGCGGGCGCAATAGTTCAGAAGTTGGGTGAGCAAAAGGTGACATACAAGCTGTCTGCTGACGGCACGACAATCGAAGTGCCTGAGAATAAGGTCTACGACTTGCGTCTCCAACTGGCGACCCAGGGGCTTCCTCAAGGCGGCAACGTCGGCTTTGAGCTTTTTGATAAGTCGAATTTCGGCATGACCGAGTTTACCGAGAAGGTGACTTATCAGAGAGCCGTGACGGGAACACTTACGCGTACTTTGTGTCATCTCGCGCCGGTTATCGATGCCAAAGTGCTGCTGAGCATGCCTGAGCAAAAAATATACTCGTCTGAACAGGAACCGGCCAAGGCTTCTGTAGTGCTCAAACTACGCAGAGGAATGCCGCTGAGTGATGAGCAGGTTGGGGGAGTCGTGCATCTGGTTTCGTCCGCTGTCGAGGGGTTGACTCCGACGAATGTCACGGTTCTCGATACGGATGGCAATGTGCTGTCCGAGGGCGACGGTGCAGGAGGCAGCAGTCTTATGACGGCCAGCCAGACAAAAATGAAACGCCAGTATGAATCGGAATTGTCTCAAAACTTGCAGAGCATGCTGGCGAAGATAGTAGGTGCGGACAAAGCGGTTGTCAGGGTGAGCGCAGACATGAGTTTTGACCAGACTCAGACAAAGTCCGAGGAGTACCAGCCTACAAGTCCTGTGCAGGGAGCAAATGGTGAGGCAAAGGGTGTGCTTTTGTCTGAGGATAAGTCCAGTGAGATATATGCGGGTGGTGCTTTACCTCCGGGCGGTGTGCCCATAGCAAATTCTCCAGGCTCAGCTAAGGACAGCTATCAGCGCACACAGTCAACTTCCCAATATCAGGTAACAAAGCGGATTCAAGAAACAGTGAATGCACCCGGGAAGCTGCAGCGGCTTTCCGTTGCAGTGCTTGTTGACGATAAGGTGGAGCCTGTCAAGTTGGAGGCTATCAGGGAAGCAGTAATAGCTGCTTCCGGCATCGATTCAAAGCGTGGAGACCAGGTAACAGTTCAAAGAGTCGGTTTCGACACAGCTTCATCAAAAGCGGTCGAGGTAGAGATGGCCAAAGAATCACGAGCCGAGCTGGTTCAGACAATTGTTAAGAATGCGGGTGCGGCTCTGCTCTTGATAGTATTCCTGGTGTTCTTGAAAATAATAATCAAGCAGATAAAGGTTACTGTACCTGCGGAGGAGGTGCCGGTCGAACCTGAGCAAGAGAATGGTGTTGATGTCAGCAGTCCCATGCCAAATCCAGCAGACTTACTTGAATCGGCGGGCAATCAAGCTTTTGCACAGACTCCACCGCTAGAGCAGCCGACAACTGGATTCAGTACGGCTCAGCCGCAGAAAAATACTTTGCCGCCGGAGATAACGCAATCAAGCCCGGAGGACTTGGCCAGACTAGTCAGAAACTGGATGGCAGAGGGCTAAACGGAGAATATAATGGCGCTACAAACGCAAAATATAACTGGCATAGATAAAGCTTCCGTGTTGTTGATGTCGCTTGGAGCATCAAAATCGGCTAAGGTGTTCGAGCATCTGGACCCATCCGAGCGAGAATTGCTTGGTGCGCATATAGCCGGACTTAGGCATGTTGATGATGTTGTCCGGCAGGCAGTCCTGGACGAAGTCGGTTGCTACATAAAGGGTGAAAACCCGACTGGAAATAGCGATTACGCTCAAGGCTCAGATGAGCCGTTGAAATGGCTGGAGAAACTCGACCCCGGTGATGTTGCTGAATTGTTGGGATCAGAAAGGCCACAAAATGTGGCGCTTGTGTTGGCGCATCTGGCTCCTCAGGCTGCGGCATCCGTGCTATCGCATCTTGGCGATAATCTGAGAAACCAGACAACCAGCCGGTTAATAGATATGAGGACACCATCCCGTGAGGTTGTTGAGGCAGTCGATAAGGTCATACGACAGCGATTTGCCGGTTTTCCGAATCGTTCGCAAAGTGCAAAACGCGAGACTTTGATTGGTATTTTAGGCAATGCAAAAGAGCGCGTGAAAGAGTCGATTGTGGGCGTACTATCCAGGTCTGAACCGCAGGTATTGTTTGAGGATGATGACGATATCACATCGCCAGAAGAACTCGTCAATTTTACTGACCCGGAGATACGCAAATTCTTATTGGAGATAGACAGGGAAGATTTGTTTCTTGCTCTTAGGGTTGCGAGTGATGATTTGAAATCGGTGATTGTAAGAAATGCGCCGGAGGAACTGACCTTGACAATACACCGTGAACTTCTTTCTCCGCTTCAGGCACGCTTGAAAGAGATCGAGTTTGCGCAGGAGCGCTTTGTCAGCGTAATGCGGCGGATAAAGAATGAATCCGGTTCATACATGCCGGCTTCATCTCTGGAGGTTCCTGTTGACTAGTGTGATCAAGCATGACAAAAGCTCATTTCTGATTGCAGGGCCATTACATCTGCAGTCTTTGGATATTCCTGAGCCAGAGCCAGAGATGGAAGAGGAAATAGATCCTGTTGCAGAAGCAGTGAAGCAAGCCGATGCAATAGTATGCCGGGCGAAAGCCGAGTCAGATTCTATCAGCCAAGAGGCGCGTCTGCAAGGCTATAATACGGGCTTGCAAGAAGGCAACGAGCAATTTCAGAACCTGATCGAACGGTTGGAAGTGGACATACAGTTGCTAACTGAAGACAGACAAGCTGTGCTGGATACCATTGAGCCTGAAATGCTAAAGCTATGTACCGAAGCTGTCGAGAAGATAATTAGGCATGAAGTCAAAACTGATCCTAAGGTCGTGCATCGTGTAATCAAATCTTGCCTGCGGAAAATCAGAGACACATCTGATGTTCGGATGCGAGTCAACCCATCCGAACTCGATAATGTGAAGGCAATGCGGGATGAACTAATGAGTATGGCTGACGGGATGAGTTCGATAAGCATTGTTGATGACCGGCGAATTTCACCAGGTGGTTGTGTCATAGAGACTCCATCGGGTGATTTTGATGCCACGATCGAAAACCAGATGAATCGTATCAAAAAGAAGTTGGGAGACACATACGAGAATGACCGTGGCGAATGTCCCGGACCTAAATAAATACCGTCAAGCAGTACGCAAACTGGACACGGTTCAGCATAATGGCCGCGTCTCGCAGGTGATAGGTGTGCTTGTTGAGTCATGTGGGCCGACTTGCGGAGTCGGAGAGATTTGTGAGATTCACAACTCTCGCACTGAACCGCCTGTGCTTGCCGAGGTTGTCGGTTTCAAGCAGTCAAGGACTCTGCTAATGCCGTTCGGGGTTGTAAGTGACATACGACCCGGAAGCCCTGTGATAGCCACAGGGTCGTCTTTGCGTGTGACGGTTGGACGAGAACTATTAGGCAGAGTGTTGGATGGTCTTGGCAGACCGCTTGACCAAAAGGAAAACATCTCCGGTGAAGCTGAAATAACGGCTGCAAGTCGTCCTCCGCATCCGCTTTCGCGCAGCAGGATTACGAGCCCATTGACGTTTGGAGTACGTGCGATCGACGGGCTGCTTACTATTGGCAAGGGTCAGAGGATTGGCATCTTTGCGGGAAGCGGGGTCGGTAAGAGCACACTTATGGGCATGATCGCCCGCAACACATCCGCGGATGTCAATGTAATAGCGTTGATTGGTGAACGAGGCCGTGAGGTACGTGATTTCCTGGAAAAGGACCTTGGTGAGGAGGGTTTGGCACGCAGTGTCGTAATTGTCGCAACTTCCGATCAGGTTCCGGTTGTGCGTCTCAGAGGAGCGCAGGTCGCCACAGGAATTGCTGAGTATTTTAGGGATTGTGGGCTGGATGTGTTGCTGATGATGGATTCCGTTACGCGTGTGGCCTGGGCGCAGCGCGAGATAGGTCTTGCATCAGGTGAACCTCCCACAACGCGCGGTTATACGCCGTCTGTTTTCGCAACTCTGCCTCAGCTTTTGGAGAGAGCTGGCACATCTGAAAAAGGATCGATTACCGGCCTTTACACAGTGCTGGTTGAGGGCGACGATATGAACGAGCCTGTCGCAGATACGGTCCGAGGTATACTCGACGGGCACATCGTTTTGAGTCGTGCCCTTGCGTCAAAAAACCATTACCCGGCTATAGATGTCCTCTCGAGTGTAAGCAGAGTTATGCCTGACGTCACGTCAGCAAAGCACAGAGAAAGCGCGGGCAGACTTCGGGATGCGCTGGCGACATACAGGTCAAGTGAAGATTTGATAAATATTGGTGCTTATGCCAATGGCAGCAATCCGGCCATCGATTATGCATTGAGCAAGATTGACGAAGCAAATGGGTTTTTGAGACAGGCTGTTGACGAGCCGAGTGATTTTGAGACAACGGTATCGTCACTAGAGCAGATGTTTGGCGGCAATGAACAGGTTTAAATTCAGGTTACAGACGCTGCTGGATCGTCGCAAGTCGCGGGAAGAGCAGCTTCTTGTTGAGTTGGGTGAGTTGAGACGTGAAGAGGCCAATGAGGTTGAGCGTCTCGATATTCTCTGCTTGCGTCTCAATGCTGCGTGGAGGGATGTTGAAGATGCATTGGATAATAATGCCCCAGCTGAGGAATTATGCCGCCTTGACGAGTTTGCGAAGACTACGTGTGATGATATTGAGATTCAGAAGCTGACACTGGAAGGCGTAAGGGAAAAAGTCGAGGCCAAAAGGCAAGAACTCGTGACAGCCATGCAGGATCGTAAGATACTTGAAGTATTGCGTGACAAGCAGGAGCAGGAATACCTGATGGTTATAGCCAGAGCGGAGCAAAATGAGCTGGATGAGATGGCCTCGGTAAGATATGCGAGAGGAATGTAGATGCTGGAAAATGTGGCAGCGGTAATGGCACGCATAGAGGAGATAAAGTCGCATTTTCAGAGTGCGCAAGCTGGTGGGGAAGTCACTGTTGCTCCCCATACAACTGCGTCTATGCCATCACAGGTACAGTCGGCGTCAGTCCAACCTTATTTTCCGAGCTATTTGGCTGCGCAGTTGCAGAAAATTGGCAAAAACTCAATCTGTGATATCTCGTCATACCAGGACATGATAGATTCAGCCGCATCCAAATATGGTGTCGACCCAGCGCTCATCAAAGGAGTAATACGAGCGGAAAGCGGTTTCAAATCAAATGCAGTTTCAAGTAGTGGGGCACAGGGGCTGATGCAGTTGATGCCTTCTACGGCTGATGCACTCGGTTGTTCTGACCCGTTTGACCCCGAGCAGAATATTGATGCGGGAGCCAAATATCTCAAAGAGCAGATGAACAGGTTCGGCAGTGTCGAGCTTGCACTTGCAGCATACAATGCCGGTACAAACGCTGTTGCGAAATATAGAGGAGTCCCGCCATATCGCGAAACGCAGAATTATGTGCGCAAAGTGCTCTCATACCGTGACGATTATCTGTCTCGGTGAGATAACAATCCATAAGAAAGGAGGTGAACAGAATAATGATGGATGCTATTGTTGCAATTGCTCCTCAAAGTATCGGAACGGAAAACAAAGTTGAGCAGGGCAATGATGTGAGCAAGGATGGCTCCGAGTTTTCTGATGTTCTTGGCACGGCAATCAAGGATGAACAGCAGTCTCAGGTAAAGGATTCCGATCAGGCTGAAGACCAGGCAACTATGTGTAGTGACGATACACAGACGGATACACAACCAGAAAGACAGGAAGATGACATGAAAACAGATTCGTCTGACTTGCAGGCTCCTGTGCAGATGTTGGCATTTTTCAACGTCCAGATTCCGCAGGAGATTCAACAGACCGGTGCGAATGCTGTGGACACAATTACTACGGAAGATGTATCCGACATAAAGGACAGTGTCAGTGTTTCGTCTCAGCCTTTGACATCGGATTCAGATGCTGTAGAGATGGCTGCAGCGCAAAATCTATCTGAGTTCAACATATTGGATGATGTGAGTCAGTTAACAGCAGAGCCGTTGGATGCCATCATGGATGTAGGAAAGACCGGTAACACCGGCAACTCAACAACTGCCAGACCTATGTCAGTCGAAGGAACAACTAAGACGGTTCGGACAATACAGGCCGGCTCAATATCAGTTGATCCTGATCAAAGCGTCGAATCTGTCGAACTACTTTCTTCAGATGTGACCAAGTCAAATAAGACTGTCTGGGATCAGAAAACCACTCTCGACACTTCGATCCAGACGAAGATTGAGGTAACTGCATCAACTGATCCACCGCGTGAGTTCACGATCAAGCCACAGGTTATGAGTCCTGTGAGCAATCAGTCTGATAATGCTGCCACTCTGATCAGTGATGCGGTCAGTCAGGTTGCTTCAACGGATAACAGCGGTATAAATGCCGATACATCCGGCTCACAAAACAGCCAGGCCGCGATCTTCTCGGTCCAGACTTCTGCTGATGCAGCGGTGAGGCAGACTGTCCAGACTCAACCTGCTCAGACTGCGCAAAGTGCTCGGGAGCCTGTGCATACTCAGATAATCGATCAAATTGTCCGTGATGTTAAGCTGATCAAACTACCACAGCAGAGCGATCTCGTGGTCAGACTGTCTCCGCCTGAGTTGGGATCACTACGTGTGCAAATAACTCAAGCAGATCAGGGAATGACGGCACAGATCCAGACAACTGGTGATCAGGTTCGTGGGCTTCTGCAGGCGCATCTGCCCGCACTCAATCAGGCGTTTTCCGATGCTGGCCTCAAGATGGATTCGGTGACAGTGACTTCCGGCACACAGTTCGGGTCACTTATGCAGGATTCGATGGATGGCAACACCCAACAACAGTGGGGCGGTCAAAAGCAGCATTACGCAGGTTCGCAAGATGCAAGCCTTAATCAACCAGTGGCGACTCTATCAACAGGGATAGCGGATAGAGATGGCACAATTTACAATTGGCTGGCTTAGGAGGTGATATGAATGTCAACAACAAGCGCAGTATCGAGTACGAGTTCGGCGACTACATCGTCGAGCACAACAACAAGCAGCAGCACGACGCTGGATCAGAATGCGTTTTTGAAGCTGTTGATAACAGAGATGCAGAATCAGGATCCGTTGAGTCCGATGGACAATACGGAATATGTTGCCCAGCTTGCACAGTTCTCATCGCTAGAGCAAATGCAGCAGATGAATTCTACACTGGATACAATAAGTTCATCTACTCAGGCATTAAGTCTTGTCGGCAAGACTGTGGATTACACATCACCGTATGATTCGTCTGTCACATTGAGCGGGACCGTCAGTGGCGTTGTTTACGATGACGGGATTGCCAAGGTGAAGATTGGTGATGACACTGTTTCACTGGATGCGATTGAGCAAATCTACACCGAGGCATCATCAGATACGGGGCAAAAGTCCCAATATGCACTTGGGCTTATCGGTCAGACAGTTGACTATTATACTTCGTCTGGCGAATTTGCTACGGGGACAGTAGATAGTGTGTCATATGATGATGGTTGGCCGACACTCAATATTGGGTCGGATTCAGTATCGGTAAGTAATGTTGTCAGTGTGCACGAATCTAGTGATGATATTGATTCAGACGAGGCATATGAAATTGCGTCTGCTATGATTGGAAAGACGGTCACATATACCAATCCATCGGATACAAGCAGTACACTTACTGGAGTTCCAACAAGCGTAACAACTGACAGTGACGGCAACGTTAAGTTAGTAATTGGCACAAGTAAGATTGATCTTTCCGATGTTGTCAATGTATGTGCATCCGACAACTCATAAGAGACAAACCATCAGGCAGGTACGGAAATTGCTGTTGATGGATGTCGATTGTTGGCCCATCTGAAAGGAGAGACAAGATGTCTCCAGTCAGACTGAATACAAGCATAGCCGGTGCTGGAAGTGAGGCGAAGAGACAAACCTCTGGTGGTAATGTCCAAGGAGGTTCATCTTTTCAGTCGCAGCTTCAGGCCGAACTATCGAAGCAGGCGGGGGTTAAGCTGTCTGCGCATGCACAAAAAAGATTCGTCGAACGCAACGTAGAGTTTGGCGATGAAGAGCAGGCAAGGGTTCAATCAGGAATAGATCGGATCCAAGCAAAGGGTGCAGATAAGTCACTTGTATTGATGGACAATCTTGCCCTGATAGTAAGCGCTCGAAATAGGACTGTAATTACGGCAGTCGATTCGGCAAACGCGAAGGACGCCGTCTTTACAGGCATTGAGAGTGCGGTGATTGTATAGAAATCACGTGAGACAAATGTTTTTACGTGTCGCACTGGACCTCTGGTGAGGAAGTGCGTGGCCGCAGACCTAATGACACGGCCTAAGGACAACATTCGATCAAGACAAGATCGACAATAGGATAAGCAGGAGGTCAGAAAAATGATTCAAGCACTTCAAAGTGGCATTTCGGGGATGAATGCGTTTATGTCCGCCCTAAATATCATAGGGAACAATATATCCAATGTAAGCACCACGGCCTACAAATCACAGTCGACTAACTTTCAGGAAGCGCTTTCACAAACCATTAAATCGGCAAGTGCGCCAACTGATACTACAGGTGGCACAAACGCGTCTCAAGTTGGGCTCGGTGTAACTCTAGGTTCAATTTCATCAGACATGACTCAAGGCTCTCTTGATTCGACCGGGCGGACTACCGACCTGGCCATTGATGGTAATGGCTACTTTATTTTGGGTGATAGCAGTACCGTTGCCTATACTCGAGACGGCAGTTGCTCGTTGGACTCAAATTACAACCTGGTCGGTTCTTCATCGGGTTTGTATGTCCTGGGTTGGCAGGCAGATTCGGCAGGTAATATCGACACTTCAGCGCCGATCACGGGTGCTTCTGTTATTGAGATTCCAGTTGGTGGAATGTCGATTGCTCAGCAGACATCAGATGTCGATCTCACTGGTAACCTTAACGCATCAACTGATGCTGGCAGCGACTATGATGTCACATTTGAAATCTACGATTCGCTTGGTGAGACTCATCAGATAACTGTGACATTCACCAAACTTGCCGAAGATTCAACTGCTACACCTCCAATAGAAGCATCAACCTGGCAGTATGAGGTTTATTGTGATGATGCAGGCGCATCCGCTATTACCACAGGCAATATAACATTTGACGAGAATGGACAAAGCAATCTCGATAGTGTTGACGTGTCGTTGACACTTACCGAGGACAATGGTTCGCTCTCACCGCTAAATTTTACATTGGATACCAGTGATATAACACAGCTCAATTCAAGCAATAGCACCGTGAGTATGAACAACCAGGATGGAAAAGAATTAGGCACGCTTGAGTCTTACACGATTGATAGTAGTGGCCTAATCGTAGGCACGTTTACAAACGGCTTGACAAAGAACCTTGCCCGGATTGCTGTTGCTGGTTTCAACAATCCTGAGGGACTTGAGAAACTTGGCAATAATCTGTATAAGGCAGGCTCTAACTCCGGTTCGGCGGTAATAGGTACTGCCGGTTCAAGTGGTTTGGGGTCCATCAAGTCGGGTTATCTTGAGGCTTCCAATGTCGATCTGGCAGCTGAGTTCTCCAATATGATAGTTGCACAGCGCGGCTTTCAGGCAAATTCCAAGGTTATAACGACTGCGGATGATGTTCTTGAACAGTTGGTTTCACTAATCAGATAATTTATGTTATGGCGGCAGCCTATGACTGCCGCCATAACATATCAAGGAAGAAGCACCGATGATTAAACTGACGCTTTATAACGATGCAGATGTGATAGTAAATGCGGACCTTATTGAGTCCGTGGAGCGCACTCCTGATACTTTAGTTACTCTGACGACCGGCAAGAAAATCATGGTGCGTGAGGCTGTTGAAGATGTTGTTTCAAAGGTAGTTTTTTACCGGCGTCTAATAGCCAAGAATCATAGAGTTTTTGGCGCAAAGGGTAATAGCTTGCTCAGAGCAGAAGTGAAAGGTTATGAGAGATGGACCTAGCGACTGTCGCAGGCCTCGCGTTGGCGTGGGGCGCACTTTTTTTGAGTTTGAGCCTGGAGGGTGGGTCACTTAAGGACCTGTTCAATGCCCCGGCGTTTGTGCTCGTGGTTTTCGGCACAATAGGCGCAACCACAGTAGGGTCGAGTGTGAGGACAATTGCATCCATACCCTCGATTCTCAAGAACGTGTTCATAAGCTCAAGTTTGAATCAATCTGAGGTTATTGACCTTATGGTTGGGTTCGCGAAGATAGCAAGGCGTGAAGGAGTATTGGCTCTCGATGAAGCAGCCAGAAAAATAAACAACAAGTTTTTGCAGAAGGGCGTTGAGTTGGTAGTTGACGGGACTCCCAGTGTGATGGTTCGCGAGATTATGGAGACCGAGATAGTTGCAATGCAGGATCGACACAAGATGGGAGAAACAGTGTTTACGACGCTTGGCGGTTTTTCACCTACCCTCGGCATCATAGGTACGGTCATGGGTCTGATCAGCATGCTGGCCAAGCTGAATGAGCCGGGGAAGATGGGACATGCGATAGCAGCCGCGTTTGTGGCAACTTTATATGGTGTAGCCTTTGCCAACCTGATATATCTGCCGATTGCAAGCAAGCTCAAATCTAAAACTGCAGATGAAGTGCTTACCTACGAGATGATTATTGAAGGTGTAATGTCGATTCAGGCGGGAGATAATCCAAGAATCGTCGAGACTAGAATGATGGCCTATTTGTCACCTACATTGAGAGCCAAAAGGGAGAAAGTAAAAGTCGAGCATATTCGAGAAAAGATGGCGGCATGAGGAAGAAGTCAGAAAATGAGGATCATGGAAATTTAGATCGCTGGCTGCTGACATATTCTGATATGATTACGCTGCTTATGGCGTTTTTCATAATGATGTATTCGATGTCAGTGCTCAACGTTTCCAAATTTCGCGAAGCTGCTTTCTCGATTCGTTCAGGCTTTGGTGGAATGATCAGGGGGCAAGGACAGTCACCGCTTGGAGCGAATGGTATGTTTGGTCCAAAACCCTCGGCTATCAATGGTGACACTGCGGGTGTGTCATGGAAAGTATTGAAGCCGCTGGTGAACTATATTGAAAGCAATTTAGGTGATGATAATACATCAATAGGTGAGGATCAGAGAGGTATTGTTATCGCAATCAATAGTGATGCAATGCTGTTTGATCCCGGCAGCTCGACAATCCGCGAGAAAGCGGTGCCGCTGCTAAATAAAATAGCAGGTACTTTGGCAAGGACAGATAATCTTGTACAAATAGAGGGGCATACATGCAATTTGCCGACAAACTCATCAAGGTATCCAAGCAACTGGGAACTGTCGACCGCCAGAGCAACGAATGTCCTGAGATATCTGGTTGAACGTAAAAAATTGCAGCCATGGAGGTTTGCCGCTGCAGGCTATGGAGATGTTCGGCCTGTTGCTATGAATAATACTGAAACCAATAGACGCAAGAACAGAAGGGTTGAGATAGTGATCCTGCGTCCCGATACTTTATACGGCAAGCAAGCAAAAGAGAGTCCGAGAAGGATCAGTGATCCTGTGGATTCGGTTATCCAAAGGAGTCTAGATTAATGGATAAGAGTGGTATGGGCAAGATGATAATGATCGTTGTAATTGGGGTTGTTGTCCTTCTTGGCGGAATAGGGTTTATGATGTTTAAAATGAAAGGGAATTCTGCGGCAAAGGTCGAGAAACCTCCAACGATGGAAATGCCGCTCGGAGATTTTGTTGTAAATCTTGCCGATACATCTCAGGTCAGGTATCTAAAAACTACTGTAATCCTTGAAGTAGAAGGAGCAAAGGCGAGTGGTGGTGGACATGGTGAATCAAGTGAACCTGATGCCCGCATCAGAGATGCCGCAATAGAAGTGCTCAGCAGTAAGACATTCGCGCAATTATCTCAGCCTGACGGCAAAGACAAGCTCAAAAAAGACATAATTAAAGCTGTTAATGAACGCCTCGAAGAAGGCAAGGCAGTGGAAGTGTATTTTAATGAATTCGCAATGCAGTAGAGCGCATTGCATTGGAGGTTAAGATATGGCAGACGAAGTGATTTCTCAAGCTGAAATTGAGGCTCTGATAAATGGAGCAGGTCAGGCAGCAGAAGCAGCATCAAGCAATGATGAACCTACAGCAGCAGCGGAGGCATCGGCTGAAAATGAAAATGCCGCATCTACTCCTGCTGAAGCGGAACCTGTGATAACTGTCAGTTCGGCCCCAGAGCCGGAAGTGCGTGCGGCAGCATTTACGCCGGTGGCCTCGGTATCGGGACCCGAACCGCGCAACGGCGTAGAGTTGATTATGGACGTGCGGTTGAATGTTGCTGTCGAACTGGGCAGATCCACACTCTCGGTTCGTGAAATTCTGGCATTGGGTCCAGGCAGAGTTGTTGAACTGGACAAGCACGCAGGTGAGCCTGTTGAAGTTGTCATCAACAACAAAACGGTTGCTCGTGGAGAAGTTGTTGTCATAGATGAGAACTTCGGTGTCAGGATAACCGAAATTGTCGGTACGAATGAAAGGCATGTCAATGCTAAGGCTGCATAAAATAGCTGGCATAGTAATTGCTGTAATAATGCTGCTTGCAGCAGGAATGCCTTCATTGGCTTCCGAGTCCGATATTCACAGATCGTCTCAGACGACGTCAGTGAATGCAAGTAGTGGTGAGCAGGACTTTCTTGCGTCGCTCGAAAAATCGGAACAGAAGCCTGCGGATGAAAAAGAAGCTCCGGTCTATGTGACGGCGTTGAGTTTCATCTTCAAGCTGGCATTGGTTCTTGCTCTTGCATATGGGACAGTGGTTGTCTTGAAGAAGTTTACCAACTTCAAGACTGCCGTAGGTGCGAATCAGGGTCGGATCAGAGTCATTGAGAACTCTGCTCTCGGAGCAAATAAGTCGCTTTATCTTGTAGCCGTAGGCACAAAGAGACTGCTTGTTGCATCGACTGCCAACCAGATCAGTCTGGTTGCGGAACTTGACCCCGAAGAGGTTGCCGATACTGAGGCGAATCTCCCCGGTGGTGACGAGCCTAAAGGTGGATTCAAGGATCAGCTTTCGATGTTTCTCGGCAACAAGACCGATACTACTGATAGCGCCAGGACTGTGGCTCAGATGCTCAGGGAATCGAACGTATTTTTGCAAGACAAAGTTAGGGAAGTAGGACGCTTCCGAAGGGCTTTTAGGGATGTTTGAGTCTCACCGAATTGGAAATTGGAGATTGGCTTTTTGGTTTGTTGTGGTAGGTATATTGCTGACAGGCCTGCCATGCTTTGCTCAAAGTGGAACTCCGGTGCCGAAGATAGACATTGGAGTGGGAAGTGCAAAGAGTCCCGAAGAGGTCTCAAGCAGTCTGCAGATTCTCTTTATATTGACAATTTTGTCCCTCGCACCCGCGCTGCTTATCATGCTGACATCATTTACGCGGATCATAATCGTGCTATCATTCACACGCAGCGCAATCGGTTCATCTCAGGTTCCACCAAACACTGTCCTTGTTGGTCTCGCTTTGTTTCTGACATTCTTTACGATGGCTCCCGTGTGGCAGCAGGTAAACTCAACTGCGCTCCAGCCATATATGAATCACAAGATAACATTCGATCAGGCTACGGGTAAAGCCACAGGTCCAATCAAGGATTTTATGTTGAAGCAGACCCGTCCAAAAGACATTGCGCTGTTTATTAACCTTTCCAAGTCACCAAGACCGCATACCAAAGACGATCTGCAGATGCATGTCCTGATACCGGCATTTCTTATCAGTGAACTCAAGACTGCATTCACAATAGGTTTTGTGATTTTTATCCCGTTCCTGGTGATCGACATGGTCGTATCAGTTACGTTGATGTCGATGGGTATGATGATGCTGCCGCCTGTAATGATATCTCTGCCGTTTAAGATATTGCTGTTTGTGCTGGTGGATGGATGGCACCTGATTGTTCGCTCACTGGCGCTGAGTTTTCACTGATGTGAGTATACTCAAAAAGAATAGTTATACCAATAGCCCGGAACAGCTTCCGGGCTATTTGCTTGTCTGATACAAAACTCCTGGCCTGAAAATTGCTATAACCACGCCTGGTGCAATAAGCAACGCACGACTCTTAACTCATAATGGAGTAAGCAAATGACTGATGCAGGAGTTCTCGATCTTGCGCAGCGCGCGGTTATGATAGCTCTTATGGTATGTGCCCCGGCCTTGGGGCTCGGAATGGTTGTCGGTCTGGTGGTGAGCGTGTTTCAGGCAGCCACTCAAATTCAAGAGATGACACTTACATTTGTGCCGAAGATATTGGCTGTCATGACAGCGCTTGTAATTTTCGGTCCATGGATGCTCAGGAGTATGGTGACTTTTACCACAAAGCTGTTTGTAAGCCTGCCCAATTTGGTGCATTGATGTGTGTGGGTCTGGCAACTTTTTGACTCGATTATGGATATCCTCGGATTCGGTATAGCTCAGATATTGACATTTCTGCTTGTGCTTGCGCGAGTGGGCGGCATATTCACTTCGGCGCCGATATTCGGAAACACGAATGTTGCGCCTATGGTGCGTATCAGCGTCGCGCTGGCTCTCACGTTCGTATTCCTTCCGATGGCACAGCCCTGGAGTGGCTCGTTTGATCTGTTGCCTTTCTTTTTTGCAATTATAAAGGAAGCCATGATCGGTGTGTTGATGGGCTTTCTGGCCTCGTTAATGTTTGCAGCGATCCAAATGGCCGGAGCTTATATCGACCTCTCTATGGGTTTGGGTTACGCCCAGGTGTTTGACCCGATGACAAAAAATCAAAACGCAGTGATAGGCCAGCTTCAAAACCTTGCAGCTACACTCGTATTCCTTGCAGTAAACGGACACCATGTGATGATCAGAGGCCTGGCTGACAGTTTTGCTATCCTGCCTTTGGGTCAGATGGGAATATCACCCGAGACAGGCGCAGGCATGCTGGAGATATTCGGGACAATATTTATTGCTGCTTTGAGAATAGCTGCCCCTGTGGTTGGGGCAATCTTCCTCACTGACGTAGCGCTGGGTATTCTTGCCCGAACTGTTCCACAGCTCAATGTTTTTATCGTGGGATTCCCGGCAAAGCTCACTGTCGGTCTTGTTGTTACAATAGCTGTTCTGCCGGTTGCGGTGGGTGTCATGGTCGGTTTGTTTAGTGGAATGCATAACGACATCATTGCTCTACTCAGGCATCTGAGGGTTTAGCGCATGGCACTTGAGGACAGAACCGAGTCGGCAACCCCGCGCAGACGCAAAGAAGCTCGTGAGGAAGGGCGAGTTACGCGCAGCGTAGAGCTAAATTCCGCTCTGGTCCTGCTTACATCACTCATAATTTTACGGACAACTGGTCCCATGGTCGTTGGTCGACTTCGCGGTCTGGCGATAGAGTCTTTCACTAATTTTCCAACGCATGACCTTGTGATCGGCGATGTTAGTTCCAAGGTGGTACGGTTATTGCTGGGGGTAGGTCCGGCGATTGCTCCACTCATATTGGGGGTGGCTGTCATCGGATTTGTGGCGAATGTCCTGCAAGTCGGACTATCACTCTCTGGCAAAGCGCTGCAGTTCAAGCCTGACAGGCTGAACCCCCTTTCCGGTTTGACGCGTATGTTTTCGATGCAGGCTGGAGTGGAGTTGGCAAAGTCTGTAGCCAAAATCGCAATCATAGGATACATTGTCTACTCGTTCATTCGAGATAAGTATACCGAGATATCGAGTTTAGCTGGTGCGTCGTACTTTACTACTTGCTCAGCAATTGGTCAACTGGTATGGCAGGTGCTGCTTCGAGCTGCAATTGCGCTTTTTATAATAGCCGCGCTCGACTATATGTATCAGCGCTATCAGTTTGAAAAAAGCATAAAGATGACCAAGCAGGAAGTCAAGGAAGACATGAAGCGATCTGAAGGCGACCCGCTGATAAAGAGCAAGATCCGCCAGAAACAGCGCCAGATGTCTCAGAGAAGAATGATGCGCGAGGTGCCTAAGGCGGATGTGGTTGTTACCAACCCAACGCACTTTGCAGTTGCGCTGAAATACGATTCAGAGAAGAGCAGCGCGCCGATTGTAGTCGCGAAAGGACAAGACCTTATTGCCAGGCGTATAAAGGAAATCGCTCAAGAGAGCAATGTTCCGATTGTGGAGAATGTCCAGTTAGCCAGGGCGCTGTATGCATCGGTGGAGATCGGCGATGAGATTCCGACCGCACTTTACCAGGCGGTAGCTGAAGTTCTGGCATATGTATACAAACTCAGCATAAAGCTGAGAAGATAGTTATAAAGTCAAAAAGTCTGAAAGCTGAGGCACTTTGGACTGAACTATTAGGGTGAATAATGGCTGTAGCAGTTCCACAACAACAGGATAAGTCTGCATCACCACTTGGTGCGCTGACACGTCACAGCGATGTCGCAATCGCGGCTGTGGCAGTTATGATCGTCGGAATGATGATCCTGCCGCTGCCGCACTGGCTCTTGGACCTGCTGCTTTGTGCAAACATTGCACTTGCACTGTCTATACTGCTGGTCTCGATGTATACCTCCGAGCCGCTTCAGTTCAGCTCATTTCCATCACTGCTTCTGATGACGACCCTATTCAGATTGTCGCTGAATGTATCTGCAACCAAACTGATTCTTTTGCATGCCGATGCCGGGGCTGTCATATCGGCATTTGGTTCAGTCGTGGTCGGAGGCAATTATGTAGTCGGTATAGTCGTTTTCATAATTCTGGTCATAATCCAGTTCGTGGTCATTACAAACGGTGCAGGCCGCGTAGCTGAAGTTGCAGCCAGGTTTACGTTGGATGCTATGCCAGGCAAACAGATGGCCATTGATGCAGACCTTAACGCCGGTATAATTGATGAGAAAGAGGCACAACAGCGGCGCAAAAATGTTGGACGTGAAGCCGACTTCTATGGGGCCATGGATGGTGCCACCAAGTTCGTGCGCGGTGACGCAATCGCAGCCATCATCATGATTATTGTCAACATACTGGGTGGGTTTGTCGTTGGTATAGCTCAGCGTGGGATGGACATCATGCAGGCTCTGCAGACTTATACGCTACTTACTATTGGTGAGGGTCTGGTAACTCAAATTCCTGCGCTGCTTATCTCTACTGCAACAGGCTTGATGGTGACCAAGAACGGCTCTGAAAAGAGCTTGGGCTTTGAACTTATGAGCCAGATTTTTTCCAGACCGAAGGCTATTGCGATCACTGCATGCGTTTTTGGCGTGCTTGTTGTTGTGCCGGGAATGCCAAAAATCCCACTGCTGTTTGCTGCCGCACTTGTCGGATTGGTAGCATATTTCCTGTCTCAAAATGATAAGAAGTCTGCTGCCGAAGCCGCTAAAGCCAAGGCTTTGAAAGCTGCGACTCCTGCACCTACCACACCAGAGTCTATGACTGATCTGATAGGTGTCGATCCTCTGGCACTGGAGGTCGGTTATGGATTGATACCGCTTGCCGATCCCAAGCAGGGTGGTGAACTGCTGGATCGCATCACGATGATTCGTAAACAGTCGGTCATTGATATGGGCGTTTTGGTTCCGGCCATACGGGTGCGCGATAATGTCCAACTTGGTGCCAATGAATATGTGTTGAAATTACGCGGCACTGAAATCGCACGTGGAGAGGTATTCCTCAATCAATATCTTGCAATGAACCCCGGTGGAGCCACTGAAAAGCTCAACGGGATTGAGACAGTGGAGCCGGCATTCAGTCTTCCGGCTACCTGGATATCGGAATCGCAGAAGATGTTTGCTGAGGTGGCGGGATATACTGTTGTCGACCCGACGACTGTGTTGGTCACTCATCTTACGGAACTTGTCCGCAAACACGCGGCTCAACTGCTTACCAGGCAGGAGACTCAGCAGCTTCTTGATGCTGCTAAGGAAGAAGCACCGACTGTGGTCAGCGAGCTTATTCCCGATGTTATGGGCATCGGTGACATTCAAAAAGTATTGCAGAACCTGCTTGCCGAGAGAGTGTCGATACGTGATATTGTCGCTGTGCTCGAAGCTCTGGCTGATTTTGCAGGGGCTACTAAAGATACGGATATTCTGACGGAATACACACGCCAGCGTCTTGCGCTTGCAATATGCAGGCAGCATCAGGGTCCTGACGGCAAGATCACCGTATTCGGGCTGCACCCGAGTGTGGAGCAGATAATCACTGACAATATTCGCCAGACAGAACTTGGAGCGCGGTTGATTCTCGATCCGGGGCTGGTACAGGAATTGCT
Organism: bacterium; assembly: GCA_021371935.1. NCBI lineage: Bacteria > bacterium. Next base: position 179,665 of record JAJFVF010000019.1, read on the forward strand.
ATCAGCAATACGTGTTCAGGTAGAGAACCTGACTGAGCGGGGATTTGCTCCCATAGTGCTGTGCTCACCAAGGACAAGGATGCACGTGCATGGACTGGTCGAGCAGTCATTCTCCAATCTTACGGTTCTCTCATACGCGGAAATTGCGCCTGAGATCAATGTTGACTCTATAGGAATGGTGAAGCTTAAAAATGCGAATTAAGACTTTTGAAGCTCCGACTATGCAGGAAGCACTTGTGCTGGCCAAGATGGAACTGGGCGACGACGCTGTTGTGCTCAACTCCAAGCATGTGAAAGCCGGTGGTTTGCTTGGTCTGGGCGGCCATGGAAAAGTGGAGCTTATGGCAGCCATTGAAGATACAACTGAGAGCAGAGAGCAGAGAGCAGAGAGCAAAGAGTGGAATGCTGAAAATGGAATGTCTAAAGCGGTCCCACAGACGATTCCAACTGCGGCGCCTTTGGCTGCAAAGCTCTATGGCTCAACAGCAGTTGCAACTGATGGCGGATCGGATATCAGCCAGCTTCGCAGTGAACTGAAAGAACTCAGTGCAGTTGTGGAAAGGCTTTTGGCTGGGCAGACTATCCAAAGCCCATCGACAGGCTGTAATGATTCTCTGTTGGTCAGATGCGGAGTGGATGAGGAAATTGCGCGGGGAGTGCTTTCCGATCTGCTTCCTATAGAAGACCCGACACAGCTTGCATCTATGCTTGCAGCCAAAATGCAGGGGTTTGCGACACCGATCGAGCTTGATAAACGCCAGGTGATCGCGGTAGTCGGCCCAACTGGTGTGGGGAAAACCACCACACTGGCGAAACTTGCCGCAAAGTTCTCACTGGAGCAGGGCAAGAAAGTCGCGCTGGTTACGGCGGATACATACAGGATCGGCGCTGTGGAGCAGCTCAGGACGTATGCCCGGATTATGGGTGTGCCGCTCGAAATAGCTCTCTCACCGGAAGAAGTGGCTGCAGGCATTGCCAAGCACCAGGACAAAGATGTCGTGCTGATCGATACTGTAGGACGCAGCCAACGCAGTGACGAGCATATTCAAGAGCTTAAGGCATTTGTGGATGCAGCATCGCCGACTGAGACACATCTGGTGATAGCAGCATCGCTGGCTCCTGAGATACAGCGGGAAGCGATAGAGAAGTTCAAGGTCCTTTCGCCGACCAGACTCATAATCACTAAGTTGGATGAATCGCCCGGCAGAGGATGTGTGGTCAATTTGCCTCTGCGGACTGGGCTTGGTGTTTCATGCCTCACGGCGGGGCAGAATGTCCCACAGGACATAGATTTTGCCGATGCGGGCAAGATGGCCCGAGTAGTTTTGGAGGTTGTTTGATGCTTGATCAGGCTGAGGCTTTAAGGGAGCTTGTTCGAGACAGGGTTATGTGCTGTGGGTCAAGTTTGCGACCCCCGAAGCTCTACACAATCGCCGTGACAAGCGGCAAGGGTGGGGTAGGCAAGACCAGTGTTGCTGTAAATCTTGCGCTGCTGCTAGCCCGTTCAGGACGGCGAGTGCGGCTGGTTGATGCCGACTTCGGTTTGTCCAATGCGGAAGTGCTGCTGGGTATAGCGCCCAAATATACACTCAACGATGTCCTTCGAGGCAAAGTGGACGCGTCCGATGCATGGTGTGATGGGCCTGAGGGTCTAAAACTGCTTTCGTCAGGTTCAGGTCTTGAGGATATGGCAAATCTGGATGGCCAAGCTGGTGTCAGTCTTATCGATCTGGTTCTGCGGACGGCAGCCGATGGTGAGATTGTCATAATCGATACTTCACCCGGGATCAGCGACTCGGTTTCTTCCATCCTGGCTTTTGCCGATGAGGTGATGGTAATAACCACGCCGGAGCCGACATCTATCACTGATTCGTATGCCGCAATGAAAGTGCTGGTCTCAAGGCTTCCGGATTCTCAGATCACGCTTGTTGCCAACTGCTGTTCATCTCCTGCGCAGGCCGGCGCGGTAGCGGACGGATTGAAGACTGTTTGCGAGCGTTTTCTCGGCAGGAGTTTCCAGAGATATGAATATTTGCCCAGCGATGGCACGGTTGGGTGGGCAATACGCACGCAAAAACCTCTAGTCTTGTCATCGCCTCAGTGTGCGGTCGGACCGTGGCTGCGGAAGATGGCGATCAAGCTGGATGACAGGATTCACAGACACGAATTTATATCATCTCCTATAGAAATGGAACTGGTAGGAGCGTAGTATGATCCAGTCCGTGTGGAAATTGATAAGTCTGCTGATAGGGCTGGTTGTTTTTCTGAGTGTCGGCATGGTGTTATGGATGGCCGGTGAGGACTTGCTATGGATAGTGATGAAGTCCATAGGTGCATTCTTTGTCTGCTGGATAATTTTGGGCCAGTTGGGCGGCATGCTGGTGGCTGTGTTAAAAAACTCTGCTCAGGAAGAGAAGAGCGAGTCAAAAGAAGTAATCAGAGAGGTTGATTGACCATGGTTCAACGAGAGAGACTGTGGCGCGAGTACAAACAAAATGGAAGTGAGCAGGCAAGGGACGGCCTCATCACCGAGTATGCCTACCTGGCGAAATATGCAGTCGACCGTCTCAATCTGTCTCCCTCAGGCGCGCTCAGCTATGAAGACCTGATCGGTCATGCAGTGGTTGGGCTCATAGATGCCATAGAAAAGTTTGACCCGGACCGGAATGTCAAATTTGAGACCTATGCGCTGACCCGGATTAGGGGTGAAGTGATTGATGTTATCAGGAGTCTGGATTGGACCCCCCGGTCCGTGCGCAAGAACGAGACGATACTGCGTGACGCATATGCACGTCTCGAAATGCAGTTACAGCGTCCACCAACCGATACTGAAGTCGCTCAGCATCTCGAGATTGAAGTTGTCGAGCTTGAGAAGATGCTTGCTGATGTCGGGCAATCCGCTCTGCTTTCGCTCGATGAGATGATTGCCAGCGGCGGCGACATCCTTGCCCGAGGCGATGACGAATATGACGACCCGGCATCATGTGCTGAGCGTGCTGAGCAAAAAAGGTTACTCATCAGGTCGGTCGATGAGCTTCCAGAACGTGAAAAGCAGGTTGTCGCTCTCTATTACTACAAAAATTTGACCCAAAAAGAAATTGCGGCAGTCCTTGGAGTTACCGAATCGCGCGTATGTCAGATACATACCAAAGCTGTTCTCAGGCTCTCTGGTAAGCTCTCAAGAACATCAGCATGCTTTGCAATGGCAGCTTAGTCAAGGCTGGATCAAAAGAGGGGTTTGATGGTGCCGGATGGAAGTCCAATCGGCACCATCTATATTTAGCTAGAAGCTCAATAGGTTCTGGTTTGCACTGAATCCGCCTCCACTCATACTGGCTTTTATCGAACCTTTGGATACCAGTTGACTGTCAACTTCCAACTCAGCGCTCATAGATGCAGGCCCAAGACTGGCCTTACTCTCAGCCTTGCTGGTGTAGCTTTCTTTATATGTTCCATTTTCAAAGTCCCACTGACTTGTTTGTTTTATGATGTCTACTTTGCTCTCCAGTTTGGCTCCCATTCCGAACACTTTGATGCCGACTTCAGCCTTGGCTGAGATTCCTGTTGATGTTTCGAGCTTACTGTTTATCATATCGACCTTTAGTGTCCCGGTTGGTCCAAAGGCCCAAGCTGTAAACTCGATTGTGCCAGGGGTGATTTTGAGCCCAAGGAATTCACCTGCGACCTCGAATTCCAAATGTTCACCAATCCAGCTTACCCAGTCTTCCTTTGGTTTGTCGAAATCACGCAGATAGCCGGGTTTCTTCTCTTTGGCTTCCATTTCCGCTTGCCGAATCGCAGCTTGCAGTGCTGCTTCTTCTTCCTCAGTCGGTCCAAGATAGGTGAATGTCCCACCTATTGCGGCGCTGCCGGTTGTCCGGATAGCATAGGTCATAAAGAAGTCCTTGACCCTGTAATATTCCCGTTCCATAACTTTCGGCTCATGCATATTCTTCACGTAGAGCATGCTTGCTTTCCAGTAATTATCCATGGCCGGCTTCATCTTCTGGGCATAACAGGGCATATATAGATTGACCCACTGCTTGTAGTAATTAAGGCCGATCTCATTGACTTTCTTCTTGTGGCGAAGCATCTCTCTGCGACAGGGTATGTCTTTGTCACCGTGTGGGTGCGAGGGTTGGTTGTGTTCTTCTTGAAGCTTGTCCCATATTTGCTGATGGTATTTGGCTTCTTCCTCTATTTTCTTGTTGTAGACTTGAAGAATATCTGCCTCTTTTGCAGAATAGTCCTGCATCAGGCGGAAGATATACTGTTCATGCGAGTTTGAGACTTTTACGTAGTTAGCGTAGTTCATCTGTGCATAAGGCGCACCGCTGTCAAAACCGGGGAGAGTATCCATCTTAACCGGCTGATTGCTTAGTTTTACTCCCTGCTGGCTTGCAGCACTTTTTAGTGCCGCCTCAGCTTTACTAATGTCGGCTTTGCTCAGGCCGGGAACATTTTTCATATATTCCAGAGCCTGGCGCGCACTTTCCATTGAGTCTGCCATTTCTTTCTTTGCGCCTTTGAGAGCTTTCGCTTCCCTTTGCTGCTCACTCTCGACTCCAGTTATGCCATATTTATCTTTAACCCTGGTCTTTTCATATTCTACATATCGCTCATTAACTGCCTGAACCCAGGCTCCCACAATCGGCAGGTTTTCAGTATAGGTTTGATTTGTGCTGGTATTGATCTGAGGAAGCCGAGGCATAACCATACGTTCGCTGTCTATCAATTTGCCATACTTATCTCTGATCTGCCGGGCTACATCAGGAAATGCGTCTTCAATTAAATCTGCTGTGGTGAAGGGCACGCACTCAGCCAGGACATTGGTCTTGGTCTCCATTTGTGCGGTGGAATCTTCGGTTTCAACCGTATGCTCCTCGACAACCTCGTCCTTGGGTTTGGCAGCTTTTCTTACCACACCCACAAACTCAGCAGCTTTCTTCATACACTCCACCATCTTTGTGGTGTTTTTCTTTTTGTACCAGTAGTATGCCAAAGTATGGTATGCACTTCGATTGTCCGGTTCCAGCCTTACAATGCGGTCGAGCAGCGTTTTTGCCCGGTCATCCTTATCCGTATCAAGGCAGGCATTTGCCAGGTTAAGCATAGCAAGTGTGCTTTCTGGCGAAAGGTGCAGAGTGTATTCCAGCGCCGTTACTGCATCTGTGTATTTACTGTATGTGTGGAGAGCAGAGCCGAAGAGATTGGTTGTACGCGAATTGTCCGGAGCATATTTCACGAGATAAGCAGATGCCGTGGTTATGGCGTCGACTGAGTTCAAGCCTGCCAGTTGTATGGTCAACTGGCTTACGAAATCATCGATGGTCTCAGCTTGTTTGGATGGTATAGTCTTTAGTGATTCCAGGCGGAACTTCATCTGAGAAATTGTCTGTCTGTTCTCGATCTCAAGCTTTGGTTCGAGGAACTCGATATATTTGTCCGCAAGCGCGAGTATATCTTGTCTTGTGACCTGTCTCTCCGTTTTTGGCTTTATAGTTGTGGATTTCTTGCCTGCAGCCACTGAGGACAAAGCAGCAGTACAAAATAAAAACGTGAATACAAACGCAGCAAACCTTCTCATCAATATAGCTACCTCCCAAAACGTGTTTCAGAGGTATGTTCTACATCTATTGATGAGATTACTTCTTTGATCAAAATATATAACGGGGATTGAGCTACGGTGTTGACTCTGTGATATCGCTGCTGGACCGCGTGCGTATGGCTGCCGATAACGTAGCTGGATTGCTCTCGTCTATAAAGCAGATGCCTGTTACACAGATATACTTGCCTGCATATTGGTCCATGCTCGTTCCATAGACACGAATGCCCTGGTTACCATCTGCATCTGTTCGAGACGAGCCATCATTGATTGTTACCCAGAGTCCATCCGGACCGATGACACGGACCTGGCCAAATGTCCTTACGAGCAGGCCGACATTATTGAGTCCAGTGCAATCGGCACACCCCCTCATGTATCCAATATCACCACCACCGACTGCTTTGTTATTTAATGCCAGCGGCTTGGGTGGATCAGGGGTACCTGTGTGATGACTCCAGTAACAGTCGCCAATAGTGAGGTTAAAATCATTTAGATCGCGTTTGCCGCACAACGTCACCGTTTTGCCTAAAGTGGGGAAAGTGCCATCATATGGGTTGACTCTTACTGCCGCGGTTCGGTTGCTGTTTTGAACATAGAAACAATCGCCAAACACCGCTGATACCACACCGTCTACCTTACAGTAGATATCAGTCGGCGATTCACGCAATTCGGTGATGTTGTTGAGCGACTCGACATCGGGGACAAGCGTCCACTGATACTGCTGCGACGGCAGAGAATAGCTCTTGATTTGAGGTGTGTCGTCGATTACGTCAAGAGTGAGAGTGGAACTCGGACTGGCAAGAGCACCAGGGTGAATAATCATATAAGTTCCCATGCCTATCTGCACATTGTCCAGTTTCCAGGTTTTGGTTAAATATTGCCATCCATTGCCGAGTGCTTCGAATGTTGTGGGCGAGGGCATAGTAAAAGTTCCTTCACCTGGCGAAATAGCATCAATCAGAGGGGCGATGGTATGAGCCTTCATCACGTGTGCTTCTTGGCATACAGGACAAAATTCTACACCCATTGTCCTCATGCCGCAGTTCATCATAGGTCTGTAGATACCAAGCGAATATGTGAATGCTCCCTCGAACAGGCCAACACTCTTGCTATATATGTCAGCTAATGGCGTTGGGACGGGCGTGTTCGGATCGATCCACGCCTTCCATTTTATTGAAGATGGGTTCGTAATTGTCGTCACATTAGGATTGGAAGGCTCCGGGCCTATGTAAGATGTAGGGTTGCCTTCATACTCTTCTTCAAGGTTTGCGAATGTGTGCCCGAGTTCGTGTATTATGATGTCGGTCATCGCTGCATTATTTGATGTTACGGCTGCATTGTGTCCCGAACCGCCATATAACGAATCGTTTACAATGACAATCGCTACATCGTATTTCGGAATGGAGCCGGACAGGACAGATGTTACTGTGTTGAAATTAACAGTCAGGCATTCCTGGATGCCATTAGTGCCGTAGGTCGCATCAAAAACAGTATTGACATATTGATTCAGCCATGGCTTGTCAGCACCACTCTGGCTCGATATCATAGGAATTACGTAGATATTGATGGAGTTGGCATACGTGTTCCAAGGGGGTGTAGTCAATATCTTGTTGGCTACGGCTATTGCATCGGTTGAAAATTGAGTCTGATCGTTTATTGTATATCCATCGCCCGTGATTGCGATCACAATTCGCATGCTGTCGGAGCCTGTATCCCAATACTTGCCAAATGACGCATAAATTGCATTGTTGCTACAGATGATGAGCGCAAGAACGGCGAATGACACATTGAACTTTTTTCGCCATGAATTGATCTTCTGAATGCAGTTAGCAGCTTTGCTCACAACTTCTCTCCCTTGATGTGTGATCGCAAGATGACGCTATGTTTACATGCCAGAGTTATACCATGCTCATTACTTTAAGTCAATGGCTATTTGGCTGGGTTTAGGAAGTGTCTACATAGATGTGCAAAGGTGTCCATACCTATTGTGGTAGTGTGTTGAGGTATCTATTTATGTGTCTAGCATTATCACATCGACTGCATCACCGCGCTTTAGTGTATCAACTTCTGAGTGGATGGTCATTATCGAATTTGCAAAATCGCACATTTGCTTATTGTTGGAAGGGAGCGGGCGTGTTTCATAGCGTCCCCTTTTATATGTTGTGATGGATCGAATGTAATGTGTATGGCCGGGGTTTAGGCGAAGTGGCTTTCCAAGTGTTGCGCTGACAGTTTTTCTGTCAATCTCGATGCGACCAAGCGATTTCAAGAGTGCAGGTCTAATTAGTGCTTCAAACGATTCCAGTATGTTTGCGCTGGAGATTACAAAAACAGGACGTCCTTCTACCATTCCAAATGCCGTGGCCAGTCCAGGCGAAATGTGAACGCCTGTAAACCGAACATCGCCCAGGTTTGCAGTGGCGTTTACAGCAATTTCGTGTTTATCCTTCTCGCTGAGCGATACGATTATTATTTCTGAGTCCAGACTCTCTGATATAGCCTTTTCAATGCCGATTCTCCCGTCTTTGACGTGAATCAGTCGTCCCAATTCGCAGCCTGCTTCCATAATCATACCGACGATCTCGTAGCGAGCCTTGTTTCTTATCTTGCCCGGCTCCAAATTTTCGATAATCTCTACAACATCTGCGCCTGTGGTTATGATTGCGACTCGCGGTTTTCGCCTGACGCATATACCAGGCCTTCCAATATGTGCCAATAGCGACATTTCATTTGGTCCGACGACAGTTCCTTTTGGAATCAGAATTGCGTTTTGTTGATCGGGCGATGTGGTTGATTGGATGTTGCAATCGGGTTTGACTTCAGCCAGTATTAACACCTCAGGTCCGCCATCCGGTCTGTATGCCTGCTCTAATGGCACAACCGTGTCAGCGCCCATGGGCATGCAGTCGCCATGATGCACGACAATAGCTGTGCCCGACTTCAATTCTTTTCTCTGAGACGCTGATTCTGTTAAGATACCAAGGCTGCATGGGTGCTTCTTGCTTGCGCCTACAGTATCAGATGAGTTTACTGCGTATCCATCGATCAAAACGATATCGCGCATATTCGGGCTCGCATCATCAATTATTGACTCTGCCATCGTTCTGCCGAATGTATTTATAATACCAGCTTGCTCGGTCCCTGTTTCGTTGATTGATTCGAGCACACAACTGCGAGCGCACTCAAGCTCGAATACGTTGCCGTGCGTTATCTCTGATCCGATCACTCTATTGCCTCAGATGCGGCTTTGTTTCCTGCGCTAGTCTTGTCCAATGCTTTCCTCTACATCGACCACGGCGTCTTCGTCAAGGTCAAGAACCAGTTCCTCGATTGCTTCCTTAACGTCACCTTCCGTGACCCGTTCCCCAGACTCAGGAGACCAGTCGATCGTTACAATAAATTTCTGCCCAATTATCTCTTCCACAAGTGATCCTCCTTATCCACTTGTTTAGGATTAGCGATGCAAGTTGTACCGCATACTGATAATTCTCCAATGTGTATGCAATTAACCTTCACGAATTTTGTTTTTTAACAAAACTATCAGTTAACTCGCCTCTCTGATTCGATTTCCAGCACCTTTCCAAATGCTTTCCGATCGGCGCCAGTCATTGGGCGGACTTTGGCGTATTTAATGGTATCATTCTTCTTAATTGAAGTAATTACATCCATTCCCCGTATCACTCTACCGAATACTGCATAATCATAATCGAGATGCGGCATAGGCTCGATGAGTATATAAAAGACGCTGACGGCGCTGTTAACAGGCTTTTTTCGAGCCATTCCAACTGCTCCTTTGGTATTGGTCAGCCCGTCGGCCAGCTCTCTTGGGATAGTATTTATCGGTTTTTTTGTTTTTGCCAGTGCTGTCTGAATCAACAAATTGGGCACAACTCGCTCGAATTTGACACCGTTATAAGAGCCTTCTTTGGCAAGATCGGCGATTCTCTTAGTTGATTTCGGACAGTCTTTCTCGAATAACACGAAGTCGATCTCGCCTTTGGTCGTGTGCAGTTCCACCACGCGACCAGGCGTCATGGTTGCTTTTTTTTGCGGCACTTGCGGAGGTGGCTTAACAGCTTCTTCAATCGTTGGTTTGATTTGTGTGTTGGCAAGCCAGTTGTATGAAACAACCATTGCTGCCAGCAGAACTACTACAATAAGCCATTTTTTCATTGCGCTGAAACTACCTCTTTGTTTTTATTATAGATTATAACATCACTGGCTATATTCACGCCCGGTTGACTATACGCGCCGCTGTGCGAGAGTGTGCCCATATTTGGCGGATCAGCAATAATTAATGCAAATAGGCAATGATGAACTCTCATTTCAGTCTAGATTACTGTATGCAATATGGTTTATGAACCTCATGATGTGGAGGGATAAGGACATGAAATGCGTAAAATTGATGATAATCTGTCTGGCGTTGTGCATTGCATTGACCTCACAGGTGATATGTGAACCAAGCGTCCAAAAAGTGAGCAGCAAGTCTCAGATAGACTGGACAGACCTGTTATATACCGCAACTGGTGAGGGTGTTATTCCGTCAAGTAAGGAAGAGCCAAGCAGTGCCAGAGCCTATCTCAAAGCAAAAGGCTATGCCAGAATGCAGGCGATCACAAACTTGCTGACCGCCATTGAGGGCACGACCATAAGTTTCGAGGCAACAGGCAAAGATTACATGGAAGAAGCGATTATCCGGCAGAGGGTTGAGGGGTACGTCAGAAACGTCGAGGTGATCGATGAACGCAAGGAGCAAATCGGGAGCGACACATTGGTGATTGTTACTGTTCGCGCACCGATGTATGGACAGTATGCTCCGGGTTCGGTTCTTTTGAGCCAGGCTCTGAACGAGGAAGCTAAGCCAGATGATGTAAAAGTGTCTCTTACCGCCGATATCAGGCCGGAGGATGCTGATGCTCCAACTTCCGTGAGGCCGTCGGTTGATGGTGAGCCTTATACATGTGTGATTTTCAACACGGTTGGTTATAAACTCGACAGATGTATGAGTCCGAAGATCCGCAGGATAGATGGTTCGGAGGTGTGGGGAACTATCAGAGTGGACCAGAATTTTGTTCTGGAACATGGAATTGCGTCATATGTGACCTCGATGGCGGAGGCTTTGAAGAATTCGCGATGCGGAGCAAATCCATTGATTATAAGGGCTATCGGTAAAGCCGGCGGACGGTTCAATTCAGACCTGGTTATATCGGATGCTGATGCTCAAGCGCTTCTGGCTGAAAATGCAAAATGCGGATTTCTGGACAAACTCAACGTAATTATTGTTGAAGACGGCAGGCTATGATATTCGTCATATGACGAAACCTCGCATTCGTACGAGTTTGAAATTGCACATAAGCAAGGAACAACAGGTTTGTAATATACCTGACTGACTTGCGAGGGTAAGATGTGCAGCTTGTTTATGAGAGAGGTGGGGGCAATGGCTAAATTTGGATTGTGCGTGTTGTGCTTTATCTTGAGCGTATCATCGACTATCCCGGTGTGGGCGGAGGGTGAGCAGGATGGAGTTGCGGCAAGCAACACAGCCGATAATCCAAGTATTGATTTAGCGAAACCTTCCGAGCCGGGGAAGCCTTATACTTCGTTGATTATCGATGCCTGTGGTTTGAACCTCAAGAGATGCATGAGCCCCAAGATAAAACAGACGGACGGAAAGGAAGTATGGGGCACTGTCAAGGTAGATATAGACTTCATTGAGGAACATGGACTGGTTGCCTACGCAAAGTCTATGGAAGACGCAAAGAAAAATGACCGGTGTGGATCAAATCCGATGATAGTAAAAGCGCTGCGTATCGACGGCAGAGCTTATTCCGACCCGGTAATCGCGGACGGTGATGCGAAGCTGCTTATTGAAGAAAATTCAAAAGGCAAGTTTTTGGACAAGTTTGATGTGATATTTCTTTTGTGCGATAAAACGGACTGATATTCAGGTTGATCAATAATAAATGCCTGGGAAATTCTCTCGCCCAGGCTGAGAATCTCCTGGCAAAACGCAAGTTGGATATGCGTCTTGCCAGGAGATTTTGTTTTACGTGGCGCTTTTCTTTGCCTGTTTGGCATCTCGTTCAATTGTTTTGAGCAGTCTAACATTTGCTTTGCGGTAAAAGTCGTGATCACAATATTTAAGTGCCATTTTTGCATGGTACACTGCACGATCATAGTTGTGCATCCTATACCCATACATAATCGCAGCAATCTGGTGCAAACTCCATTCCTTTGGGTTGTAATATATCCCTTCGCGAAGATATTTGATTGCTTCGCGGTTGTCTTTACGTCCGTCCGCATAAAGATATGTCCCAACTGCATAGGCTTCAGGAAAGTGTGGGTCGAGTTTGGTAATCAGCCTTACTAGACCCAGAAGCTCATCATCCTTCGTCCAGTCTTTGCCATGCATAATATATTCATGATGATACTGTTCTGCCTTGATCCATAACAGATTGGCAAATACCGTGCGAAACTCTCCCGCGAGCATATATACGGAGGAAGTGTCTGAGTCCATGTCCGTTTTCGGCCTGCACGAGACACAATCGTTTTCAATTATGCACATCCCTGAGAAAAGCATCACCATCAATCCGGCTATAATCAACTTATGCTTCATCGGTCTGCCTTTCTCTTTTGCATCAGTTTGCCTGCTGCGATTATTGCAAGAGTCAAAACAGCCATCATCCCAAGCTGGAAATGGATCTCACCGATATATGCGTGCGACTGCCAGTGATGCCCCAATTCTTCAGGACCGCCGTGTGCCATTACTCGAATAGGCATAAGAGAGATAATGCAAATAAACAGGGATTTCAGATGCTTCATTGGTTATATCTCCTTGCGGGAGAAGTTGAGTGTGCCGAGCGCCAGCACAAATGCCGCATAGCACACACCATATATGGCGACCTGCAGCAGATATGTCGTCGGGATCGAGTCATTGTGCACGAGCGCTGCCTTCAGATTGAAGCACTCAAGGTTCGGCAGTATATGATAGACTCCCGAATAGCATATTCTTACAAGTGTGCTGCCCGTACGCTCGATCATGCCTCCGAAATAGCCTATCTTGACTGATCCGCATACATAAATCAGGAAGCTTACCAGTGATGTGACGGCGGGGCTGGCGACTGTCGACAGAGACGTCGCTATTGCGGCTATGATTGCAACTTCCAGCAATGCGAATCCTGTTGCCATTGGCAGAAAAGTGTCAATACTGTGCTGGTATGAATAGATCAGCACGGCAAATACCATAGCCATTACGACTACTCCCATGGCCACCGTCAAAAACGTGCCGAGGAACTTGCCTGCCACATACTGCGCACGGCTGATCGGACGGGCTGCTATGGGCTGAAGTGTGCGCTGTTCAACGTCGTTTGGTATGCCTGTCGAGCCGAGCGCAATAGCCAATGCGGCGCCGCCGAAGAGTATGCAGCTCATGCACAGGTCTTTTAGTATTTTGAGCTTGGTCCCCTCAGTGAAGATCGACAGAAGTGTCGACCCTGCGATGACAGTGAGCATCAGTAGGCAGAGCACATGAAATATTTGCTTACGGCTGTTTTCCAGCAGTGTCATCTTTGCAATAATCCAGATTCTTCTCATTTTCCTATCCTCATGCGGCCAGCCGCAAAAATGCTTCTTCGAGTGATTCTCTCTGTGTCTCAATCCTGCTGACCGAAATATTCCGACCCTCAAGGATGTGCATAACATTGTATAAGTCTGTTGGGTCAATCTTTATCAGTGCATAGTCCCTGCTGCGCTCGACAGATGCGCCAATAAACTTGAGCCTGTCGCGCATCTCTTCATCCAGTGGCTCGGTCTGGACGATCACATGCGAATTGGAGCTTCGGACGCTGTCAGGAGCGCCGAGCGCCACCAGCTTGCCTTGCTTCATGACTGCAACTATATCGCACACATTTTCTATTTCGCTCAGCAAATGAGAGCTTAGGAAGATGGTCTTGCCCTCGTTTCTGAGTTCGATCAATAGATCACGGACATAGCGCCGGCCTATAGGGTCCAGCCCGGACGTAGGTTCATCGAGTATCAGGAGTTTTGGGTCACCGACAATAGCCTGCGCCAGTCCGACTCTCTGTGTGAGTCCTTTTGAGAGCTTCGAGATAGGGATTTCGGCGTATTCGGCGATGCCTGCGCGTTCGAGACATGTCATTGCGCGCTTCTTCGAACTATGACGATCCACTCCGGCCAGCCCGGCGTGCATGCTCAGCACCTCGATAGGCTTTAGGAACTTGTGAAAATATGGCTGTTCAGGCAGATAGCCTATTAGATTGCGTGTTGCCGGATAGTTGGTAGATCTGCCGAAGATACTTACACTTCCCCGTGTCGGCCTGACAAAATCGAGGATCATCTTTATGGTCGTCGTTTTGCCTGCACCGTTGGGTCCGAGAAATCCAAAGATTGCTCCTTCGGGAACTTCGATTTCCAGTGAATCGACTGCTGTTTTCGCGCGGTTTTTATTGCCGAGGCTGTAGATTTTGGTTAGGTCTTGTGCTCTTATCGGCTGCATTGTATATGTTGTCCTTGCATACGGAGATATTGTTTCCGTATTAAATTATCGGATGGGCATGCCGACATCCTCAGAAGGGATTGGTTAATCAAGTGTCGAATGCGCACGTTGATGATCGACTTCGGAGGAAGATATATATGGTGACGATTGAGAAGACTACATATCCCGGCTATGGCGGCTGTTATAGACTGTCAAATGGGAGTGTTGAACTGTTTGCAAGCATCGACGTTGGTCCGCGCATCGCGTGCTATCGCTTTATCGGCTGTGAGAACATTCTTGCTGAGCTTGGTCCAGACAAGAAAGTCGATTCGGAATTGGGCATATGGTATTCGCGGGGAGGCAGCAGACTCTGGCATGCTCCTGAGGTGATGCCGAGAAGTTATAGCCCTGACAACGACCCTGTCGAGTGCGAGATGGTAGGCAGCGACAGTGTGCGGCTGGTTCAGCCGGTGGAGCCTGAGACTAAGATTCAAAAGGAGATATTGATCAAACTTAATCAGGACGGTTCCGGTGTGACAATCACATCAAAACTGACTAACAGAGGGCTTTGGCCGGTGGAGCTCGCTCCGTGGAACCCGTCTGTGATGCGGGGTGGGGGCTTCTCATTCTTTCCTCAGGAACCGTTCATTTCTCATGATGACTATCTGCTGCCTTCCAGGCCGATGGTTTTGTGGCACTTTACCGACATGACCGACCCAAGATGGACGTTCGGAAAAAAATATGTGCGCCTGCAGTCTGATGATAGATATCCTGAGCCTCAGAAGATCGGTGCTGCTGTGAAATTAGGGTGGGCAGGTTATTATATTGAAGACACTCTGTTTGTAAAGCGGTTTCCATACTTCGAGGACGTTGAATATCCAGATTATGGCTGCAATTTTGAGACATACTGCGCGGGAAGTTTTCTCGAGGTGGAGACACTTGCGCCTCTGGCAGTGATCGGACAGGATGAGTCGGTCACACACGTCGAGAAATGGTATCTCTTCAAGGGTGTCGAGACGGGAGACAGCGAGGAGTCGTTCGACAAGGCCATAATGCCATATATCGAGCAGACAGTGGAATAGATTTATCAGCCCTGCGCTTGATCTATGCGATTTACGGTCAGTAAATTGCACGATTGTATGTGGTTTTACTGGTGTGAAACACTATAGTGGTATGCAAGCGACCAGCCGTGATTTACTTAGTCGCAGGGCTGGCTATAAAACTTAGCTATTGCGGCGTCTCTTACCAGTTTGACCGGTACGCCATGCTTGGCTGCTGCCGCTTTGCAGTCTTCGTATTCGGGCTGACTGTTTATGATTTCGCCGTTCTTGTGCGCGACTTTGATCGTGATCTGTCCGTACTTTGTGTCAACAGTGACGGTTATGCGTGGAAGGCACATACGTGATTGCCTGTCTATCCTGATGCCGATTGTGGATGTTTCTTCAAAGATGATATTACCCATAGCAGAAATCTTCTCAGGGTCACAGATGACAGACAAGAGAGTCGCCGGGCGGTTCTTCTTCATCTGGATGGGCGTTAGGTAGACATCCAGCGCTCCCGCTGCAAAAAGCCTTTCCATGACAACTTCATAGACCTGCGGCTCCATGTCGTCTATATTCGATTCGAGTATGGCGACCTCCGGGTGTTTGCAGCACTTATGCCCGGGTTCTTCCTGTTCTCCGATCATCACTCTCAGAACATTTGGGATTCCGAAGTCCTTTTTGCCGGATCCATAGCCGGTGGACTGCAATGTCATTGCGGGCATAGGACCAAATCCTTCCGCAAGTTCGGCCAATATGGCGGCGCCGGTCGGTGTCACGATTTCTCCTTCGATCCCAAGCTCACGCCAGGGAACGTCTTTCAGAATTTCTGCAGTAGCGGGGGCGGGCAGAGGAAATGTGCCATGGGCGATCTTTACCATGCCATGAAAAGTCGGGATTGGGCCGGCAAAAACCTTGTCTATTTCGAGCAGAGCCAGGCATATGCATGTGCCGACTATGTCTATAATCGAGTCTATCGCACCGACTTCATGAAAATGAATTTCTTCGATGCTTTTGCCATGAATTTTCGCCTCAGCCTCACCCAGCCTTTTGAAGATTGCGATTGATTTGGCTTTGACGCTGTCGCTCAGGCTGCTCTGTTCTATATGCTGTTTGATATCTGTGAAACTGCGGCCATGATGGCCATGATCGTGATGGACTCGGACTTCTATATCTGTTGCAGAAATGCCACTGCGCACAACTTTGCTTAATATTAGCTCATAATCTTTAATATCAAGTTTTGCCAGTTCGAGCTTGAGCTTCTCAAAGTCAGCGCCCGCATCCACCAGCGCCCCAAGAGTCATATCGCCGCTGATGCCGGCAAAACAGTCAAAATATGCTGTGCGCATTCTTACGTGCTTCTCCTCTTATTGCCCTTTGTTGATCATGTGTGCCAGATATCCTGCGCCGAAGCCGTTGTCTATATTCACCACGCTTACTCCGACCGCGCAGGAGTTGAGCATGGAAAGCAGAGCAGCCAGACCGCCGAAGCTGGCGCCGTAACCTATGCTTGTCGGCACTGCTATGACCGGTCTGCTGACCATTCCACCGACAACGCTTGCCAGAGCGCCTTCCATCCCGGCCACTGCTATTATCACATTTGCGCCGAGCAGTGTCTCTTTCTGATCGAGCAGTCTGTGCAGACCTGCTACACCCACATCATATGACTTCTCCACACGGCTGCCGAGCACCCTTGCGGTGACTGCCGCCTCTTCTGCCACGGGTATGTCCGCGGTCCCGCCGCAGACGACCATTACATATTTATCATCCTGCGCAAGCTCCTTATCAGACCGAACCGGCTTACCGACTGTGATAATCCTTGCCGGTTTGTTATAGGCTGCATTTGGAATATGGTTCTTGACTGCATCATATACTTCAGTGCTTGCACGTGTGCCCAATATGCACTTGTTGCCCTTGCACAGATGTTTCATTATCTCTATCACCTGCTCGTTCGTCTTACCCTGGCAGTAAACAACCTCTGGAAACCCACTGCGCAGGCTGCGGTGGTTGTCGAGTTTGGCAAATCCTATGTCTTCGTACGGCAGTGAGCGCAGACGCTGCATCGCTGCGCCTACTTCCAGGCGTCCATCCTTCACCATCTCCAGCAGTTGTTCGAGAAGTTCTGTATTCATCTAGAAACCGATTACCTCGTTCATGCTCCCCGTATGATAACCCACAAGATCGAGTGCGACATATTTATATCCCAGGCTTTTGAACTCGCGCACCACACATTCTCGAACATGGTGGCCTATCATCTTCTCCATCTCGAGCGGCATCAGCTCTATGCGCGCCGTGTCGCCGTGGTCTCGGACACGAAACTGGCCGAACCCGAGTTCATTCAAAATGTCTTCCGCGTGCTCTATGCGTGCCAGGAGTTCAGTCGTCAGACGCGAACCATAGGGAACGCGGGACGCAAGACATGCGTAGGACGGCTTGTTCCAGGTGCTTAGCCCTATATCACGCGATATTGCACGGATGTGTTCCTTCGTAATACCCAGTTCCTTAAATGGACTGCGCACACCAAGCTCGCAGTTGGCTTTCGATCCGGGTCTGAAGTCGGATTCGTCGTCAATGTTCGAGCCGTCGAGCACATATTTGATACCCTGTTCGTTTGCCATCTCGGTCAATCTGGAAAAGAGAGCTTTTTTGCAGTGATAACAACGCTCGGGTGTGTTTTCCGGCACTTTGTCCAGCGACAATATATCCACACCCAGCCTGACCAGGTTGAAACCATACATGTCAGCCAGACTGATTGCATCATCTATTTCGGACGATGGGACAAGGCATGATTCGATCAGCACACAGATTGCTTTATCACCGAGCGCATCGGTTGCTGCCTTTGCGAGCAGAGTGCTGTCTACTCCACCTGAGTATCCTATAAGCACACTCCCCATATCTGTAAGGAGGTTTTTGAGTCTTTCATAATCTGCCACAGGTTTAACTATAGCGGAAGTGGCCGTGAGTGTCAAAAAGACAGAATGGTTTTTTGACAAGAACAATTTTTGCTGCATATATCAGACAGAACGGTATACTATGACACCAGGTTTATGGGGTAACTCCATGGGTAAAACAAACTCGTTAAGATATGACAATAAGCTTTTTAAGTAAATCAGGACGTCGAACTTGTAATAACGAGACATTTTGCTGATCGTTTTTTCAATGGCGTATTGGCTTATTCCCCATATTTGGAGTACACTATATAGTGACTAATCACTTCGATGATATGTCGGTGAGTGATATAGAATTTTGCAGTGAGGTTTTAGTGTGTCAAGAGCAATAGAGAACTGGTTGTTTATCGGTTTGTTGCTGGTTGTCCTTATCTTTGCGGGACGACCTGCTTCATTTAT
This sequence comes from bacterium, assembly GCA_021371935.1. NCBI lineage: Bacteria > bacterium. The sequence continues at coordinate 198,151 of JAJFVF010000019.1, forward strand.
GGACAGAGAGCCTGTGGACTTTGCGTTCGATCTTGCGGGCTTGGTTATATCAATGCTGGGACTGCTGCTTAGAGTAGTGTCACGAGATTGGAAGATTGTGCATGGTGATGGCTGCCTGGTTACGGATGGACCATATTCGGTCGTGCGGCATCCCATGTATGTGGGCAGCTTTCTTGCCGGTCTGGGGCTGTGTGTGATACTTGGAAGCGTGCCATTTACCATCATCTATTCAATATTCTTTATAGTGATTCATGTGCGCATTGCACGACGTGAAGACAAATATATGGACGGTGTCTGGCCGGAAGAGCATAAGGAATATACTGCGAAGGTGCCGGGGTGTGTGCCTTCATTTGCCGGCCTGATTAAGATTATTACGTCATACAGAGGGTGGATATCTTCTATTCCCGGCGCATTCAACCGAGAGCGCAGTGCTTTGTGCGGAATTCTCGTGGGTGCATGCATTTCAGAATCTGCATCGGATATTTTGACGTTTGGCTGGGCCGTTGTCCACCTTGAAGTGATGATATGGACCGGCGTTGCGGCTGTGCTTTTTGCGACGTGGTTGTTACTATACTTCCGACAAAAAACCGCTAAGGCACACTAATTTGCATGCCCTCGACCATGCGTGAGCTTGAAAGATGCCTGCACGGGTGATAACATGTGATTGAGCGAGTCGGGTGATCGCCCCAAGCATTGCTTGGAGAGGAAAGTCCGGGCTCCACAGGGCAAGGTGGTTGCCAGCGGCAACTGTTCCGCATGTCGGGATAAGGAAAGTGCCACAGAAAAGAAAACCCCGGTTTCCGGGAGAGCTGAAACGGTGGTGTAAGAGACCACCAGCTCCGTCGTGAGGCGGAGGCTTGGTAAACCCCACCTGGAGCAAGGCCGAATAGGGGAGGGCTGACGCTGCCCGCTGACCTCCCGGGTGTCGCCGCTTAAGCCGTGCAGCAATGCGCGCGCGTAGATAGATGATCACACTAGACAGAACCCGGCTTACAGACTCGCTCATAGCACTCATTTGTGCTTGACAATCCGCTCTCGGAAGTAGTATATTGAAAGTCCTGAACCAAGCGTCGGGGAGTAGCGCAGCTTGGTAGCGCACCTGAATGGGGTTCAGGGGGTCGCAGGTTCGAATCCTGTCTCCCCGACCACTAACCTTTTCTATGCGAGCCCTGTCGGGATTTCGGCAGGGTTTTCGCGCATATGATGTGGCTAGACACCGGAGGGCAACGATTGGATCGAAAAAAGGACAGGCCTGCTGTTCATATTAGGCGTGTTCCGCTGGTTAATGCAAATTACGACACTTACAAGCCCAACGGCTTCGTTGAGCAGAATACATTCCTCACAATGCCCCAAGAATATGCCGAGGTCCCAACGTTTGAGAATTCAAAGTGTCTACTGCCTGAGCCGATTTGGAAAGGTCACGAATCTGCTATCGATTGTTATTGGAAAACTTGGCAACTGGCATTCAAGAATATACACAAGTTGGATCCGGAAAGTGGCTTTGTCGCGAACTACATAGACACTGCATTCAATGACTGCATATTCATGTGGGATACATGTTTTATATTGATGTTTGCCCGCTATGGAAGCAGAGCATTCAGCTTTTTAAGAACCCTGGATAATTTCTACAGCAAGCAGCACAAAGACGGATTCATATGCCGTGAAATCGGCAAGCATCTCGGTGACGACAGGTTTCAGCGATTCGACCCGACCTCCACCGGTCCTGAGTTGATGCCTTGGACCGAATGGGAATACTATCTGAACTTGGGAGACAAAGACAGGCTTGCTCGTGTATTTCCTGTGCTCGTTGCATTTCATCAGTGGATGCGGGACTACCGGACTTGGCCGGATGGAGCTTATTGGGCGTCAGGATGGGCAAGCGGCATGGACAATCAGCCAAGAATGGGTCACAATCTACCCGGATACGTTGAGACATTCTATCATGATCACATGGTTTGGCTTGATGCTTGCTTGCAAGGAGTATTGTCGGCGAGTATTCTCGTTCAAATGGCCGGGGAACTCGGCAGAGAGAATGATGTTCCTGATATGTTGCAAGAAATTGATAATCTGACCAGGGTCATCAACACAAAACTGTGGGACAAACAAACCAGTTTCTACTACGATCTTCATAAAGATGGCACGCTGAGCGACTGCAAGAGTATTGCAGCATATTGGGCGCTATTGGCCGGAGTAGTTCCTCCCAGATGTCTCAAGCCATTCCTCGCTCATCTGGAAAATTCGAAAGAGTTTATGAGAGCGCACAGGGTTCCCGCATTATCTGCGGATGATCCCCAGTATGATCCAAACGGTGGCTACTGGAAAGGCAGCGTTTGGCCTCCGACAAACTACATGGTATTGCGTGGGCTGACCCGTGTCGGTCAGGACAATCTGGCGTATGAGATTGGCCGCAACCATCACAATGCTATTGTGAAGACATTTGAAGATACCGGGACCGTCTTTGAAAATTACGCTCCCGATTACATTGCCGAAGGTAATGTGGCTGCTCGAGATTTTGTCGGATGGGGTGGGCTTCCGCCTATCGCTGTATTTCTTGAGTATGTGATCGGGCTTCAAGCAAACATTCCGAATAATCGAATAATGTGGAATGTAAACTTGCTCGAGGAGCATGGCGTGAAGAATTATCCGTTTGGAGCTATGGGGACACTCGATTTACTGTGCGAGGCGCGCATGTCAGCTACCCAAGAGCCAGATATTATCGCAAAGTCCAGTGTTCCTCTTGAACTTGAAATATGCTGGAGCGACGGTCACCAGACCATTAAGGTAGAGCCGACCTAGATTTGCAGTTTCATAATAGATGCGATGACAATAGTTCTGGGGGCGGTTCGTGATTTCAACTTTTATCCGACCTTAAAGGAGAGGCTGCCGATTGGCATCCTCTCCTTCGTATATTACTACTTTGCTTTCGCTTCCAGTGACTTTATTGTCTTCTCAATCATTTTAGCCATTGGGCTGTTGGAACCCAGCGGATTTGTGTCCATATCAGGCCTTGCCCCCATGTTCGGCGGAGGACCAGCAGGCTGCGAGCCATCGGACGGCGGTGCGCCACCTGGTGGAGGCTGTTCACCTTTTTGTCCTTCAGGTCGTTTCATCTCTTTGCGCGGCAGTTCGCTGATAGTCTTCTTTTGAGCCGAAGTAAGTATTGAGTTCAGCTTTGATGCCGCAGTCTTTGCCTGCGCGGCATCCAGAGTTTTTTTGGATCGCAGAGGGTTTATGACTGCAAGGATCGCTTTCGCCTGTGAGGCAGTGATGGAATCTTTCTTGCTTTCTTCGAGCCGCCCGATATCCATTACCACACGCACCAGTTCGAATGATGGGCGCATTGTACGCCCGTCCTTTTGGCCGGGTACCATAGGCGGTGTTCCTGCCTGCTTGGGTTGAATAGATGTCGGAGGTTTCTTTGCAGTCGTCACACCGGCAGTCTGCTTTGCTGTGCCTTTTTGTGTGTCCTCTTCAACGCTTACAGCAGCAGACGGTTTCTGTGCGGTTTCAGTTGAGTTGGGTTTCTCCGTATTAGGCATATTGCCGGGTTGCGTGCCAGGAGGTGCCATATGAGCAGGAGGCTCGCCGTTTCCAGGAGGACCAAACTGTCCGCCTTGTCCGGGTCCTCTATCGGTTGGTACAAACACATATTGTGGCTTCGGAGAGAGCAGGGTCACGGCTCCATACACAATGATAGCCGCTGCTATCAGTACCAGGATAATCGTAGTCTGTTTTTTCATATTAGTGCCTCCGATCCTTATTCGTATCGCAGTGCTTCAATCGGGCGCAGCCGTGCTGCCTGCTGTGCCGGATAATAGCCGAAGAATATTCCGACAAATGCCGCAAATCCGAACGATAGCAATATGGAAGTCAGAGAGACCTGCGCATGCCACTCCGAAACGCAGCTGACCACAAATGACCCTAACAGACCGACCAGAACGCCGACAGTGCCGCCGCACAGTGAGAGCACCAGCGCCTCGACCAGGAACTGTGTTTTGATGTCGCGCTGCCTGGCGCCAAGCGCTTTGCGAATGCCAATTTCACGTGTGCGCTCGGTGACGGATACCAGCATGATGTTCATAATGCCAATCCCACCGACTATCAGCGACACACTTGCGATTCCTGCCAGCAGCAGTGTGAAGACTTTACTGGTTTCCTGTGCCATTTCGATTATGTCGGCCTGGTTTCGGATCATAAATGTGTCTTCATCATCTGCGGCTATGTTGTGACGTTTGCGGATAACTGCATCGACCTGAGATGACGCCTGATCGCTGACGTCCGATGATGCAGCCTGCACATTGATTGCACGCACATATTCGGTCCCCATCAGCCTGCGCATACATGTCGTCGCGGGGACAACAAGCCGGTCGTCGGGGTCTGAAAAACTGCCTGCCGAGCCTTTTTCTTTCATAAGACCCACTATCTGGAACTGAATACCGTTGATGCGGACATTTTGCCCGACCGGTGATACTTCGCCGAACAGATTCTCGGCAGTTGTTGGTCCGATGACTGCAACTTTGCGATATGCTCTCACTTCGTCGTCGGTGAACATTCTTCCCGTCTGGACCTGATAGTTCCTGATGGACAGATAATCCGGCGTGGTGCCGAGAATTGTCGTGTTGGTGTTCTGATTTTTATACTTTACCTGCGCATTTGTCTGTGCTTCGGGAGCAGCAGCCTTCACGGCGGAACACTCATCACTTATGGCCTGGACATCATCCAGAGTCATAAATTCATTGCTGCCAAAACCGCCCTTTGCTGGTCCCTTACTGGTTCGTCCTGTGAAAACTGTAAGCACGTTGGTGCCCATAGATTGTATGCGTTCCATCGTCTGGTTTTGTGCGCCTTTGGCCAGCGCCAGCATTGTGATGACAGCCGCAACACCTATAATAACACCCAACATGGTGAGGACAGCACGCATTTTATTTGCCGACAGACCTTCAAGCGCGACGGCTACGCTTTCCCATAGACTCATGATTCTTCCTCCACCGGTAAAGACGCCAATACTTCCCGAGCAACGATTCGCTTGGCAACCGGCGTATCTTCGACCAAATGCCCATCCTTGAATCTGATAATCCGTTCTGAATGCTGCGCTATATCGTTCTCATGCGTGACCATGACAATTGTTTTGCCCTCAGCGTGCAGTTCCTGCAGGATGACCATGATCTCTTCGCTTGTGCGAGTGTCGAGGTTGCCGGTGGGTTCGTCACCAAAGATAATCAGCGGGTTATTGACTAGCGCACGCGCAATTGCCACACGCTGCTGCTGACCGCCGGACATCTCATTGGGCTTGCTGTTGACGCGGTCGCCAAGTCCTACTCGCTCTAGAGCAGCTTGTGCTTTGCTTTCCATATCAAGATGAGAGTCGTCAGGGTTATACATCAACGGCAGCATTACCTGGCGCAGGGCTGAACGGCGCGGAATAAGGTTATATGACTGGAATACAAACCCGATCTTGCGATTGCGCACATCTGCCAGTTCGTCATCATCCATCCCCGCAACCTCCTCACCGGCAAGTCTGTAGGAGCCTTCGGTGGGCTGATCAAGGCAGCCGAGAATGTTCATAAGAGTCGATTTACCTGAGCCTGACGGTCCCATTATTGCGACGAACTCGCCTTCGCGGACATTTAGGTTGATATTCCGAAGCGCATGTACCGACTGTGTGCCCATGTCATAAATTTTGTGGAGATTCTCCACGTAAATCATTACACTACCTCCTCGAAGTCATGGGTTGTTGTCAACTCATAACCCATAACTCGATCATTACATCGGCATTCCGCCGGGCGGCCTGGGCATATTCTGCTGGCTGGAATTTCCATCTGTCGCGGCTGTGTCTGATACCACGACTTGCTCACCTTCTTTAAGGCCGCTTATGACTTCAGTTGACTCATCACCAGAGAGGCCTGTCTTGATCTTTCTGGGAGTGGGAGCGCCGTCCTTAATTACCATTACAATCGATTGACTGTTTGACCCCTTCAGTGCACCATTGGGAATAACCAAAACGTCTTCTTTGCTGGCTGTTATGAAGTCGCATGTTGTGTTCATTCCGGGCTTTAGCCGGCTGTCAGTTGAACTTATCTCTACAGTAACCGGTATGGTTGTTACATTGTTTGTCGTGGTGGTCTGCGGAGCGATTTTTGTGACTGTGCCCTTGAAAACTTCGTCTGGGTAGGCATCGACCGTGATATTGACACTTTGGTGTAGGTTGATTTGTGATATGTCGGTTTCATCTATATCGACAGTCGCGTTCATTTTGCTTACATCGGCTACTTCAAACAGGGTGACGCCGCTGCCGGATGCAATAGCGGAAGACTTTGCACCCGTAACGATGGAACCGATTTCTACATATTTGGTCACAACTACACCCGAGCACGGCGCTGTGATGGTCGTATAGTTGACATTCTTCTGCGCCTGCTCAAGTGAGGCCTCAGCGCTCTTTACATCGGCCTCTGCTTGCGTAATGTCCGCAGCCTTTACGGCTTCGGTGTGATATGTCGCACGCACCTCTTCAAGGGAGGCTACGGCTTTATTGTATGCTGCCTGCGCATCTGCAAGTGCTTCTTTCTTCAGTGATACCTGCATGCTGTTGGCTTTCGCGGTAGCCAGTGCGGCTTTTGCAGCGGCCACTTTTGCTTCGCTGCTGAGCAGATCTTCATTTGTCTCATCCTGGACCGTATCCCACTTGCTTTGTGCGTCATCCAATTGTGCTTTGGCCGCATCATAGTCTTTCTGAGCCGATTCCAGGCTGGACTTCGAGACAAATCCCTTGTCATGGAGCGCTTTTTGACGTTCCAGCTCTTTTCTGGTCTGATACTCGGCCGATTTTGCCTGGTTAAGGCTGGCCTTGGCAGAAGCTAATGTCTGGGGTACGGTTGCCTTCTTTGCCTGTCTATAGGACGCCTCGGCTGACGCGAGTGAGCTTTGTGCCTCGTTTATGGCTTCTTGAGTGAGTTTGGGCTGTACATTCGCCTGCTTCTGTGCCTGTACGAGCTGTGCTTTTGCGCTCTTTACCGCCTCCTGGGCTGCACGGAGCTGAGCGGGATACTGGCTGTGCTGCATGTCTCGATTGTTTCTGGCCTGGAGCACCTTTGCGCGGGCACTGGCAAGATTAGCGTTTGATTGCTCAAGAGTGCTCTTTGTGTCAGTTGGGTCGATCTTTGCGACAACCTGGCCTGCCGTTACACGGTCGCCTTCGTCGACTCCCAGCCATATGATCTGACCTCCGACATTGGACTTGACTTCAACAGTGCTCAGCGCCTCCAGTGTGCCTGTGCCGGAGACTGATGTGGTGATTGTCGAACGTTTCACCGTCGCGGTCTTCAGGACGATCTTGTTTCCTGCAGCCCTGTGTCGGGCGAATGTGATGACAGCAACAACTATCAGGACGATTGCGCCTATGACAATCAGCTTTGAATTTTTACGGTTTTTCCCACTCATAGTATACCTCCTTGCTTGCCTGTCATATACTCAAGTTGTGAAATTGCGAGCAGATAATCGTATTTAGCCTGGACGTAGTCGCTCTGAGCCGATACATGCTGCGACTCGGCGTTGAGCACGTCCAGTGTTATTCCCAGTCCGAGTGTATATCGGTCCTGTTGCGCCTTAAGGTTCTTGCTTGCGGACTCAAGGCTTGCCTCGCTGGCCGTCAGACGCTCCTTTGCACTGGTCAGATTTAGATACGCTTCCTCGACTTGTGTGCAGACATCTCTGTCCAATTGGTTCGCATCCTCAATGGCGCTTTCCTGACTTAGTCTGGCCGCTTTATATGCCGCCCGACTGGCTCCACCGTCGAAAAGATTGAATGTGATGCCGCCGACCATCTGACTCCCGCTCGATCGATATCCGCCGGAGACACTCTTTTGATAACCGGCGCTGATTGTAGGGATCGGATAAAGAGATATCCGTTTGGCGGTTGCCGTGGCTTTTGTCGAGCCGATCTGTGCCTGCGCCTGAGTAATGTCCGGCCGGTTATTTTTGGCGTAGGTCACGTAATTGTCCAGTGGCTGGACCGTGGTTTCCGGTATGCTCTCTACTTCCGCAACATCGAAGCCGGAACTGGAACGAATGCCCATGCTTGTCTGCAGATCGAGAATCGACGTTCGCACAGTATTTTGAGCAGACAACAGGCTCACTTTTGCGGAAGCCAACTCAGCTTCGACTGGATATCTGTCGACATCCGCTTTTGCGCCCTGTTCGATCTGTGCCGTAACCTGCGCAAGCAGCTCATTATAATACTTTACGTTTGAGTCCTGAACATCCGACAAGTGCTTGGAACGCAGGGCTTCATAATAGGCTTCAGTCACGCTATATGTCACTGTCTGGATCGTTCTTTTGTATGCCGAATCAGCGCCGACGACGTTGTAGCGGTATGCCTTCACATTGGCTTCACGCACGCCGCCATCAAATACATTGAGATTCGCGGAGAGCGCAGTTCCAGTCGTATACTGGCTGAGGACTCCCTGGTCGCCGGTGGTGAATGCATTGTTATCAAGCGATATCTGAGGCAGATAATTGCTTTTTGTCTGGGACAGATTGTTTTTTGCTATGGCCACGTCATTCTTGGCGACGATTATGTCCAATTGGCTTTTGAGCGCAATGTTGATGCAGTCTTGCAAGCTCAATGGCTTTGACACAGCGGCTTCTTGGGCGTATGCACCTGTGCATACAAGTAACAAACACGTGCATACTACCGCTGGAGCAAAGAGCAGCCTGGTCAAACTGGTTTTAAAATGTACAGTCATTTTTATTCTACCCCTGTTCACATAGGGCATAGCCATTCAGATTACAGATTACCATATGCCCCATATATTATATTACGGACGAGTTCTGAAAATATGATGAATACGTCAAAAAATTCATTTTGCAATTTCAGCCACCGTATTGCTGATCTTTAAGTTTTGTTGGCGCTTGTCGATAAGTGATTTGAGAGTAGGCCAAAATCAAATACATTGAAAGGAATGAAATCGATGAGTATTACAGGAATCGACAGCAGCTCAGACTCAATTTATGAGCTGTATAAGCTCTATTCCACACAGGCAGTAAGCTCGACATCCACGGATGACAGCGACAGCTCATCTACCGGCATCAGCGCTATAGGCAGCAGCGTTGACTCTGTGGATTTTTCACAGACGGGAGAGCTTTTCAGTCAGCTTCAGCAGTTGCAGGAGTCGGACCCCGATAAGTTTAAGGAAGTCTGCTCCAGTATCGCGGATAAGTTGACTGAAGCCTCACAGAACGATGACGGCAGCACGGACAGCATGCTCTCTGATCTGGCGAGCAAGTTTGAAGAGGCTTCCGAAACCGGAGACTTGTCTTCACTGCAGCCTCCACCACCACCTCCGCCCGCTCAATTCACAGGCTCGATGCAGGATGTCAGCGATCTTTATTCGCAGAATGAATCCACAACCACGACTCAATCGAGCAAGGCGAGCACTATCAATGATATAATCGCCAGTGCCCTGAGCGAGGCAGGAATATCGGTTTCGGAGTAAGCTTGCAAACACGTCTGAGTCCGGAGGACGGGACAGAACCGATATATCTGCCGGGTTCGTAGTCGATAAGGCCGACTACGGAACCCGACAGAAAGGTGAATTATATTTCATCAATTTCCCTCCCGCAGTTATGTTACGAGCCGATTCTGAAAAAGTTATGAAAAGCAGCCGCTGTTTGAATTTTAGTTCCCAACCCCTAACCTCTATTCCCTATCCCCTAATTTGGTTCTTGTGATGAACTCGTCAGTGGTGATATACTGACGGTGATATGAAAATTCTGCTGGTCGAAGATGAAGCGCCGATACGAGAGGTGGTCAAACGCGGTCTGGAAGAGAGCGGCATGTATCATGTGGATACTGCTGAAGACGGCACAACCGGTCTGGATTTGGCGTGGGACGAAGATTATGCGCTTATCATACTGGACATCATGCTGCCAGGCATCGACGGCTGGACCATATGCGAACGGCTCAGAAACAAGCGGATAAGTACTCCCATTCTTATGCTTACAGCCCGCGACGGTGTGCGTGACCGTGTGCGCGGGTTAGAGATCGGAGCGGATGATTATCTGCCGAAGCCTTTCGATTTTGAGGAACTGCTGGCGCGTGTGCGTGCACTTATAAGGCGCGATAAGCTCTCGAAGGGCAGAGTCATTCGCATAGGTCATCTTGAAATGGACACTACCGCGCACAGGGTGTTCTGCGACGGCAAGGAAGTCAATCTGACATCACGAGAATATTCGCTGCTGGAAGCGCTGGCATCCAATGAAGGCAGGGTACTCAGCAGAGAGGCAATTCAGTATCGTATTTGGAACAATGAGGACAGCATGTCCAATACAGTCGATGTCTACATACGCATGCTCCGCAGAAAAATTGATGCGGACAGGCCCGTAAAACTCATTCATACGGTCCATGGTCTTGGATATATGCTTAAGCGCCCGAATATGGAGCAGTCATGAAGTTTAGCTCGGTAAGATTCAGGCTTACATTGTGGAATATCGGAGTGCTGGCGCTGGTATTGTTCGGGTTTCTTGCAGTGATGCACTTTTCGGTGCGCTCCTATCTGCTGTCCGAGACTGATCACAGGCTTTCCGGTATGGCGAAGCGGCACCTTGACATAATTAACAAAAAGGCGCCGAGTAACTTGCCGCCGCCACCAAAAGATGATTCAGCTTCTGAAAAAAAACACTTCCGGCCAATGGTCCATCAGTTTGACCTTAAGGGCAAACAGGTGTTTGTTGCCGGTGAAAAGCAGGAGATAAAAGAGCCGCCTTGGGATGAAAAAGCATTCAAAAAAGCCATGGCGGGTGAGCGAGTCTTCACGACAATTGCGGCTGATGACACGATATTACGTGTAATCTCTCTTCCTATAAGAAAAAAGGGAACCATCACGGGTGTCATCCAGGTCGCAGTATCTTTTGCAGAGGTCCAGGTCATGCTCGAAAGCCTGACTATGACTCTGACGGTCCTTGTGCCGATTGCGCTGCTGGTCGCGGGAATAGGAGGACTTTTCCTGACCAGTCGTGCCCTAAAACCTATAAGGCAGATGGTCGATACAGCCGAAGCAATCAGCGACAGTGATCTGTCACAGCGGCTGCCTGTGATCGGCGCGGATGAGTTTGCTCACCTGGCCGCCACGATAAATGGCATGCTCGCCAGGCTCGACAAGGCATTCAAACAACTAAAGGATGCTTTCGATCGGGAGAGACGCTTCACCTCCGATGCATCTCACGAGCTCCGCACGCCACTGACCGCTATAAAAGCAAATACTTCACTGGCGCTGCTTGCCGACAGGACGCCGGAGCAGTATCGTGAGACTATCAGTAAGATAGATCAGTCTGCGGATGCTATGAGTAGTCTGGTTCAGGATCTTCTGCTGCTGGCTCGCTCGGATGCCGGACAGTTGGCTCGTGAATTTCAACCTGTCGACCCTCATGATCTCTTCGATAATGTTCTGGCCGTTGTCCGTCGAACTGAAAATGATGCGAAGGTGACGGTGGATGTGGCGGATTCGACCGGCCTGATACTCGGCGATATGGAGCACCTCAACCGTCTGGTTATCAATCTGCTTGAAAATGCTCTGCGCCATACTCCGTCCGATGGTGAAGTAACCCTGAGTGCACAAAGGCGGGATGGTATGGTGGAGTTGGCCGTGGCGGACACCGGGTGCGGGATTGCGCCTGAGCATCTATCGCATCTGGGCGAGAGGTTTTATCGTGTGGATGCTGCTCGCACAAAAAAGAGCGGTGGTGCAGGTTTGGGGTTGGCTATATGTCGCAGCATTGTGGAGGCTCACAACGGTTCCATGGCAATAGGCAGTTCACCTGGGCAGGGCACACGTGTTACCGTCACTCTTTCCCCAGCCAAAAAATAAAAAACTTCAGCTTTTTTTCGTTTGCTTGTTTAAGCTCTGGCGGGCGAGGGTATAAACGCCTTGACTCGCCCAAGTCATCCTGCCGGGGGCCTCGGTGCTTAAACGCCGAGGCCCCCGGAAACGTACGGCTATAGTTCCAGTTTGCCGAAACGTCCCTCGGTTGGATTCAGCTCTTCGCGAATATTCGCGTAGGCTCTGTTTATGGAATCGAGAATGGCAGCCGCTTTTTTTTCTTCTTCAGAGCCTGACGGAAATCTCTTCGGGTCGGCACGCAGTGCAAGCCTTTTCCATGCAGCTTCCACTTCATCGAGTGATGAACCCGGTTTGATACCTAAGGTCTTGTAATCGGCAATCAGGTGCGCTTGTCGTGGTGGAATGGCCGTTTGAGTCTGGACCGTGATCGACAGCAGTGAACCGTTGGTCTTGTGCTGCTCTGCGGTTCGGCGAAGCTCCTCCTCGGCTGCGATTTGATTGATACGCTCCTGAGAAGTCGTCAGATAGCCGCGCATTATGAGTGATATTCGCCTGAAAATTCCCAATTTAACGCTCTCACATAATGAGAAATAATGCTTAATGCGAATTAGCTTGAGTGTAAATTATACACTTTTCAGTCGGCGAAGGCCGACTTCGTGCTGTTGTAACTGCGGTTTCAACCGCACGGCGAATAAATTCGCAGCTACAACTACACAAAGTCCAGGTATATTCGGAACAGCCGCGATTTCTCTCCACAGTATAACTATATTTGTAATTGAGCGAACTATATCCAAGAAACTCAATAGCTTTCGGCATCATCGTGCTTGAAGACATCAATCTATCAGCTTCCCATAACCTTGAACCAGTCCTGAAAGAAGCCGTCAAGCTTCAGTCTTCCATACTATTCTTGAAAACTCTATCGTTTCCCTCTAATACAAATCCGTGTAATAGGCTGCGAGTGGCCAGATGAGCAAGATACACAGCCCAATAGTGGCAGCGAAAACATCAATGACAATTCAGCAAACAGCATTTTCAATATACAACATTGTGAAAATATTAGAAATATATATTTGGTTGCATTCTATATCAAAAAGATATTTACGGGAAGCGAAGGAACATTGTTTACCGAATAAGCTTCATGTTAAACAAGCTCTGCAAAAACAGCCATTGCTTTTGAATTCCAAATAATACTCACACAATCATCATTGGATGTTCTGCTGATAAGTTATCCGGAGTGATTGTTCGTGTCAATTATATATCGCCGAGCCTTGCATGCACAATATATGACTATAAATTACTCGTATGATCACAACAATATCTTTGACGCCACCACAACTGTTGTGGTTTACTGGCATATAGTTCAAGTAATCTGGTCGTAAAGCCGCCACTATCAAATATATGCTTGTTTCTTATTGATTTTTTAGATGAAAACAATTTGTATGTTGAAAGGAGTTTTCTAAATGATCAGGTTGTTTAAAAGCGCACTCCTGTTCTTCTGCATCTATTTAATATCAGCCACATCTCCGATATTGGCTGACACTAAATCTGATTTTCTCTCATCTAACCCAAACATAAGTGGTTGGACTGTTGGCTATCTAGATAACGACCAAACTTTCGCTGCATACAACACGACATTTGATGATGGTTATGGTATCGCCGGTTGGGCTATGAACAATTCTCCAGGTCCAAAGGGAGATGTGACAATCAACTATACAGATCAACCTATTGATAGATACGGCATCCATTGGGAGCCGGGCGAAATACTTGTGCACTCTCCCCTTAGCAGCGGCGGAGTGGCTATTAAGTGGAATGCGACTGATTCGGCAGCGGCTTCGGTGGATGCAAGCTTTGTCGAACACATTTCAGGAGCCAGTCCAAATATTGAGCTGTGGAGTGATGATACCAAGATATACGAATGGGTAATCGCCGGCACTGCAACTCAAAATACTATCTCATCCACTTCGAGTGTGAGCGGCATAGGTGATGTGCTGGAAAAATCATGGTCTTTGACACCGAATTACGCCAGCGAGATAACACTTGTAGTTTTACCCTCAAAGGGTAATATTGCTTCTTACCATCTTGGAGTCTTCCTGAAAGTCAATTTGAAGTCTGCGGATGTGGTTTCCAGTGCCTCGGTTAATTATGGCTGTCGTCTTCCTGTGGTTCAGGCAAAGACCTCTAATCTGCAGATGGCGTCCGAGGCTGGTTCCAATACGGAGGTGGCGACAAAATGAAACGATTACTCATTCTTATAACCACTTGTCTTATTTTACTAGCCAGTCCGTGTTTTGCGACAACTTGTTATGTCACTGCGGATGGCGCAGGGAGCGGCGATTGGAGCAGCCCATACAGCAGCATTCAGGCCGCTATAGACGCAGCCACATCCGGTGATGAGGTTTGGGTCAGAGGCTATAGCGATGGTGTTACCGTATATCCAGAGAATCTGACTTTGAAAAGTGGAGTATCTATCAGGGGCGGTTATACGGGCAACGGCAGTGAACGAAGTGAAAGCTATGTCACTACCGTCTTTCCATCAAGGGGAACAGTAATCTCTGCAAGTAATATACCCGCCAGCCCGACTACTCTTGTTGAATACCTTACCATTAAGACTGCAAGTTCCAACAAGGCATATGCCGGCGGAATCAATTGTGAGAGCGCTTCCCCAACATTCCAGCACTGCCATATCTGTTACTGTCTTGGCTCGGGAGTTGGCGGTATATGTGCTGATATTTATTCATCACCAACAATCGAGGACTGCGAAATAGACCACAATTCTACGATTGATGCTTTATGCGTGGTGGCATTATACTCCGGCATCTGTCGAAGAAACGAGATTCATGACAATTCTGATTACGCTTCAATGATGGGTGCAATATATGTGGGTCCTTATGGAAGCGGAGTTACGATCTCGGATAATCATATTTATTCCAACTCGGCAATCTCGGCAGGCGGTGGGATTTATATCGATAGCACCTCAGTCACATTAACAGGCAACATCATTGAGAATAACTCGGCATACTATGGCAACGGCTTATATTGGAATAAAGGTGCTAATTCCGGCAGCATGTATAACAATGTCATCAAGGGCAACAGCGCCGGAGCTTCAGCGATATATATAAATACAACCGCTTGTACCGGCTTTGTCAACAACACAATCGTTGGTAATACAGGCGATGGCAATTTCAAGCCTGTCGAGATAACCGGCGGCACTCTTGATCTTTATAACAATATAATAGCCAATAACTCCAACTATGGGGTTTATACATCCGGGCAGATAGACTATTCATACTACAATTGTCTGTATAACAACGGCACAAACTTCAATGTCACACCCAGTTACAGCGCAGGGGTGGTTACATCTAGTCCTACATTTGATACGGATGGGTATCATATAACTTCAGATTCCAATTGCTTGAATGCCGGCTACAGTTCCGCTCCGGGACTTCCAACCACGGATTTGGATGGAGACACACGTATTTTATACAGTGCGGTGGACATCGGAGCAGATGAGTATGTTGATGAACTTCCACCATCCCCCGGCACAGCATCAAGTCCAACTTTCAGCAATGGTGCAACTGCGATTCAAGTCGACTATACAGGCGCATCCGATGATGCGAGTGGGCTCAAAGAAGTAGTTCTTTGGTATCGTGAGGGAGTTCATGGTGCGTGGACAGACTCCGGGTTTACTCAAACCGGTGCATCAGGTTCATTCAGCTTCTCGCCTACTAAGCAGACTACGTATTACTTTGACCTTGTTGCTGAAGACAATGCCGGCAACATGTCCAGTGCTGCGGCAGGAGATGGAGACTGCCAAACGATCTGCCAGACTGATCTGTCTTCGAATGCGTCTGGACATGCATTTATTCACAATGAATATCTTTACCCTGGAGGGCCTAAAGTCCGCGTCAGTGCATATGACGATCAAGGCAGCGAATATCGCCAAACGACCATAACATATGGTTCTGAAGGCGAGGTTGTTTCTCAATCAGGCAGCGCCGAATCTGCCGGTTACACATATGACGCGGCGTATAGAGTCAAGACCATAAGTGATGGCAATAACCAGACAACCAGCTACACGTATGACCTGAATGGCAATATAACACTTGTCGAACTGCCTGGAGGCGATACGATCCAGTATACGGAGTATGATCCAATCGGCAATGTATTGGAGCGAATCGATCCCAACAGCGTGACGACCAATTACGTCTACGATGACCCAGAGAGTTTGCTGACGGATATAGAATATCCCGACAGCTCATCTTTGAATGTCCACTACGACTACGATTCTGTATACGGTCGACTCACCAGCGCGCAAGACGGGACCGGAACGACTACATTCGACTATGACGATCTCGATCTGGTAACAAGTGCCACCACTACATACACCAATTTGCCAGCCCGGACTATCGAGTATGATTTCTGGCCGGACGGCAGTCTGGACACTATGACAACGCCTGCAGGCGACTTCACATACACATACGATGCAGCCGGTCGGCCAACGGGCCTTACTAATCCGTTCAGCGAATCCTTTTCTTGGGACTATTATAGTAACGATTGGCTGCAGACACAGACTTCGCCGGTCTCGGAATCGTCATATGAATATAACCCGCGTGGTTTCCTTACGAGCCTTACAAACAGCAAGACAGACCAGACCCTGCTTTCGGAGTTTACCGGCACATCGGGTATGGTCTACGATGCAGTCGGCAATCTGCAGTCGGTGTCGGTGAATATACCCGGTTCGACAGTTCTGAGCGGGACTACTGACTACACATACGATATCAAGAACCAGCTTACTCAGGAGCTTTCGACACGCAACAGCGGCTACACATATAACTTCGTCTATGACGATGCCGGTAACCCAACGACTTTCAAGGGCAGCAGCCGCACATTTAATTCAAGAAACCAGAACACTGCATTTACCTACGATGCCAATGGCAACCCGACAAGCTATAACAGTAATACGCTTGTCTATGACCCGGAGAACCGACTTACTCAGTATGGCAGCGCAATGAACGCCGGATATACAGCCGATGGGCTGCGAGCATGGAAGCAATCCGGCACAACTGTAACTTATTCCCTCTATGCAGGCGGCGTCCCGGTTTGCGAAATGGACGATACCGGCTCTGTGATGGCAATAAACACTTTCGGGCCGACCGGCCTGCTGGCAAGAAGAGACGGTTCCACGAGCACGTTTTATACTTATGACCCGCTGGGAAGTGCAGTCCAGACCCTGGACTCAAGTGGGACAGCGACCTCCACCCAACTATATGACGCTTATGGAAACCTGCTTGCCGGGATCGCCACAACGCCATTCGGCTATGGCGCTCAGTACGGCTACTATACAGATTCCGAGACTGGTTTGCAGCTTCTCTCTCACCGTTATTATGATCCGGCCGAGGGTAGGTTCCTTACTCGTGACCCGATAGGCTATGAGGGAGGAATGAACCTCTACGGATATGTGGAAAACAATCCTGTCAATGCGATTGATCCGAGTGGGTTGTGTGGTGAAACAAGCTTAGGAAAAGAGTTTTTAAAACAACTAAATCCATTTGATCCGAATTCTGCATTTTCCAGGCAAGCTTATTCGATAGGCGATTTTTATCGCGGGCGCTGGAAAAGCGCAGCCGATAACTCCGGTTGGGCACAGATGCAGGAATCTAATGCATCTTCTGGCGAGTTCAAAGCATATGTTGGAACTCAGGTTGTGGCAGGAGTTGCTATCATAAGTGCAATTGCATTGAACGCTGCCGGAACTGCTGCATCTTCAGAAGTTAGTGAACTCGAACTCCAAACCCATCATATTGTAGAGCAACGCAATATAGGGCGATTTGGCAAGGAGCTTATTGATAATCCAGATAATCTTGTCGATATAGAGAAGTCTCTTCATCAGCAGATAAGCAATTTCTATTCGTCGAAGAAACCTTTTCTAACTGGCTCCGACACATTAACCGTTAGGCAATGGATGAACACTATGAATTATGAGCAACAGCTAGAATGGGGCAAAACCATAATTCAGAATATAGCAACTGGGAGATGGTGACAATGGTTGAGGATGATGTATCAAAATTAGTTGATGAATTTGCTGAAGCGATTATCAAGCAAAATCAAGCGATACACTCTGGAACAACAAAGGAAGTTAAACATTATGGCAATAAAATAGGTCCGACTGCGCGGAAGCTGCTACAAAAAGGGGAAGAGGCAAAACGACAGTTTGCTACTTTATTTAGTCATCCGGATCGAGAAGTTAGAGCAAACGCTGCTTTTTATCTCATAAACTCAATGCCTGAAGAAGCATTAGCAGTTTACAAGGAATTGGCACAGGGTGACGATCTTGTAGCACTAGGTGCACAGATGCGTGTCAAAGAATGGGAAGAACGCCAAACATAGCATCAATAAAGCAACTGGGTCTGATAGAAACACAAATATTATGACCCAGCCGAAGGCCGCTTCATCACTCGTGACCCGATAGGCTATGAGGGAGGGATGAACCTCTACGGATATGTGGAAAATAACCCAGTTAATGCGATTGATCCCAATGGGTTCTGCGGGGAAGGTGGTGTCTTGGGCGGACCACCGATGTGGTATGACAAGTTAGCTGATGCAACCGACAAATATCTTCCTGACAGTCCTATACTAGATGCGCTGATTCCAGGTTATTCATCCTTGCGCGGTACGTTTAAGTTTCCTAAGAAGATTGGGCATTGTGGCGAGGGAGCAGGCACATTCGTAGGACGTCCTAGTGTTCGGAATGCACCAGGTTTAGTGGATGATGTAGTTACCGTTGTCACAGTGATTACCGCTGGCGTAGCTGCTGCAGCTCCTTTTGGGGCGGCGGAAGCAACAACTATACCTATCAAAGGCTACACAGGTCATGGTATTGAGCAAGCTATATCGCGAGATGCACATGGTGTTTCAACGAAAGCAATACTCGATGCAGTAAGAAATCCAAGAAAAACAGTTTCACAACCAACACGTGGAACCACTCTTTATGTGGGCAGAGATGCAGTAGTTTCACTTAATCAAGAGGGCAAGGTGGTTACCACATGGGCTAAGAATAGTAATGGGTGGAGGTATAAATAAAGCGATGGATAAACAATCCGCGGTATCACAAGAACAGTTGACACTACTACACGAGGTTATATCGAAATGTAGTCCTGAGTCACTAGCAATACTAGATCATATCGGAGAGTCACCGCTTACCAGTGAACAACGAGAAGAGCTTCGTGAGATCATTTGGATGGAATTCTGTAACACAGGGCTTCGAGAAGATAGCGAGCCAAATGAGAGAGGATTGGTTCTCGAAGGACTCATTGATATGTTGGGCCACTTGTAACTCATAGCCGTTGGATATCTTACTGGATCGATAACTGATTCGGCAGGTTCCTGACTCGTGACCCGATAGGATATGAGGGAGGGATGAACCTCTACGGATATGTGGAGAATAATCCTGTTAATGCGATTGATCCCAGTGGGTTCTGCAGGAGCAAGCTGTGGTGGGAAAAGCTTGAAGACGGCGATTATGTCGGCACCCAGCGGGGAGAATATGCTGCTGAATGGTATGCGGCGCAATATGACAAAACTCACAATCCGCTGTATATCGCCGGTGGTCTATTTTCATCACTCTGGACACCGAAAACGTGGAAAGAAACTGCCCTAACGGTTTCGACCGCTAGTGTTGGTAGTAGTGCAAGTGGCGGAAATCTATAGCACAGGTTACACTCAACAGAGCGGAAGGCCTGGCATTCGAAAATGGCGCTCTTGCCGGGCGAGGAATAGCAGCCAACACTGAGATGGTTGCGGGCAGAACGCTGAGTGGAGCTGTACGAAACACTGTGTTTGATTCTATGGAGGGTGGACTTACAGAGGTAAAGAATGTAGTCTATCAATCATATACTAAGCAGTTGCAGGCGCAAGTAAGCTATGCTGAAGCAACCGGCCAGAGCTATGAGTTTGATTGTAAACACAAGCACAAAGGTGTCCAGACCCTTGCAGGGAGCCATTAAAAACATAGGTGGAACCATAACAAAATTTGATACTGCAACAGGCACGTTTGTACCTTACTGATAGGAGATACTAATGGTCAGAGAAATTGAAATGGATATACTTACACCGAGACGCCTTATGTCCAAAGAAGATGGGCGAGAGGTGCTCGATCTTCTATGCAAAACTTCACCCAATCTCATTCCTGAGAAATGGGGAACGTATGAACCTATTCGCACTCCTTTTGATCCGGCGGATTATGGACCGGCATTAAGTGATTGGGGCAATGTGTTCTTATGGAAGCGCAGACAGCCAAAAACAGAAGGAAGTGTGTGGTCTGCATGGTCTGTACGAAAGAAGACCGGTAGTATTATGGTGACAGTCGATGCCGCGAAAGCTGACGTTGCCGGGTTGATACGGTTACTTGAGATGTCCGCTCCAGGACTCACTCCCCATTTTGCATATATCCATATGCTTACTGAGCAAGACATTGACATTGGCAGATTGAACGATACAGTCGGCTGCTTGGACCCGGAGCGCCAGCGTTATGGACTATGCGTTACCGGCTATCAACTGGAAAAGTACATACCAGAGCTATACTGGGTGACAGTATTCGGCAAGCCCTATGTGGAACTCTTTGGTCTGGACAGACTACTTTGCGCTCCGGCGCCTGTTGTCCGTGAGATTGGCGGCGGATGTGTCTATATTCAGCTCAGCGACAGCATATATGACCTGGAAAATGACTACCAATCCGTCAACAACACAAGACTTGCTGTAAAGAAGCATCTGGACTCCAATGCATTCTTTGATCCTGATGCGCCTAAAGATCACGTGTATAATGTGCCGGCTCTGGAGCTTGAGCCGCTGCCGGATTCGGCGAGATGATTGGTGATTTGAAAACAATAAGGAGCACTCTTGAGATGAAAGCGAAATATATAGTCATAGAATTAGCTGCTGTTGGAATATTGCTTTGCCTGGCAGTAGTTCCTGTGCAGAGTTGGACTTATGATTCCGGCGGCGGTATACTACAAGTGGATAAATGTACTGCAGGTTGTCATGATTGTATGAGCTGCGATTGTCCTCCAATCACAACAACGCAATCAGGTCCAGGCCCAGTATACGGTGTTGTTTACTCAGGCACAAGCGGCTGTTACGCCTACTTACATCTTGCCAGAACATGTTGGAGTAAATGGATATGGAACGGTGGAGGAATCCCTGCAACTACTTGGATAAATGAATTTGCATCGTATGCCATCTACAGTCCATACGGGAACAGCTTCACTTACAATTTTTGCTCGTGCATTGGTGTGCCCGCTCCTGGAACTACCAGACGTGATAGGTATTATAAGGTTGACTCCTCTTCCGGAGTTATTGAGATATCGGGTTGGGTGGATGGCAAGGGAGAATGCTCAGGGTATAAATATGGTGTTCATGTAGGCACTACATGGGCATTTTCTATTTTAAGTAATTACACAGGCCCTATCGCAGACCGCAAAACAATAGCTTCTCCTGGACGCCGTGGTGCTCCGACATATCCGGCAAGGCCGAGCTTTTCGCCCGTTCATGGAGGCTGCCAGGAAGGTGATGATCCTGTAGATCTTGCTACAGGAGAGCATGTCTATATTCCGTGTGCGGATATAAGTGTCTACAATCCGTATGGACCTGGAATAGTCTACCAGAGAAACTTCCTGAGCAAGGTGGCCAAGGAGGGATATGCTTCTGCCGGTCAGTCTGTTGGCTGGGTGGATACATATGATGTAAGTATGACTTCAAGTGATGCGCAGACCTGGAGCGATCTAACACTGAGATACCCGAACAGCGCCGAGGAGGATATGACTCCTGTGCTTGACAATGACGAGCCGACCGGCGAATTTACTGAACCCACTGGTTCCGAGTTCATTGTTACCGGCGTGCCGTCAGGTACGACAGGTCAGTGGCAGTCAATATCAATAACTTTCAAGGATCAGACTGTTTGGACATTCACACCAAAGGCAGCAGACAGCTATGTGCTCACCCGGATATCGAATAGAATGGGCCGCTATATTACAATAAACAGGGACTCGAACAATAACTATCAGGTAACCAGTATTGTCGATGACAGTACACCGGCCAATTCTTTGCTGAGCTTTGTTTATACGAATGGCTACCTGACATCCGTTACTGACGCATATAACAGAAAAGTAATTTACTCATATGGAAGCAGCGCGGGAACAACATGTCTGCTTTCGACTTCTCAGATCGGCAATGTATCCGACAGCGCTATACCCGCTCGATGGACTTATGGATATACCGCATATGTGGACCCGGCAAATCCGATGGGGCCAGCACAGCCTCACGTAACTTCCGTCAGTTTTCCCAGCCCTACAGGTTCGGGTATGAGTACAGAGACTTTTAATTACAACTCTGATGCACAGGTGGAGTCGATTGTCGATGACAATGGCAACCAAACGGAATTTTCTTACAAATATACTGATGGCACCATTGTTAGCATAAAGAATTTGCAAGATGTCGTTGAGTCTCAGTGGATTGCCAACTTCGATCCTGCCAATGGCAATATTGACACAGGTATTACTGACGCGACAGGATACGATATAGCGTATCTGTATGAGGATTCTACTAACCCAACAAAGATTACAAAAATTGTTGATCAGAAAAGACAGGAAACATCACTTGCCTACGACCAATACGGCAATATCACGAGCACCACGACTCCAAGAGATACTACGACTACCTACACTTACGATTACAACAATTTCGCCCTCGGCAGACTGACGAGTATTCAGGAAGGAACCAAACCGGCAACGACATTTACATACTATGAACCGAGCGGATTGGTGAATACAGTTGTTGGTCCCAAGCCAGGCACAACCGGCGGCAGTGAGACTGTGAGCACTTCGTTTACTTATGACAGCCTGGGAAACGTACTTACGAAAGTGGCACCTGGAAACAATGCCACTCAGACGATCACTACAACATACAACTACACAACAGACGGCATCTACACTCAATCTGCCAAGATCGGGCAGCCGGTAACCATTACAGATCAGTTGGGACATATTACCCACATTCGATATGATTCGCGAGGAAACGTGACCGAAAGCACTGACGCCATAGGTAACACAACCAGCTTTATGTATAATATTGCCGATCAACTGTCTGATATCATTCATCCGGTGATACCTTGATTCGAAACATAAGTTGAGTTTGCATAATGAAGCGAAAACAAGTAGGAAATATACATATCCCACGGCTCCAATCAGAACCGCCAAGCATTCAGCAACATCACTCGCAGGGGCATTCGGTTCTACCCGGCTGCTTACAGATTCAGGTGGCAGTGTTATTGATCGGTATTCTTATGATGCTTATGGCTCACTGATTACGCATGATGAGTTTACAGGGCATATCGACCAGCCGTATCAGTACGTCGGTGAACTTGGGTATTATACGCATTACCAGGAGCCTGAGTTTGGGCTGTTACAGCTTGGGGTTAGATTTTATGATGTGGAGACAGGGCGGTTTGTAAGTAGAGACCCGGCTAAAGAAGGGTTCAGTTACTACAGCTATAATGCTGGGTCCCCACTAGTTCTTGCAGACCCGAAAGGCCAAACTTGCACTCCAGTCAATAGTTGGGGTTCCCAGCATAAGCCTTGTCACCAAGAACAACCAGATTGGTTCTGTTTTCAAGCATCTGGCTTACCACGTATGCGTTACTGCTGCCGTGGTAGGCACGCCATAATGGTTTGAGAAGTACCTAGTAGTCCTCTTTGTGGGCATATTATAAAACCAAGCGGGTCTATCCAATAATTGGATAGACCCGCAAAGTATGGCAGCTGATTTTTTCAACTAGTAGCAACTGATGATATGCTCGCCAGCCGACGATATAGTAAATGTTAGGTGTCCGCTGGTCCATGTAAACGAAAGAGAATTACCGTCCATTGTAGCCGTAGTCGGCTGGTTGGGACAATATATTGTCACGCTACAGCTTCCACCCGCATAGATCTTTGTTGTGTTTGGGTCATTTGCTGATGGTGTATGCTCCATCCTGGCTTGAAGCGATACGGATGCGGACGCACTCAATAACGAAGTGCCATTATCGACCACGGACGTCGTCTCCCTTGCAAAATATGAAGGAGAATCACCACCCAGGTAACGTCTCCCGGCCATTGTCCCTGTAACACTCCAGCCTCGCGAGCTGGTACAACTACCATTTACAGGCCACAAAACCGATAGGACTGATTGACTGGAAGAATTACGTATTACAACACCTTCCGCCTGACTATCCCCGCCATCATTTGTGTCATTCCACCTTTTCAGCGTCCAGCCAGTCGTCTGGTCATCAAAACGAAGACCGATCAAAGAACTGGCACTGTTTGCCGTCCTGCTGCGAGTCAGCATCCCACCATACTGGTATGGAGTTTTATCATTTACATTCGAATCACCATTCGGTTTGCTCGTTGGAACATAGTAGGATGCATCAATTGCACCGGACCAATTCGTATCATATGACAGCTCGTCTACATACAACTCATGTGCCGCTGTAGCCGTAGTATAGGTCTGAGTATCAACATCTTTGCGCGGGTCGGTACTCCAACCTCCACTCTCAGTAGCCCAAGGATTTGTCGTTCGGTATACATCTTGGTTATATGTGTAAGTCGTATGGTAACCGTCATATGGATTTGAAGTATTATCCCACATGGTGCCGTATTGATCAGGCACGCTCACCAATGAGTGAAGCAGGAGTTGGAACTCAGGACTATACTCTGATTCGGCACTCATTACATCGCGTATCATGAAAAAGTCACCCAACCCTACGCACTCTCTCGTCCATGCGCCTAGATGACTGGCAGTCGAATCATAACTTGGAGCCGGATTGCAGACAACGTCAAAATAAGCACCCGGATTTCCACTTTCTCCATTAGCCAAAACATGCGTAATGCTTCCCCAATACGCCGGGCCAGGCTGAGGCTCATTTTCAACACCAAACCACTCGTATCCTTCGCCATATTGTCCGACAGGTGCTTCACCACCATAATCGAGAAGCAACACGTTTTCGTCATCTGTCATTTTCTTATACGTGAAACCGTAATCGACAATATACGGCACACCATCTCGATGCAAAATGAAAGTGCCGGCATCAGGATGAGCATGGCTTATAAACGTCCGGCCACACTTGAGTGAGAAGTATGTTGCAGTATTATCCCACGAAGAACGCCATGTAAAAATACCGCCACTATAGTCGACGCCACTGTGCAAATTGCTGTCGTGGCTGTAATTCCAGTTGGGCAATGTGCTCAAATCTACTGCAGAAACAGTAGCGTCATACCACAAATAGCGTAAAGGTGTTGTGTAAGTTGTCGGCTGAACCAAAGTAGTGGCGAGCCACTGTGCAATCGGATCATCTAGAACGCGGGCCAAAAGTGACATACTTCCTTTGGGGAGTATCCATGCATAGGGAGTGCTGTCACCAAACATTGCAAACCCCGAGCAATTATCACTTCCTCCCGGCAATACAGAGTACAACAACCAACGGCTCGTATTGCTAAACCATGGATCATCTGCAAAACCATTGCCTTCTCCTGCAATACGACGCATTTCTACCCAACGATTCAGGTATTCCAGACCGTAGCAGCCATACCCAACTCCTTCAGGGTGGCTGCCATCTTCGCTGATTACCGAGATGATTCTGTCCCATGCCGCTTCGCATTTGTCATCCCACTCAGTTCTGGTGGTCTCATCCATCTCATCTTCAAGCGCGTACGCCACACTAGCAAGACCCGAATGAACAATCCATATGTGATTGCACAAACTGAATTCTGCACCATATTGATCGAACTGTCGCCAAAAGTCATTAAGGGCACGTTCAGAATATTGCAACAGGCAGCGCCTTACTTCTTGGCGTTCTGTCGAGGTCAGATCATCATAAAACCAATCATAAGTTATTGCAAGAGACTGCAGGAAAATCATTCCACATAGGTCACTGTTGTTGTTCGCCCACAGTTCGCCATCATCATACCAGTTTTTATAGCGGAGCATTGTCCAGAAATACTCCCACATTTTTGTCTTGTATGTAGTTAGATCTGGATTAACCTTAACTGCTAAAGCCAACGCAAGTAATCTATCACCGTAACTGCGTATATCTGCGCCGCTTGCAGGTATCTCCACAGGATCGTTGCCGCAATAATTCACAATCTGATTGCAGCTGGATATAAGATTGTTCCACATTGCTTCATGGGTCGTGGTTCGCCGAGCTTGTATGTTGGACAGATCAGATGAAGAGAAAAGAACATGTGGATGTGCATGTCCCTCCAGGACCTCTATCTCTTTTGATGCCACCAGCGTCTGACCATCATATACTTCCAAGGTCCAGGTTCCCCAGTCTTCGACTGATTGAACATCATAGGATGCCTCATACCGCCCGTCATCTGTCGCGACAAGATTGATCGAAAGATCAGACAGGCTAGGGCGATTCCATATAGCTGTGATATTCATACTGGTTGGTGCACATATATCAATAGGAATACAATCGCCAGGTACAAATACAGTATCTGCTTTAGGCTGTATAATCGTAACACTCGTGGCTGAATCACCCACAGTCCAGCCTGGGTTCATTGATTCAAACAGTTCGACAATATCGTCTCGATCACCGAAAACCCACAAGTATCTATATGTGTTATCATCCTCAACATTGAAAGGAGCCGAGTTGAAAATCTCTATACCACTGTTGTCTCGTGTGCGCAGGTCTCCGGGCTTGAACATATACCATCCTGCAGCCTTACTTGTATCGCTGGAATTGTAGTCGACTATCCAGTTCACGTTTGTATTGTATCTAAGTGCGATAGGGTCACTGCTATACTCATCTGATACCATGTAATCGAAGCCACATTCGCCGGTATTGAAGTATAGTATTTTAGGACCCCAGTTTGTGCTGGTTAGTTCGACATCGTCTGAAACAGTCATTACGAATTCACACCATGGCTGTCCTTTGATGAGCCTATAAGTCTCTTCCGCAGAATGCGACGGGAAACCAGTTGGACTGCTTGGTGTTACATTCGTAAAGGAAAATGATAGAGAGACCTGATTATCAGAGCTGTCAGATTGCCATGTTGGAACCACTAGGTCCTCAGCATTAACACTATTAGCAACCAATTCTCCACTTGTTGCCGTGTAGCTGTTGTAGAAGCCTTCCACAGGCGACCAGTAGTCTGACAATCGCTCAATTAGTGAGTATCCGGGTCTTCGACCATGCTTCAGCTCTCCAATAAAACCACTATACATCTCCCAACGAGAACGCTCGAGCCCTAGAACATCCGACTCAAGCCTGAAATAGTCATCGCCGGTTGGTAATTCACGATCACGCTCGTCATATAATCCCCAATTGGGATTGCCCCAAGTATATGCTGTAGCGGTATTAGTCGCATTGTAGTACACAAGAAAACGCCTCTGAGAACCTGATGCAGTCGTACCGCTTGCTATAAAATGTACCTCGGCTACCTTGCCCGATGGCTGCGCCCAAATATCAGCACAACTTACTGACACTGCCGTACCTAAAGTTATTTCGTCTACTGCAACCGAAGTTGTATTCACATACATGCCATCAGGCGCAGATATGCGTACAAAAAGAGGCACATTATCACGCGAAAAGTCGCATGAATTAAGCGTCACTTCTCGACGGTAATCAAAACCACTATTGCTGGGGTTCCATGGAGTTATCGAATCCCGAACCAGTGCCGCATCATCAATATATGCCGACTCACCGGAAGCCGTATTCACCACTTTGATGAAAACAGTTGCAGCATTTGTCAGAGCATTAGTGGTAACGGAAATTTGTGTCCAATCGGTGCTTGAAGAGGCAGCACTCCATACAGTGCTGGTCGATGCAGGATCGGTGCAACCGTACGGGTTAATGCCAACGTAAGTGCTGACATCACCACTGCTACTTTTTACCCAGACAGATGCAGTATAGTTTTGTCCTGTCGTGAGATTGTTGATCGCTTGATAAACCCCAGCACAACAGATCGACCCGACACATTGGCTATAATTTGCCGAAACATAGTTCGTGTTGTCACTACTAAACGTCGGCGTGCCGGATACCGTGAAAGTATTCCAGTGATCCGCCAATCCATTACTGAAGTTTTCCTCGAAATTGCCGTTTTGCAAGCCGGCGGCAGCAATTATGCCATCACTGGTCCCTACACTGCTTACCAGCCCCTGACCATTGGTCGCCTTCACCGATACGTAATACGTCGGACCAACCACAAGCGATAGTCCGGTGTGAGTGACTTGCGTAGCAGTTGCCGGGCTTGGAGCAGTCCAGCCAGCAATGTCTGTTCCGCCTACAGTTGTTCCGATTGCATACTGATACTCGGTTATACCAGACTCGGAATCTGTGGATACCCAACTGGCATGTATTTGGCTCAAGCACGCAGTCATCTGACCGTCATCTGTCACGACAGGTGTGCTGGGTGCCGTGGTATCGGCATACTCATCGGCTCCTATGTCGACCTTGTCTCCGCCGGATACCATATCCACCAGCCTCAGTTCGCCGTCAATATCGACCCAACCTGTTTCGACTTCATCGTCTTCACCCGCATCAATGCAGGAAGAGTTTGAGGTGATGTGATAATCATCATTTTCCTCATCAACGAAGAGCGGATTTGAGGAGATGTTTCCGTCGTTCCCGGTTGGGTCTGTGATTCCGTAGTAGTTGGCAGTTGTGTTGCCATATACGCAGTTGTGACTGATTGTTGGAGTAGTGTCTGGATCATTATAGTACAAGCCGTATTCGTTGAGTGCAATAATGTTGTTGCATATGGTTGCTGGAAATGATGTCTCGGCAATATCGTAACATTCAATTCCATTGCCACATCCGACTATTGTGTTGTTTGTAATTACCGAACCCTGATCCCACTCAAGAAAGACGCCACGCCACTCTGCCCCAACAATCAAATTGTCAAAAGCCCTTATGCTAGACCATTCACAGTATAGTGTGTCGTAGCCTCCTATGAAAGTGTTGTTTGAAACGATGGCCGAGGAAAAACAGAAGTAGATATGTACACACCAGTATTGTGACTGCCATGGATTTGAGAATGTGTTATTGGCTATTGTTGGTGAACTCTCATAAGCCCAAAGTTCGAAGTTCTGAATCTTGAATCCGTCCAGAATCGGGTCGGGCGACGTATAATAATCGCAGTATATGCCACTCCCGTCTATGATCGTCTCGTTAGTCTCCCAATCTCTATCTGAAAAGGAGGTGTCATTTTCATCGAATCCACCGTACAAGCCTATCCCAGATTTCAAGTCTATGTCTTCTTCATTGTCGTATGTTCCGGCGGCCACCCATATCTGGTCGCCACTGGAAGCGGCTGTGACCGCTGCCTGGATGGTCGCTTTTGCGAGAGCCCAGGTGGAACCGTCGTAGTTGTCATTGCCGTCTGTCTTTACACGGATTACTGCCGCCTGTGCGGGCAGCGCCCAAATCATCAGAAAACAAATTGCCAGTACTACCAGATTACGAGACTTGCCTTGCATGAATTGCCTCCTTAGTAGCTGATCATGACTGTGATGCTCACACGGGCGCGGTATTCCCGACTGCATTACCACCTCCATTTGTGCGCAGCAAGCATCATTATACATAGTCTTATTGAAAACTAGCTCATGAATAAGATATTGTCAACGATATAATGATGAATTGTTTAACTGCTGGGGGACATAATGTGCGCAAGACGTGAATGATATTTTGACAATTGCAGAGAATAACCACGTGAGGCTATCGTCAGGAGCGCTTTGCTACCACAAGGCTCCGCCAGGAGAAATCAGAGGCTATAGAGGTTCTACTGACGCCTAGCATTTCTGCCACATTATCTTGTCTCAAACCGAGGTCAAGACGGCGCTTCTTTATCATTTCTCCAAACGTCTTCACTTTTGTAGGATAACCCTCTAGAACAGGTTTTTGAGCGCGAAGCACTATATTGCAAAATGGCAACGCAACCACCCCTACGGGGACTAAAACTGCAACTTGATTCGCATAATGCGTGAAAAATAATCAATATAAAGTACTACTTCTAAAATTGAAGGCTTTCATTTATGGACTGTTCGAGCGTGTCAACGGCGGTGTGCAGCCCGACAAGTTCGACTTTCAGGTCTTCATTCGCCGAGACCCACTCTTTGATGTCGGTGGACTTGATTCGCACGAGCCTGGCTCTCAGCCCAGCGAATGAACATTCGATGCTCTCTAGTTGACCCATAATCCGCACTCCTGCCTGCTCTATCGCTCGATAGTCGTCGAGTTCACGACGTTTTGCGCCCAGTGCTATTTCGATTTCGGAATGCCGTGCATGATCGGTCTCGGATTCGAGACGGTGTTGCAGGTCAGTAATGCGCGATTCTATACTGGTCGGGTCAGTCTTATTTAGGAAACGTTGAAGCTCGCGTTTTTGCTGGGCAAGAGAGAGTGCCCGGTCGACTATGTCTTCTGTCTGAACGAGAGTGTCCGCAAGACCTGCGGCGGTCTCATCGATAGGCGAGCTTGCTATGTCATCGGCGATTTCATTCTGGAGCCTGACTATCGTTTTCATACGCACACGGCTCTCGATATCAAGCTCCTCGATCCTGAACACACGGCTCTCTGCCTCATGGGCATGTCGCCTGTTGGTGTCTTCTCGGATTGCGGCTCGGATAAAATCGCTGTCCTGGAGCTTGGATAGTACAAAGAAGAACACTCCGGTTATCGAAAGTCCAAAAATAAACAGACCCGGCAAATTGTGCATCATGAGCGCAAAGAGCGCGCCCACACTCAATAAGATGACCGATAACGGCATCTTCAGCGCCCGCTTGATTACCAAAGAAAGATTATGCCGATGAGAAAAAGGCATTTACTCCTGCTTTTGTTCCGGCTGCTCCTCTTGCGAAGGTGTCTGCTCGGATGTTTCGGCTGGAGCTGTCCCCAGCTTTGACTCAAGCTCGGCCAGTTGGCGCTCGACATCACTCTCAGTAACCTGACCAGCTTGGACTGTCTGCTGAGCCTCGACTTCGGCTTTTGGAGCTGCCATTTTCTGTTCGAGTTCTTCGAGCGCTTTCTCGGCCTGGGCATCGATTGCATCATCCTGCAGACCTGCAATCTTGGCCTGAATGCTGGCCTGGGCTAGTTCGGCTCGCGCTGCGGCTTCGGACTGCGCCGTGCGAATCTTTTCACCCGCGCGTTCCCATGCGGAGGACTCTGCCTCGAATGTCAGGCCGTTGAGAGCCTTGTCGATCTCGATCTGTATCTGAGCCTGTTTCCACTGAGCCTTTTTTGCGAGTGCCTCGGCTGTGCGCTGGCGGACTGTCTCTTCCTGTCTGCGGATCGCGACTTTTATCGCCTCCGACGCCTCGACAGCCTGGTCATAACTCGTGCGTGTGGATACGATTGTCTCCTCGAACGTCATCTTCTCTCGAAGAACGCGCCGTGCCAGATCGCGATCGCCACGCTTGACGGCCATCTCTGCCTGCGCTTCAAGCTGGGCGACACGCTTTTCCTGTTCATCCAAAAGCGTCTTGAGATTGTTTTTCTGGGTGATTGCAGTGACGGCACGCTGGCGGTTGGCCGCGAGGTTTTCACGCATCTCACGAGCCGCTTCCTGAAGCAGAATCTCCGGGTTCTCCAACTCGTCCAGCTTTCCCAGGAATAAGGCCTTGAGGTAGCGCCACAGTCTTGTGAACATAAGCATCCTCCCTGCGCATCGACGCGCATGTGTAGTAGAATCATTCCCACTAATTCAAAGATTCGATATCGAACGCAATATCCCTGCTTACATGCTATAATACAAAAAGATACTATTTATAAATGAGAGAGACGAAACTATGATGAATAGACGCAAGACTGCTGCTATTATAATTACCTTGTGCCTTTTGTCGATCGGGATTCCGGGCTGGGCATGGCTGTTTGATGGTGGATCGTATGTGGGAAATGGTCCATCTCTGAATGACGGCACTACGCTGTATTGGGCTGCCGCGCCGTTTGTGCTCGATTCGGACTCGTATGCAAATAACTTCGGTACGGCTCTCTCTCGCAGTGTGCAGGATACAAGTTTTACAGTATATCTGACGCCGTCTCTTGTTGATATTTCAACATCCGCGCTGGCACAATGGACAATATTTCCGACCGGTCCCGTGATGCAGTATTACTATGTTCAACCCGAGAACCCTATATTGTTGACCGGCGGCACACCGTATTTTTTGGTTGTGATGCCGAGTGATGCCGACAGTTACGGCGGGATATCTTATTCATACTCGGGTTATTACGGGTTTCTGTCGGGCGATCAGGGTGAAACATGGTATAAGCAGGCGCTGCCTTTCAGCTTACGTGTGGATGGGACCTTGGTGCCTGAGCCGGGTGGATTAAGCATACTCGTAATTGGCGTAATAGTAATATTATTACGACTTGGCTCGGCAGGAGGGACGCCCTCCCGACTCACAACTCACAACTCGTAACCCATTAACTCATAACTCTATTAGAAGTCTTCGCCCACACTCGTATCGAGGACCTGACCGAATGCTCCTGCGCCGAAATTCTGCGTGAGCGGGAATGCTTTGATTCGCAGGTTGAGCCTGATGCCCTTATCTGTGTAGAAGCCGGTCTGGTTTACATATGCCA
This sequence comes from bacterium, assembly GCA_021371935.1. Lineage (NCBI taxonomy): Bacteria > bacterium. Next base: position 230,596 of record JAJFVF010000019.1, read on the forward strand.
GCGACAGCTCCCAACAGTGCAGGTCGCGGGTTATCATGATGTTTTGATAGTCGAAGTCCTGGCTGATGCCGTTATAGCCCAGTGAAGCCTGCACCCGAGTCTTTGGACCGACCCTTGTGTCAAGCAGCCCTTTGATGCTGGAGAGTTTTCGCACGCCTACCGTCGTGTCATAGCGCGTGCCGAGGTCGAAACGGAAGCAGTCGTCGAGTGATCTGTATCTGACCTGGTTGATGAGAGCTTTCCATTTCCAGGTATTGAAATTGAACCCCGTCGCCGTATAGAAGAGCAGGTGTGGTGAGGTCTGGATCGACCATCTGAGCGTCGTGTTCTGCCAGGGCACGGACGGCTGTTCAAAGTTGTAGCCGCCAATCAGACTGAATTTGTTGTTTTCTCCCTGCTTTAGGGTCAGGGCTGCGTTTATGATGTTGTAGGTGCTGATGTAATCGGAACGGAACGGCGTATATCCGCGGGGGTTCTGGTAGCGATATGTCAGAGAGAAATCGGAGCACTCAGTAAATTTCTTTTTGAGCTGCGTGCTGGCGTTGAGCGCGTATTGCGCCGTATCGTTGCTGTAAACATATTGCTTGAGTCCTGCACCCATAAGCAGGTTCCACGTGCTGCTGATGGGGTGGGGCTTTGCCGGAGTAGCCATCTCATAATATGTGCGGAACAGACTGGTGTTTCCCACCTCGGCATATTCACCGAATGCAAGTTTCATCTGCGTTGGAATCCCAAACGGCAGCAGATTGCCGATCCGTGCGCTGTCCGTTGTAAGCGAAAGCTCCGGCAGTTTTTCGACACCGCCGAATGACCCGCTGGTGACGAACGCTTCGTCGCTGAGGTCGGTCTGTTTGATGGCGGTAAGGCTCCAGTCGAACTTTTCCTCTTTCTTTGTGAACGCAAGGTTTGAGGTGAGCCGCGCATTATTTGTGCTGCCGGAGTAGGCGATATAGTTAAACAGGCTGTCTAAAGACGAGTTGGTCCCGATCTTTTGAGAGTAGGTCAGATTGCCGGTGGTGCTGGACGTTTTGGTGTATGTGTTGTTGCTCTGATAGCCGATCACGAGTGAGCTTTTCGACATCGATGTATCGCGCAGCAGTGTGGCTCTGCCGGTGAGTGTCTGGCTGTGCGGCGCGTATTGGTATTCGTTGGCTCTGAAGTCGGTCATCAAATTTAACTTGTAGTCGCCTAAGCATTGATTGTGGTTGACCCTGCCCGTATATGTCTGGCGGCCGATGTTGCGGTCGTTGAGAGTGTAGAACTGTACATCGCCGTTTGTGGAGCCGGACTGATAGTTGTTGCTGATCCCCGTGCCGACTCCTTTCTTGGACATCAGGTCCACCAGCAGAAGTGTTGCCTCTTTTCCACTGCCGGAAAGTGGATACGAAAATTTGGTGTAAAAGCCTTCTTCGGTGGTCTGGCCTATCTTGGGCAGAAGCTCAGGGTCTCGCATGATGCGGTTTATTGGGATCACCAGCCTGCGAAATGTGAGGAGTCTTTTATGTAGCGCGATCAGCTTTACATTTCGCAATACGAGCCTTTGACCTGGATATATGTCGACCGACCTGGCAACAAGCTGATAGTGCGGATCGGCGAGATCGCATGTGGTGACCTCGCCCTTTCTGACAGCCATGGAGGACCGCTTTATGCCCTCGATGGTCGGTGCATTACCGAAAACGGGTGCGCAAGTGTAGCCTCTGGTGAAGTCGGGGGTCAGCGTCGTAATGGCGTCCTGCATGTCCCATTTGCCAGTGTTTAGGTTTATGATGATCTGCTTGCCCAGCACCTGTTGTTTGTCTATCTGAAAGACAACATTGCCGCAGAATGTCGCTGTGTTTGTCTTATAGTCAACCGTTCCGGCATCGGCTGTCACCAGCACGTTGCGGTAGCGGGCAGTGACATGTCCGCTCGCAACTGTGAGGGCAGGCTTGCCGTCTTCAAATATCGTGTTCCACTCTGCCCCGAAGACACTGATGAAGTTGGCCGGACCTGTTGATGCAGAGGGTTCGGGCATAGGAATATAGCCCGATGGCGGTTGGGACGGCGCGACAGGTATCGGAGCGACCTGGTTGGGTGGGGTGATGGGTGCGGGCACGGTTATGTCGGACGATGTGGTTGTCGAGTCAATATCGTCAGTCTGCGAATATGCGCACACCGGCAGAAGCACACACACCAAAACTGCCCAATATCCAAATAGTCTCATAAGAAGTAGAAAAGCATTTAGTTGTGATTCAAAAAATTTGGGGATTCAAATCCCCCGTATATATGCGACGCCAGGTTCAAAGCAGATTCCTCGCATTCGCTCAGAATGACTGCATTTGTAGCGTATTCTGGTTTAGCGGTCGGCTCACATAATAGAAAGCGTTGACTGTAAAAGCCGGATTTTGAGATCCGGCACTGGCCTTGGGGTAAGGATTCAGAGATCCTTACCCATCAATGATTACTTCAACTGGAAAAATGGGAGGGCGAGGCTCCTGCCGAGCCTAATTTGCACCAATAAATCGAATTTCTTTCAGAATAACTCCCACCATGGGATTTCCTTACTTTTAGCGTCTCTCATTTTTCAGTGTCTCAGCGGTTCAAATTCGTAAAGTCAGGTTCAAAGCAGATTCCTCGCTTCGCTCGGAATGACTGTATTTGAATTGTTTTCAGCTCTTGTTGCCAACCCCACATAACCACGCGTAAATTATCAATATAAAATACTAAATCTAAAATTACTCGGTTTCCCACATAAGGTAGATGCCGAGGATTGTGAAGATGATTACTTCACTCCAGCCCGCCAAGCCGGGCGGCAGACCTCCTGTTTTGCCGAGCACACGGCTGAATAGGATCACGTTCCAATAGAAGAATAGCACCACAATCCCTATGAGCACCCCCATGAAACCTCCGCCTCGACCAAAACGCAGGCTCAGCGGTGCCACACACAAAAGCAATATGAGTGAGCTTAAGGGGATTGCGAGCTTGTAGCCGTATTCGAGTTGGTAGCTATCGGATTTTTGGCCACTCTGACAGAGCTTGTCCATTTCGCCTTTAAGCTCTTTTATCGACATTGCTTCGGGGACTTTTTGTTCCTGAGCAAAGTAGTCCGTCACTGCACGCCGCAGATCAAGCTTCATTTTTTTTGGGTGGCCTATCAATTCGGGGTCGCCGTTGTCGGCGACGCAGTATATTGTGCACTCCTTAAGATACCAAATATGATCTTCTTCCATGGCCGATTTTGCAGTGATCAAAGTAGGGAAGCCGTCTCCTATCGGAGGCTCGTAGATCATCAAGTCGGTGAGTGTGGTATTGCCGCCTGTCCGTTCGATACGGTTCACATAAAAATAATACCGCTCCGCCCGAAAGAAGACGTTTGCCTGGATAGGTATCGAACCGGGTGCGAGATAGATGCGTTTGAGTACTTTGACGCCCTCGCGCTGGGTCCAGACAGTTACCTTTTCCTGGAAGACATAGGCTGCGATGCTGGTAAGCGCTCCTACGATGAAGACCGGCAGAAATATTCGCCGCACGCTGATGCCCGCCATTCGCATCATCGTGATCTCGCTGTCTCGCGCGAGCCTGCTGACAGCCAGAGTGCAGCCGAACAGCGCACCTGCCGGAAGAGCGAGCATGACCCAGTACGGAGTCTGCAGAAATATATAGTAAAGCAGGTCCGGCCACTGGCTGATTCTGCTGACTATCAGGTCGATGCTGTTATAGATGATGTTGCCGACAAGGAGGATGAGGACGACCGCAAATCCGGCAACAAACGGAACCATCATCTCTCTTGCGACGTATTTATCTAAGGTCTTCATACTTGTGCTCAGTTCGATTATAACATATATGTCATTGCATCCAAAACGAGCATAAAGTATAATTGAGGCAATATGATTTATCTACAGGGCGTGTCGGTCGAATATCCCAATGGTGTCCATGCTCTAAAAGACATCGATCTATCTATAGACAAAGGTGAGTTCGTCTTCGTTGTAGGCTCCACTGGCAGCGGAAAGTCCACTTTTCTCAAGCTGCTGTATCGTGAAATATTGCCGAGTTCCGGCAGTGTGGTTGTCGATAATGAGGACGTCACCCTTTTGAACTCATCACAAGTGCCATTTCTGCGCCGCAAGCTCGGGATAGTATTCCAAGACTTCAAGCTCCTTCCTCAGAAAAATGTCTGGGAGAACCTGGCGTTTGCGCTGCGTGTTATCGGCGTGAACCCCAGAGATATCAGACGCAGGATTGGCGATGTGCTCGAACTTGTGGGGCTCACTCACAGGTGTGACTCATTTCCGCATCAGATGTCGGGAGGCGAACAGCAGAGAGCCGCGATTGCACGCGCTCTTATCAACCATCCGACCATTCTCATTGCCGACGAGCCCACGGGTAATCTCGACCCTGCGACTTCATGGGAGATTATGCAACTGCTTGAACAGATAAACGTCCGCGGGACCACGATCCTGGTGGCGACACATGATTCTCAGATAGTGGACAAGATGAAAAAACGGGTAATCCAGCTCGAATCGGGCACGCTGGTCCGTGATGTCAATAAAGGTATGTATCAATACTGTGAACCTTAGAAACATAGAGTTTGTGATTCAGGAAGCATTTACGGGGATATGGCGAAACGGCCTCATGGCCTTTGCGTCGATATCAACAATCGCGCTCTCGCTTGGAGTGCTGGGGGCGTTCGTTCTGGCTGCGCTTGGAGCAAACAATTTTTCTACAGCTCAGATCGGCAGGTTTAAGATAGCCGTGTTTATGCACGATGATGCTGACCGAAGTCATGCCGAAGAGACTGCCGCGCGGATTCGCAAGATGCATGGTGTCAGCAGTGTGGAACTGCGTGACCGCGACAAAGAATGGCGCAATTTCAAGAGAATGTACCCCGATATCAACTCAGCGGGTCTGCCGACCAACGTTTTGCCGTATGCGATGGATGTGAAGGTCGCCGACCCTGAGAGGCTGCCGGTGATCGCCTCCAGAATTCGCTCCATGGGCGGCATCGATGCGGTCCGTGAGGGGCGTGAGACATTCCAAAGGGTAATGGCCGGAGCGCAAGTCGTCAAAGCGGTGAGTTTTGCCGGTGTGATTGTGCTCCTCATCACAACCGCATTTATCATTAGTAATGCAATCAGACTTACACTTTATGCGCGCAGGCGCGAGATACGGATAATGCAGCTTGTCGGAGCTACGAATGAGTTCATCAGGCTGCCTCTGGTCATCGAAGGTATCGTCTTTGGAGTGGCAGGGGCGATTGTGGCATGGTGCCTGCTCAGAATCGGCTCTACATATATTGCATATGCCGCCGAGAAAGTGACGCCGCTGCTCGGCAAGGTCTCCAGTGGGCTTGGGGCATCTGCTCAGGCTTTGTCTCTGGTGATACTGGGTGCTGCAATAGGTGCAGCGGGCAGTTTTGTGTCCATCAGACGTTTTTTGAGGGATTAGACCTGCTGAGGCGCTAAATGAATAGAAAGCCCACAGTGGAGAGTTGGCGCAGACTAGGCTCGGCGGGAGCCTCGCCCTCCCGGCTTTCCGGTTTATGCTCTCTATTATGTGAATCGAACGTATAACCAGAGGATTCAGTCATTCCAAAAAGATAATCATGCTGAACGGATTTGCTAATAAAACAAGGTTTGCCGTAATATCATTGGCCTTTATAGTGGCGTTTGGGCTGTGTTTGCCTGTGCTCGGCGCCAAGAAAAAAACGTCTGCTCTGAAATCTGACTTGCGCAATGTCCAGAGTAAAATCCGCTATTATAGAAAAGAAATAAAGAAAAAAGAACACCAGAAGCGCTTTGTACTGAGCCAGCTCTACTCCACACAGCGTGACCTCGAAAGCACTCAGACCAGTCTTACACGCAACAAGATCAAACTGCTGGATGCTCAGACCGACCTCAATGAGACCGTGGAAAGACTCAAAAGGACCCAGAAACAGCTCGATAGACGTGAAATGCTGCTGCAGAGCAGGGTGGTCGACATATATGAGGGTGAGGGTCTGGACTATCTGAATGTCGTGCTTGGCGCGGCCAATATGTGGTCGTTCCAGACTCGAGTATATTATCTCCAGCGAATACTCGATTCTGATGCAAAACTCATCAGGCAGATTAAAGCAGATAAGGCGGCTATTGAAAGAGATAAGGCTCGCCAGGCGCGCAGAGTAAGTGAGATTAGCTCGCTTCAGACACGGCTTGAGTTTCAACGCAATAAAGTTGCTGCATTGGCCGACAGCCAGCAGGAGATGATTGATAACCTTGAGCACAACATAGAACTGCAAAAAAAAGCTGAAGACGAACTCCAAGCGGAATCACAAGAGATTGAAAATCAGATCAGGCGCTATCAGATGACTCCAAAGGGTCGCGCACGATATGCCCGTGCTTTCAAAGGCGGACTTTCGATGCCGTGCTCCGGTCCCATTACATCACCGTTTGGTTACAGAAAGCATCCGATCAGTGGTATATATAAACCGCATACCGGTGTCGATATCGGTGTTCCATCGGGTACGCCTATTCATGCGGCTGCCGATGGTGAAGTAATTTTTGCGGGCTGGAGGAATGCATATGGTTATGCAGTTATTGTAGATCACGGCGGCGGTGTTTCCACACTCTATGGCCACAACTCAAGACTCCTCGTAAAGTGTGGGCAGCAAGTGTCAAGGGGCCAGGTTATCGCCAAATCCGGCAGCACCGGCTACTCCACAGGTCCTCACCTCCACTTCGAGAAACGTGTCAACGGAAAGCCAGTTAATCCACTATAGAATTTGATATTTAGTATTTTGGATTTGGTATTTGCCAGAATCATTGCGTTCTTTCGATATTAAACACAAAATATACATTATTAAATTCTCTCCCCTCGGGTATACTGATTGTGTGATACGTATGCCTTTGGCTCAGGCAGTAAGGGGGCACGAGATGAAATCCATAGGTTTGCTCTCGTGGGTGCTGGTGTTGACGGCTTTTGTGTGTGCAAGCGCATATGCTGCCGGACAAAATCCCGCGCTCGTTAATTTGGAGCTTAAGAACGTTACCGTGCAAGAGGGCTTATCGGCTCTGTTTGCGGGGACGTGTTATCAATATACGGTTGAGCCCGGAGTCTCGGGCAGGGTGGTTGAACTCAAACTCAAAGGGATAACATTTGAACAGGCGCTGACGCTGTTTACCAACGCGGCAGGGCTGACATATACAATCAGTGACGGTATATATATAATCGGGCCATCAGCGAATGCCGGACAGGCGACCAGGACAGTTATTGCGCAGGGGACGGCCAAGCCCAAGAAGCCGACCAAGAGCACGTCGGTCAAATATCCTCAGGAGACGAACCAGGCTCAACAGTCTCAGCCCGCAATGACACAAACTGCTCCTCAAACGACAGCCCAACCGGCTCCACCGTCACAGCAGGTTGTGGTCAATCAACAGGCGCCGGTTTTTTATAGTCAGCCGGGTAATAATCCTGGATATTACGGATATCCACAGATTTATGGCACGGGGAATTTCGGTGTCATCGGAGGATGTGGACCGCTTGTGGCACTGGGTGGAGGATACCCATATGTGACAAGATTTGGTCTGGGAGCTGTGCCGCCTCCCGGATGGGTCAACGCTGATACACTCAGGTTTTTGCGCAACCTGAAGGCTCTTCTCCCAGGGCTGCATATATATGGTCCGGGATATTGATGTAGCGTTCAAGCAGCTCTCACAGTAATTTCGCGAGAGCTGCTTATTATATGGTTGACTGCTGAGCTTGTTGTCTAATGCATAAATAATGGCGACAAAATAGCGCCATGCTCTTTACATCGCCATGTCGGAGTGATAGAATACAATTACATAAAGGCATTTGCCGACCACTCAGGAGTACGGAAGTTGAAGGTAGTCGAGATTCTCTTCTATGATAGCAATCACGTCAAGCTGGTGGTGGAGATGCCTGACCCAAATTGCTATTCCACCAAGCACGCACCTCATATTCCCAAGCTGCTTTTTAAGCTCTTTCCACATCTGGCGCGCCATCGGTGCGAAAACGATAATGGTTTCTCTTTTCGGCGTGAGTGCCAGTCCACGGAGATTCCGCATCTGTTTGAGCACTTGATTATCGAGCTTCAGGGTCAGGTTCTTCGTAATAGCACGCTGAAAGGCGAGACGCAGTGGAATTGGCGGGTCGACCCGAAGGGCAGGTTCCACGTGTATGTTGAGTATGAAAATGAGATACTTGTGCTGGGAGCAATAAGGGTCGCCGAGCGTATTATTCAGGCGCTGGATCGGCGTGATGTCGATTCGATAAATGTGGACGAAGAAATAGAACGGCTGCGCAAGTTGGCCAAGGTCGGCGATCAGCTCAAAGAGGACCCACACGATGCGCTTATGGAGAGGCGTCACCCTACGGCTGCGGGCTAGGAATCTTTATGCCGGCGCGCATTTCATCTGCTGAACATGTGAACTTGTGTCTGTTGATGCGCACACTGTAGGCTCTGCCGCGCATTCCGTCAAACACGATCCTGGCTGTATTGGCCTGCGCATCACATATCGACAGGCCGAGTATACTCCGGTCGAAACTTACGCTATGTATCTTTGCGCCGTTTACTGGGAATGCCCATTTTTTTCCAACATGGACGAATGCAGCGCCGAATGAACGGCGTATTACTGCATCAATCGCACCTATATGCGCTGCGCTCAGCGGTCTGATATTGTTTGCATTCACTGCGGCCTTTAGTGCTGCCGCTCCCCGCTCAAAATAGAGTTTCTCGCCTGACACGCGCGAGTATCGCATTGCACATTCGGCGAATGCGGCTGTAAGCTCGATATCGGCTGATATATCCACATTGCCTCTGGCGCACATCCCGAATGGTATCGTTCCACACCCATTCCATACCGACTGGAACAGGCTGAGATCGTTCAAAATATCGATTCCCTGCTTGAGAAACTTGTGATCGGCAGTAGATTCGTATATTTCCAGGCAGGCTATTGCACTCCAGAGCAGCGACCATCCGCTTTGGGGAAGCGAGCCGGTATGAGGGTCCTGGATCGAAGTGGTGAGGTGGTTTTGCGTGTCGATGAGTGTGTGGTCCTGATACAGGTTGCTCTTGATTACAAACTTCACTGCATCTTGGGCAGCCTGAGTATATCGATTGTCACCTGTGATCGAGCCAAACCGTGCAAGAAACAGTGCGGAGACGGCTGTCTGGGAACTGCTCAGCAGAGTCGGTAATGGATGGGCATATTTATCGAAGAATGAGGGAATTGATCCGTCATCGCGCATGATCCTGACTAAGAATTCGCCATAATCTTTACAATAGTTGACTATTCGCTGATCATGATCGATATCCGTATACCACCTGAGCAGCCATATGCCCTGGCGCGAGCATTCGACGCTGTGATAATATGCCCCATCAACTGCGACATTACAGCCGGACCATTCACGTTTGTTGCTGTTAAACTTTGTTGGAAAAAGTCCTGCATACTTGGGCGCACTGAGCAATGCATTTATTAGAGCATGCGCTCCTTTTTTTAACGCCGTATCGCCCATAAAATATACTCCATATGCCGACCATGCATCAGGCTCAAGCAGAGCTAGTCTGAGTGTTCCGGTTTTGTCGGTGTATATGTCTGCAGTCGATATTGCATAATTATTGTGCCCTGCGCTCTCCGCTCTCCACTCTCTGCCGTGTCGCCATAGCGCTATAGCCACATACTTGTGCATGGATTTCCTCTTGCGGTCTGCATCCAGCAGAATGTCGAAGCCATATTTGAGATATGGAGTGTTGAGGTGTCTGGCCATGGTCATATCGTGAGTGAAATACCTGCCTGACTCTTCGTATCCGCAGAAACCATATGAGATGAGGGGTGATGAGAGCAGGCCGTTTGCGATGTCCAGGTCGAGTGCTGTCTGCATCTCTCCTTTCGTGACTTGCGGGTCTGGTATGAGCGCGGCAGCCAAATGGCCGTGCTGGATAATCGCGGCGGGCGAATGGAATGCGCGATCGCCGATGATTTGCTCATCGCCCGGCCTGAGGACTGGAGCCCATGTATAATCGATATTGCTGCCGTGAGTGACTGCCCACCTGGCGGGAGTGAACGCATACGAACTCATCAGATACTCAACCAGTGGGGGGTGTGCGTTATTCTCGATATTGTCTTCTACTGTAATATGGACGCAGGACTCAGCATCACGCAGTTCGATTTGTTGTTTCAATTGGTGACCCATGGCGGAGCCTGTCAGGAGTATTACCACGCTTTGTTCGGTTTGCGAAATGACCCGTGCATCGGAAAATACCATTCTCAGCGAGTCACGGCTGATTGAAAAAAGATGTGGACGGCTGCCGGAGATCATGGGTGATGCGCATGCCCGGAATTCGCTGGACGGAATCAGGTTCTTGTGCAGTGACGACAGCACAAGCTGGAAGTTGCCGTCCTTATCGACGGCGTGATATTCCTGTGCGTAGCCGCCGTCTCTGAGGGCAAGCCTGACCAGCACAAGCCCGTTTGTCACGTCGATGCCTGATTCTGATGTCGAAACAGAGAGATTATTATGTATGGATGCCATGATATATTAACAAACCCCTATAGTAATTACCACAATATTGCGGAGCTGTCTATATAATTGCAGAGCTGCGAGATTAAATTATTGACAAATATTAACAAGCGTGCTTAATGATGCGTATAGAGGGCGGGGGTTGGGTATATAGGGAGGAAGCCGCTTGTGATTTTACGACCATGCCAATCACCAGTCCCAAATTTATATTTCTTAACCCCTATAAAACTTGCGGGGAATTTTGCATCAGTAAAATTTGCTGAGCCTCATTGACAGCGCATATGTTGTGTGATACTATTCTGAAGTCCACTAGATATAGTGGCAGAGGGCTTATCATGAAATGTCCATTTTGTGGCAATCTGGACGATAAAGTTCTTGATTCGCGCACCGCAAAAGGCGGTGAGGCTATCAGGCGGCGGAGAGAGTGTGTGGGCTGCGGCAGGCGCTACACAACCTTTGAACAGATAGAAGAACTCCGCGTGATGGTGGTCAAAAGAGACAAACGCCGCGAGCCGTTCGATAGAAATAAGATATTGAAGGGTATGATCGTGGCATGTGAAAAGCGTCCAGTGGGAATGGATATGTTGGAATCGATTGCCGACGACATAGAGCGCAGGGTCTATGACTCCGGGATCAGAGAAGTTGAATCGGAGCAGATCGGCGAGATGGTGGTCGAAGCCCTGAGGAAAGTGGACCAGGTTGCTTTCGTGAGGTTTGCATCGGTCTACAGGCAATTCCAAGATGCAGGGCAGTTCAAAGATATAGTGGAGGTCCTGGGCGGCAGCGGGCGGCGCTCCTCCAAACGGTCTTCACGCTAAATAAATTACGGCCTTGAACTTGTATTACCCCTGATTATGCGCTTACCGCATAATCAGGGTCTCTGAGAGCATTATTCACGTTCCTTGTGAATAATGCTGGCCAGAGATATGTGTTCTGAATACGGAATTCAGACCGAGACGTGCAATTTACATTGCGTAAATTGCTTAGTTGTTCTATTAATTGATTATGTCCGTGTTTTTACATCTAACCTCTTACATCTAACTTCAAAACAGGGGTGGGCTATGCTTACTAAAAACGCAATAACCGTTCTTGAAAAACGATATCTGAGAAAAAATGAGAAAGGCGAACTGCTTGAAGACGTCGACGGGATGTTCAAGCGCGTGGCGCGCGCAATTGCAGATGCCGAGATCGCATATGGCAAGTCCGAGAAATATATCGATGGGCTTGCGGGCGAATATTATGAACTCATAAGTAATCTTCATTTCCTTCCAAACAGCCCGACCCTTATGAACGCAGGCCGCGAACTCGGTCAGTTATCGGCTTGTTTCGTTTTGCCTATCGACGACTCGATGGAGAGCATCTTCGAGACGGTGAAGAATACTGCGCTCATCCACAAGAGCGGCGGCGGAACCGGCTTCTCGTTCTCACGATTGAGACCGGCTCATGACTGCGTCAAGTCCACCAACGGAGTCTCAAGCGGACCTATATCGTTTATGGAGGTCTTCAACTCGGCAACCGAAGCGATCAAGCAGGGCGGTACCCGTCGCGGGGCCAACATGGGGTGTCTTCGCGTGGATCACCCGGATATCATCGACTTCATAACCTGCAAAAAAGACACATCCAAGCTCACCAATTTCAACATAAGCGTGCTGCTCACAGAAAAATTCATGCAGGCTGCAATCAAGAATAAGGAGTATGATCTTATCAACCCCCGCGACGGCAAGCCTTGCAAGAAACTCAATGCGGGCAAAGTATTCGATCTGATCGTGAACCTGGCATGGACGAACGGTGAGCCCGGCATCATATTCATAGACCGGATAAACCGTGACAACCCGACCCCGAATGTCGGCCAGATCGAAAGCACGAACCCGTGCGGTGAGCAGCCTCTGCTGCCGTATGAGTCGTGCAACCTCGGTTCGATCAACCTTGCGCTGATGGTGAAGGAGGTCGATGACCATTATGAAGTGGATTATGACAAGCTCCGCCATGCGGTCCAGCTTGCAGTGCGGTTCCTGGACGACGTTATAGACGTGAATCGCTATCCGCTCGATGAGATTGCAGAGATGACCAGGGGCAACCGCAAGATCGGGCTGGGAGTGATGGGCTTTGCCGATATGCTGCTGCAGTTGGGGATTCCATACGACTCTGAAGAGGGCATATCCATTGCCGAGCAGGTGATGAGCTTTATAAACAATGAGGGTCGCAAGGTCTCGTGCGAGCTTGCAAAGGAGCGGGGCATTTTCCCGAACTTCAAAGGCAGTATATATGATCGCAAGGACGATGGGATGGAAGTGCGCAACGCCACCGTCACCACCATCGCCCCGACGGGCACTCTGAGCATTATCGCGGCGTGCTCCAGTGGGGTCGAGCCGCTGTTTGCAATCAGTTATGTGAAGCGTGTTATGGACGGCACTGAGCTTGTTGAGGTCAATCCATACTTCGAGAAAGTGGCACGGGAGCGTGGGTTCTACAGTGAAGAACTGATGCGCAATATCGCTGAGAGGGGCGGTGTGCGCGGGATGAATGAAGTGCCCGAGGATGTTCAGAAGGTCTTCGGAACAGCTCTGGACATCGCTCCGGTCTGGCATATACGCATGCAGGCGGCTTTCCAGAGGTTTACGGACAATGCCGTATCCAAGACAGTGAACTTCCCGCAGGATGCGACCCCCGATGATGTGCGTGAGGTCTATCTGCTCGCATACAAAGAAGGGTGCAAGGGCTGCACGATCTATCGCTATGGCAGCAGGGACTCGCAGGTGCTCAATGTGTCCGGGATGGACAAGAAGGCCGCTGAAGCAGCCGGTAAGGTCGTGCGCGGTCCCAGACCCAGGCCGAACCGCACCCAAGGCTCCACCGAGCGAATGAACACGGGCTGCGGCAATCTTTACGTTACGATAAATGAGGATGATGAAGGGCTGTGCGAGGTCTTTACTTCGATGGGTAAAGCAGGCGGCTGCGCGTCGAGTCAGCTAGAAGCCATAGGCAGGTTGATTTCGCTTGCGCTGAGGGCAGGTGTGGATGCTCAGTCGATCCAGAAACATCTGCGTGGGATCAGGTGCCCGACCCCGGCATGGGGCAACGGAGGCTCAGTGCTCTCGTGCGCTGACGCAATAGGGATTGCAATAGAGCATTATCTGGCCGAACGCAAGACGGGTGTAGCCACTGATGAGATATCCAAGAATATAGACAAGCTCGACAACATGGTTGGAGCATGCCCGGACTGCGGGAGCGCCGTAGAGCATGAGTCGGGATGCGTGGTCTGCAGGTTCTGCGGGTTCAGCAAGTGCGGGTAAATATCAGGTGTTGGGTGTCGGGTGCCGGGTGATGGAGCTGGTAATCGGACACGGGGATGGGGCGTCCCTCCTGCCGAGTTTGGTAATCGGTGTTGCTGTATCGGGAATCTTGTTTCCGATACGTGGTGATCGTTTCGGGAATGAATTCCCGAAACACCACACCAAATACAAAAAAACACCAACACCAAAAAATTCTGAGAGTTTATATCACGAAAACACGAAAGGAAAGAAACACGAAAAGAAAATATCGTGATTTCGTATTTTCGTGCTTACGTGACAAAGCAAAGTGTCAGATTTGCAGGAAGCACTGCTGATACAAGGACGTTATGATTGGGCGCCGGGGAAGGGAATTCCCGGCGCCCGGCTTATTTATATATATGAGGTGCCGTGCCAAAGAAACACTCACCGCAGTCGAGATGGACCGTGGTGAAGCCATAGAGTTTCAACTTGTCTCCGGGGATGTGGCAAAAATCACGCTCGTCTCCACTGATGCACATGTCCTGCGCACAACGCTGAAGCAGCTTGGTGTGCCCGAACAGGGTGCGCGCACGGATTATCGTTTCTCGTGCGTTCTGGATATCAATGGGTATGAGCATATACTCGAACGCGAAGTCTCCACGCAGAACAGTTTCTATGAGCCGTGGATGATAGACGGCATGCGCATATGGCTGGATGCCGTGGATGACATTTTCGAGTTTTTGGCGGAAGACCACGGCGAGTGCCGTCCACACAAACATGCTCGGTTTGCCATTCAGGATGCGGCGCTGCGCATATGCCCCGACATACTCTATCCATGGTGTCCGCTGCCCGAAGGAGGACTCAGGATCGAGCAGTGTTATCGGGGTGAGGACTGCTGGCTCGGCGCATATGAGGGCACGCAGGCGCATGGCGGGCTGGATATCAATCACCCGCGCGGCACGCCGCTTTGGGCTCCTCTGGATATCCACGATCATTACCTTTTCAACAGCCTCGGAAATGGTGATAATAATAACCGGTGGCGCGGAATACATAAATGGCAGGACGGTTCCGAATGGATCATCCAGACGCATCATATAATCGAGCTGACTGTGCCGGAGCATGAGCCCATACCCAAGGGCAGGCAGTATGCGATTGGAGCAGGAGTGTTCACCGGATGCGTCGACCACAGCCACTTTGTTTTCAAGGTCCATGACCATGGTCAGACGATATTGCTCGACCCATGGATTCTATTTTGGCAGATGTATCGTGACCGGCAGGGGTAGCAGCACCTGGCGGCGAAGGGTATTTTATGAAGAACTTTGCGATTGGCCTGGCTGTTGTTATAGCGTTAATCATTCTGTGGGCCGGCCTGCAGGCAATAGGGCCGAAGACGGATGAACCGAGCCAGTGCGGATCATCCGGCGGTGGGTGAGGCGTCCCGATTGACGTGGGGCAGGTTGCTCCCGCATTCACCTTTCATAAGGGCAGGCCGACTTGGCTATTGGTTCGATCCGACAAGAAGCCGGGCGGCAGTGATATGGACAAGACGTTTGCCCGTATGAATGCCGAATTCGGCGATAAGATCGAGTTTCGCAGGCTGAACTGGGAAGAGAGGGCAGGAAAGGGCGCGATTGAGAGCCTTTCTCTTGCAAAACCTCCTGCATCTGTCCTGGCGGACTGCCGAGGGCATGTTGTCGAGAAATTTGAAGGCGTGTGTGATGCAACTGCCATCAAGGATAAACTTAGTAATATGATCGAAAGCAACGAGGAGAAGACGAAATAATCAGCGAACAGGCAATAAATTCACGGACGTTCGTATGCGGAAACGCTCAGGTCAAGCTGATCAACAGCGACTGCATCTCGGGTATGCGCAGCGGTCTGGATGCGGGCAGTGTGGATGTTGTTGTGACATCGCCGCCGTATAACCTCGGGATCGACTACAACGGTTATGACGACACCCTCTCTCGTGAGGATTACCTGTCGTGGATGGACGAGTGGGCATCAGAAGTCAAAAGAGTGCTTTCGGAGACGGGTTCGCTTTTCCTCAATGTAGGCGGCAAGCCGAGTGATCCGCTGGTGCCGTTTCAACTGCTGGACGTGATGGTCCGGCATTTCACATTGCAGAATGTGATCCACTGGGTGAAGTCGATTGCGATATTGAAGAGCGAGGTCGGCAATTACCCCGGGATAGCAGGCGATGTGGCAGTTGGTCACTTCAAGCCGATCTCATCACAGCGCTTCCTCAACGATTGCCATGAGTATATTTTTCACCTCACAAAGTGCGGTGATGTCCCGCTCGATAGGCTGGCCGTGGGTGTGCCGTATCAGGATAAGAGCAATATAGGCCGCTGGAAAAGTGCTGATAGGGATCTGCGCTGTCGGGGAAACACATGGTTTATCCCATATGAGACTATCCAGAGCCGCGATAAGGAAAGGCCGCACCCGGCGACGTTCCCGGTCGAGCTTCCTATGCGATGTATAAAGTTGCATGGCGTCGAGCGTGCACGGCTTGTGCTTGACCCGTTTTTGGGGATAGGCTCCAGCGCAATTGCATGCGCAAGGCTCGGCTTGCCGTTTATCGGTTTCGAGATTGCGCAGGAATACTATGCCGAGTCATGCGAGCGCTTGACAGCAGAGTAGTGTGAGCTTAAGATATTGTCATAAACTGATAAGTCGCGGAGTGTAATATGATCGTCGCAATGAAGTCCGGCGCCTCAAAAAGTGAGATCGAGGCAGTCGTTGACCGTATATCCACCTACAAACTCAAGCCGCTCAATATGCCCGGAGGCGAACGCACCGCCATCGGCATAGCCAGCGCAATTCCGCCGGACCTGCGCGGTGCGCTCACGAGCATCCTCGAAAGTATGCCGGGGGTCGATCACGTCACCCAGGTCACGCGCGCGTATAAGTGTGCCTCGCGTGAGTTTCATCCGGCGGATACTGTTGTGACGGTCAAAGGCGTCTCCATCGGTTCCAAAGAAGTGATTGTTGCTGCCGGACCGTGCGCAATCGAAAGCCGCGATCAACTGATGGCTGCTGCGAAGGCCGTCAAAGATAGCGGAGGCAAGCTGCTTCGAGGCGGGGCATTCAAGCCCAGGACTTCGCCGTATGCATTTCAGGGACTGGGAATCGAAGGTCTCAAGCTTCTCAAAGAGGCAGGTGAGGCTATGGGTCTGGTTACAGTGACTGAGGTGATGGACCCGCATGACCTGGACGCAATAGTGGAACACGCGGATATACTCCAGATTGGCGCTCGGAACATGCAGAATTATCCGCTGCTCATCGAAGTCGGCAAGACGAAGCGCCCGGTTGTGCTCAAGCGCGGCTCCAGCGCGACTATAGACGAGTGGCTCCTTGCGGCTGAGTATATCCTGGCGCAGGGCAACGGCAATGTGATCCTGTGCGAGCGCGGCGTCCATCCTCTCGAACGAAACCATACCCGCTACACGCTTGATCTGTCGGCCGTGCCGGTGGTGAAGTCTTTATCGCACCTGCCGGTAATTGTGGACCCGTCGCACGCATGCGGCAACTGGAGATATGTCTCGGCTATGAGTAAGGCTGCTGTTGCGGCTGGCGCTGACGGGTTGCTTATAGAAATTCATCCACATCCATGCGATGCGCTTTGTGACGGTGCGCAGTCTCTCGACCTCGATGTTTTTGCAAAACTTATGGCTGACCTGGGTGCTGTGGCTTCTTCGATTGGACGGTTTATAGATTAGATATTGTGAGAGAGTTCAGTTATCCGGGAATTTGTGCTAATTGTAGATTCTATGAGCTTTTTTCTTCCAATGACAGGCATGCCGGGAGGGCGAGGCTCCTGCCGAGCCTTATTTATTCCCACTAAACTGAACAGTTCAGATATTGTAATTTGGTGCTCAATATTGTAATCTAGTGCTGTCCGACCAAACTCAGGAGAATCAGCCAAAGTGAGCTTCTTACCCAGATGCATGGCCACGGCGATAGGCAGCATGCCGCATGCCGACGCCAAAGCTGCTATAGATATCGTTCTTGATAGTATCCCAGATGCGCCTATATGGCCTCAGCTTCCCGCAAACGGCATGAACGAGCAGATGGAGGTCCAATACTCCGAGGGTCTGCCGGATGTGGTGATCGATAATGAAAAACAGCGGATTTATTTCGATACAACTGACGATACATTCGCTGCTCTGGGCGCGTTTATGGAGAAAATCGCAATGGATGAAGTTGACGCCTTCGCCATAAGCCCAGACTACTCCAGGGGAATATACGCTATGGAGGTGGCGCTTAAAAACTGCGGTTCGACGCGGCCGTTTGTTAAGGTGCAGACTACCGGGCCGCTGAGTTTTGGCCTTACTGTTGTTGACCAAGACAAGCGCGCAATATATTACAACGACATCTACAAGGACGCTATTATAAAGGCTCTGACGATGAAGTGTCGATGGCAGATTCGCAAATTCAAGCCGTATGCCGAAAAAGTGATATGCTTTATCGATGAGCCGATACTCTCGGCGTTCGGATCGTCGACATATGTCAGCGTGAGCCGGGATGATGTGATCTCAGCTTTGAACGAGATGATAGAGGCTGTTCACTCCGAAGGTGCGCTTGCGGGCATTCACTGCTGCGGCAACACTGAATGGTCGATACTCATCGATGCAGGGGTCGATATCATCAGCTTCGACGCATTCGATTTTGGCGATACTATTGCTCTCTACCCGGATGCCGTCAAAAAATATCTGGAAGACGGCAAGTATTTGGCATGGGGGATCGTGCCTACAAACAGTGAGAAAGTGCGGTCTCAGTCGGTCGAGAGCCTTGTCGCGAAGTTCGACTCGGTGGTAGATAACCTTGCCTCAAAAAGTGGGTTGAGCCGCGAATATATCATCGAGCGGGCATTTATTACTCCCTCATGCGGGACTGGTTCGCTGCCGGTTGACGATGCGGAGATGGTATTCAGACTTCTAAGCGAAACAAGCAAAGCACTGCAAGGCAGGTAGTTATGGGTTATACGATAGCGGTTACAGGCAAAGGTGGCGTGGGCAAGACCACAATCTCCACACTGATTCTCCAATGGCTGGTGGCGCACAAAGAGACGCCCGTGTTGGCGGTGGATGCCGACTCAAACGCCAACCTCAACGAGGCTTTGGGAATCACGTACGAGGCGTCTGTCGGCGGGATACGCGAAGAGGCAAGATCAACTGCAACCAAGTTGGCCGGGATCGCCAAGCAGGAGTTTCTGGATATGCAGGTGCAGTCGGCTCTGGTCGAGCAGGAAGGTTACGACCTGATCGTGATGGGTAGACCTGAAGGTCCGGGCTGCTACTGCTTCGCCAACAACGTGCTGCGCGATGTGATCCAACGACTTTCGTCGAACTACAAGCATATTTTGGTGGACAGCGAGGCGGGCTGCGAGCATATCTCGCGTCGGACTCTGCTCAAGATAGACTTTTTGCTTATTGTGTCCGACTGCAGTGTGCGCGGTATACGCACTGCAAAGCGCATTGCCGACCTGACGCAGGAGATGGGCACGCCGGTCGCAAATCGTGGATTGATTGTCAATCGAGTGCCTGACGGTGTATTACCGGAAAGAGTAAAGGCCGAAGTAGATGCTGCGGGTCTGCTGCTGCTTGAGGTCATAAAAATGGATGATAACGTGGCCGCGCTGGATGCGGACGGATTGGCGGTCGGCGATATACCGGCTGATTCGGCGTGCAGGATGAGTGTAGACAAAATGATGAGCCATTTGATTTAGTATTTTATATTTTGGATTGATTATTGCTCTCTGTACCGACACCTAACAACCAATTTTGGAGACTCCGATGGCTGTTGATATAACTGAATTTACGCGCACATGCACAATGGGCACTGCTTCCATTTCCGATTTCGCCAAAACGAAAATTGCAGCCCTCAAGCTCGCATCGCAGAAGCGCAGTGGGATAGTGGACGCAAAAAGTCTGCGCAAGGCTGCATCACTCTTCGACATCGATACCGATGGCAGGGGCGATTATGAGATAGCATCCGACCTGGCTGATTTTTTTATGAGTCAATTCTCTTGGTCGGACCAGCCGAGCGCTGCATTGAACCTGGCTCCGGTAAAACTCAGGCAGCACTGGAAGAATATCGGTGTCGAGCCGAGTGGAATCGATTCGGTAGTGATTGAAGCTCTGGCTGGTGCTGGTGACATGACTAAGACGTGTATGAAATGCGGCATAGCTGACGGCTGGATAGGCTCACTTGTCGCCACTATCACGTCGGACATACTTGATGGTTCGCCGGAGCCGTTTGTGGCTCATGCCGATCCTGATAAGCATGTCGAGTGTAAAAACTTCAATGATTCCATTAAAAGTGACACTGGTGTCGAGCTGATCGCAGGGTTCTCGAATGAGTCGATTGCGCATATGCTCGGTGGGCGGTTCAGAGCAGGGTTCCAAGTCTTCTCGGATGCGATAACTGACGGCAGAATCCGCGGGATCGTATGCCTGTTCGGCTGCAGTCAAAGTGATACCGGTTTGGCCGATATAGCGGGTGAGCTTATAAAGAAAAATGTCCTCGTGCTCAATATTGGGTGCTGTGCGGTCGAGTTGGCAAAGGCCGGACTGCTTCTGCCTGAAGCGGCTGAACGTGCCGGTGAGACACTTGCTGAGATGTGCGAGATGATAGGGATGCCGCTTGTTCTGCAGATGGGATCGTGTTATGAAGGCGCTCGTGTGCTCTTATTGGCAAATGAACTACTCGCGTTGGGTGGACTCGGCGAGGACTTCTCTGATATGCCGCTAGCCGCATATTGTGGTCAAATTGATGGAAGAGGTGCTGCAATTGCGAGCTGCTTTGCAGCAAGTGGTCTATTCACGGTGATAGGCAAATCCGGGTTTTCCACTTTCCACTTTCCGCTTTCCACTGTTGACGATCCTGTCGACGCGATAATCACGCACATCGAGTCCAAGCGTGATGATCTGAAGATCAATGCTCAGCGCGAACGCAAATTACTGGATATGAAGGAGCGCAGGGAACTGGTATGAGCAAAATTATATCCTCCATAGCCATATCCGGCGCACAAAAAGTGGTTGGGGCAGTCGATTCGGCTGTGCGGCAGGTGATTGCCGACAAGGGCAGCGACTGCCCGGTGGGCTTTCCAGATACTGCCTATTATCTGCCGGTGATATACTCGCTGCTGGGTCATAAGGTCGAGACACTCGGGGACATGCTGCCGGTGCTGGATGAGTGCAAGGCTCTGCTGGCTCCTCCGCCGTCTGAGAACGCATGGCTGCCGTATTTCGGCAGTACTCTGGACGCGGGTATGGCGACACTTTTTGCTGCCGAGATGCTTGAAGCGTGCAAATATCTGATCGGTCCGAACCCTGTGGATGGAATATGGCTGGGCGCTGCAAGCGATGTGATTATACGCGAGCGAGGGATCGAGTTTGTGGACGGTTCCGCTCCGGGATTTGCCGCTATTGTGGGTGCGGCTCCTGATGTCGAAACTGCGGTCAGGATCGCACGTGAGCTTCAAGAGAAGAACATCTACGTCTTCATGGCCGGTGAGACTGACGGCATATCCTTTGCTGAGCAGCTCGTCGAAGGCGGAGTGGAAGTCGGATGGGACACTCGTCTTGTTCCATTCGGCAAGGATGTCTCGGCTGCGATATACGCGCTGGGCTTTGCGAACCGCGCGGCACTGTCATTCGGCGGTGTCCAGCCAGGCGATTATGCTCGCAATCTCAAATATAACAAAGACCGCATCTTCGCATTCGTGATGGCTCTGGGCGCTGTGGATGAGATCAAATGCGCTGCCGCAGCCGGTGCGCTCAGTTACGGCTTCCCGATTATTGCCGACACTGCCATTCCGCAGATATTGCCCAGCGGCGTATGTACATATGAGCACATCATCTCGGATGTGCCGCTGGATCAGATAGTCGAAAAAGCTCTTGAAGTGCGCGGGTGCAAAATCAAGATCACAAAAGTCCCGATTCCGGTTACCTATGGCGCGGCATTCGAGGGCGAGAGGATCAGGAAAGAACAGACCCACGTCGAGTTCGGCGGCAACCGCACGCCCGCATTCGAGTATGTGACCACAAAAGATCTCGATGAGGTCCAGGACGGCAGGATTGAAGTTGTCGGGCCGGATGTGAATGATGTCGAGCCGGGCACCGCTCTGCCGCTGGGTATATGGGTGGAAGTGGCAGGCCGTAAGATGCAGTCCGACTTCGAGTCGATCCTTGAGCGCCAGATTCATCACCTGATCAACGGCGCCGAGGGTATCTGGCACATGGGTCAGCGCGACATCATATGGGTAAGGATCAGCAAAAACGCCCAGGCCAAGGGCTTTACTATCGCTCACCTGGGAGAAATTCTGCATGCCAAGCTCCTGAATGAATATCCGGCGATTGTGGATAAGGTGCAGGTGACGCTCTTCACCAAGAAGGACGAGGTCGAAAAACGCCTGACTGAGGCGCGAAGGGTCTATCGTGAGCGCAATTTGCGTGTGGAGTCGCTTACTGACGAGACTGTGGACACGTTCTATTCATGCCTGCTGTGCCAGAGTTTTGCGCCCAATCATGTCTGTGTCATAACTCCTGAGAGGCTGGGGCTGTGTGGTGCATATAACTGGCTGGACGGCAAGGCAGCCTATGAGATCGACCCGACAGGTCCGAACCAGCCGCTGGTGAAGGGCGAATGTCTGGACCCGGTTCGCGGGCAGTGGAAGAATATCAACGACTACGTATATCAAAACTCCAAGCAGACTATCAAAGCGTTCAACGCATACTCGATGCTCAAAGACCCGATGACGAGCTGCGGTTGCTTCGAGGCGATAGTCGCGATGCTGCCGGAGTGCAACGGAGTCGCGATAGTGAGCCGCGAGTATCCGGGCAATACGCCAATGGGCATGAAGTTCTCCACTCTTGCGGGTATGATCGGCGGAGGCATTCAAACACCGGGCTTTATAGGTGTAGGCAAAGCCTACATCTCAAGCCGGAAGTTTATTGCATCCGAGGGTGGGCACAAACGCATCGTCTGGATGCCTAAAGAACTCAAAGATTCCCTGCGCGAAGAGCTGCTTCATATCGGCGAACAGGTTGGCATACCCGGCTTTATTGATATGATCGCTGATGAAACAATCGCGATGGACGATGCCTCGATCCGTGCTCATATGGAGAAGGTGAGCCATCCTGCGCTGGATATGTGGGATATTACCCAGTCATCACCGGAGGCCGAGGCATGGGATGCAAAGAAAGCTGCCGCTCCGGTGGCAGAGCCGGTGCATATCGAGACTGTCAAACCGGCTGAACCCGTGAAAACTGCCAAACCTGTAGTCAAGCCTGTAGAGGCAGTGGCTGCTGCGCCTGTGGTTTCACCGGACAGGCAATATACGTCGGCTGAGATTGTCATGCCCGGCAGGTTCAGTGTGCCCGGCGAGACGGCCAACATGCAGGTTCGCACAGTTACACTCGGCGGCGGCGGGACACGGACATCGGCTGTGACCATTG
The DNA here is from genome assembly GCA_021371935.1 of bacterium. Lineage (NCBI taxonomy): Bacteria > bacterium. The sequence continues at coordinate 253,802 of JAJFVF010000019.1, forward strand.
GAGGAGCGTCCACGCTGCCGTTCAGGCATTTCGAGGGCGACACGGGCTGCAGGCAGATAGTCGCGATGGAGGTCTTCGATCAGGTCTCGCCAAAGCTGCCTGAGAGCATACTCGAAGCATACGGCAATCTGCTTGAAAATCCTGCCGGTATGGCTAAATACTGCGTTGAGGAGCTTGGTGCGGAGGCGATCAGCGTCAGACTCGACGGGACCCATCCCGATAATGGCGACAAATCACCAGAAGAAGCGGCAAAAGTAGTCGAGAGCGTGCTCAAGGCTGTAGGAGTGCCGATTATAGTGACTGGTCCGGGCAATTATGATAAAATGAACGAGGTAATCAAGCAGATAGCCAGTGAGTTTACCGGCGAAAACCTGCTCCTGAACTGGGCGGAGACGGATAATTACAAGACACTCGCCGCCGCCGCGATGGGATATGGGCACTCTGTGGTCGCTCAGACGCCGATAGATGTCAATATGGCCAAGCAGCTCAATATTCTGATGACCAATATGGGGATCGCACCGGAGAAGATAGTGATCGATGCTCTTACCGGCGCTATAGGCTATGGCCTTGAATATACATATTCTGTGATGGAGCGAATACGCACCGCGGCGTTTACTGGTGACGCTATGCTAGCTATGCCGATGCTGGGCACTCCGGGCTGCGAGGTCGCAAAGACAAAGGAGAGCAAGGCTCCTCAAGATGCATTTCCACTTTGGGGATCGGCTGAGAAGCGCGGAGCTTTACTTGAGATAGCGACGGCCATGAGCCTGCTGAATGCGGGTGCGGATTTGCTGATTATGTATCATCCTCTTGCCGCTAAGACAGTCAAGCAGAAGATTGCAGAGATGGGGGAAATAGGTAACAGGTAATAGGTGTGTGAGACAGATGGAACCGATAGAGATAAAGAAAAACATTTACTGGGTGGGAGCGCTGGACTGGGATGTGCGCGATTTCCACGGCTATTCCACTCCCCAGGGAACGACATATAATGCATATCTGGTCATAGACGACAAGGTTACGCTCTTCGATACTGTGAAAAAAGGCCATGGCTGCGCGCTTATCTCCAACATAAAGCGCATTATCGACCCCGCAAAAATTGACTATATAGTAGTAAACCATGTCGAGCCGGATCACAGCGGGTCTATGCCCGAGGTGATGGAAATAGTCAGGCCGGAGAAAGTGTTCTGTTCGTCAAACGGCAAAAAGTCGCTGCTTGCGCATTATCATCGTGATGACTGGCCGTATGAAGTGGTCACCGACGGCCAGACTCTGAGCCTGGGTTCAAAGACAGTGCGTTTTCTCGAGACCCGAATGCTCCACTGGCCGGACAGCATGTTTTCATATATCGAGCAGGACAAGTTGCTGATATCGCAGGATGCGTTCGGCGAACACTGGGCGACCACTGAGCGATTCGATGATGAGGTTGACCAGTCTAAACTGATGCACGAGGCTGCCAAGTATTACGCCAATATCCTGCTGCCTTATTCGCCGCTCGTGCAAAAGCTGTTGGCACGTGTGAGTGAGATGAACCTTGAGATAGAGATGATCGCACCGGACCATGGTGTGATCTGGCGGAGCAATCCCGGTTCCATCATCGAAGCATGGGGCAAATGGAGCAGGCAGGAGACAACAGCCAAGGCCCTGGTCGTCTATGATACCATGTGGCACAGCACAGAGCATATGGCCAACGCCATTGCCGAGGGTCTTGACGCCGAGGGCATAAGCGTCAAAGTCATGAATATGCAGTTCAACCACCGCAGCGATGTCGCGACCGAGATGCTGGACGCCAAAGCGATCATATTCGGCTCAGCGACCATCAACAACGGCATGCTCCCGCGAATGGCCGATGTCGTAAGCTATGTGAAGGGTCTGCGCCCGGCGAACAAGATAGGCGCTGCGTTCGGGTCATACGGATGGGGCGGCGAGGCGGTCAAGCTGCTCAATGCTGCTATGGAAGAGATGAAGTTCGATATCATCGATCCGGGCGTGCGTGTGAACTATGTTCCCACCGAATCCGACTTAGCAGGTTGTGTTGAGTTGGGGCGAAAAGTCGCCAAGGCGATAAAAGGTGAGTAAAAGATTGAGGGTAGCCAGTTTCAATGCGAACTCGATCAGGAACCGTCTGCAGGTAATCCTCGACTGGATGGGCGCGAATGAGGCCGATGTCGTCTGCGTGCAGGAGACAAAAGTCCGCGATGAAGAGTTCCCTCTCGATGCAATAACCAATGCGGGCTATCACACGGCTTTCAAGGGTCAAAAGGCCTTCAATGGCGTAGCAATTATAAGCCGGCATCCGCTGGAGGATATAGTTATCGGTACCGGCAGAACCGACTGGGATGAGGAAGCTCGCATTATACGCGCCGGTGTGAATGGCATCACTATAGTCAACACATATATTCCACAGGGGACGGCCATTGATTCGCCCAAATTCGACTATAAGCTCGCATGGATACAGAATATGCGAAGCTACTTCGATGTTTCATTTACTCCCGATGATTCGATTGTGTGGGTGGGAGATTTCAATGTCGCACGCGAGCCAATAGATGTGTATGACCCCGAGGGGCTGATGGGCAGTGTGTGTTATAACCCTAAGGAGCATGCGGCGCTCGATTTTGCGAAGGAGTGGGGGTTCGTCGACGTCTTCCGCAAGCATCATCTGGGTGAGTCGAACCAGTTTACATTCTGGGACTATCGTGTGCCCAACGCGCTTAAGCGCAGGATGGGATGGCGGCTTGACCATATATGGGCAACCGAGACGCTGGCCGCAAAGTCGACAGGCTGCTGGATCGACGCTGAGCCTAGGATGCTTGAAAAGCCGTCCGATCACACATTCATCGCCGCTGATTTTGAAATATAGTGTATTAGGAGAGCATGTTGAAGTTTGTTCGTTTTAAGAGTGCGAGATACCCACAGGGCACATATGGAGTGTTTGCTGATGATGGGCAAATAGAAGTGATAAAGGGCAGCCTGTTCGATACTGTCGCAAAAACAGGCGATTCGATAGATGAGTCTGAGATAACGACTTATCTGCCGCCTGTTGACCCGCCTAATGTGCTGGCGATAGGCCTCAACTATGCCGAGCACTCGAAAGAAACAAATGATATTCTTCCGACTGCTCCGCTGCTCTTTATGAAGGCGAGCACGGCGGTTATCGCTCATGGTCAGAATATAGTGCTCCCTCATACAGCGCCGGATCATGTGGATTATGAAGCCGAGCTGTGCGTCATAATAGGCAAAAGCGCCCGAAATGTCTCCGAGTCGGATGCGCTCGATTACGTTTTCGGCTATACATGTGCCAATGATGTTTCAGCGAGAGATGCGCAGAAAGCAGACGGTCAGTGGGTCCGTGCAAAGAGTTTCGATACGTTCGCGCCCATGGGACCATATGTGGTGACGTATCTTGACCCGACCAACTTGCGGGTTATCTCACGCTTGAATGGTAAGGTTATGCAGGACGGCAACACTAATGATATGATCTTTCCGGTAGCCAGTGTGGTCAGCTATTTGAGCAGGTGTATGACACTCCTGCCCGGTACTGCCATACTTACCGGTACACCGTCTGGTGTGGGTTTTGCGCGCACTCCGCCGGTCTACATGAGACCCGGAGATGTTTCCGAGATAGAGATCGAGGAAATAGGCGTTCTGAGAAACACCGTCGTCTCGGAAAACTGATGGTTGGCTCAGTCGTGATCGGCGGAGTCCTGCCGTGTCGCCTGCCATGGCCATCTGCCTTCGAGTTCAAACTGCAATGCGGTGCTCAAAAATGTCCGGATGAGGACTATCAACCCCAGCACCACCACATTCTCCAGTGTGGGCGCAACCACTACCGTGCGAATTATGTCTCCAGCTATTAGAAATTCAAGTCCCAGGAGTATGGCGCGACCAAGGTTCAGCCTATAGAGTTGGTATGATGCGGCAGGCTCCCGCCGGAATAGGAAACGGCCTGTAGCGTATACGGCTCCGATCACGATTACCACGACTCCCATCGCGTCTATCACTGTGCCGATATCTCCCATAAGCTGACGATAGTCGTTCATTTGTGATGCCTCGGAATTGCTTATACCCATTGGTGGCGGTTGGTGGGGCGGCAAAAATTTAAGCTGGCAAGAACGTCTTAGTTATTGACAAGCAAGCGTATTGGGGCTAGACTACAATGACCTTTATACCTGGATTACGCGCTTCACGCATAATTCGGGTCTCCGAGAGCATTATTCACGTTTCTCGTGAATAATGCGGTACAGCTGTCATGGCTTCGCATTTATGCCCAATAACAATCTCAAATTACAGGAGTTGGTGAGAAATGTGTGATAGGATGACTGCAATATACATCTTCGCTGTGTTATGTCTCTCTTGTATTGCCGGACCTGCTTCGTCCAGCATATGGTATGTGAAATGGAATTCCACAGGTAATGAGTCGGGTTATACCTGGGCAAACTCTTTTCATGCCATATCAGACGCGATCGATGCTGCCATCCCAGGTGATGAAATATGGGTTGCAGGCGATATCACTCATCCTTACAAGGAATGTATCATACTTCCATCGGGTGTTGCGTTATATGGCGGATTTGCCGGCAGCGAGAGCGCAAAAAATCAAAGAAACTGGCTTGCCAACAATACAATCATTGACGGTAATCAGGCGGGCACAGTCATAACTATACCTGATTCTGCGATCTCTACCACACGTATAGATGGGTTTACAATACAAAACGGGAAATATTCAACCTCCGATACAGGCAGCGGGATACATTGCCTTTATGCTGGGTCGCCTGTTATAGCCCACAACACAATTACCGGTAACAATGCCAGTAATGGCGGCGGAATTTATTGCTCAGGTGCTTCTCCGACGATAATTAACAACTTGATAGTAGGCAATGAGGCGGGCGATGGCGGCGGTATATACTGCACAAGTTATTCATCACCTATCATTGCAAACAACACTATTTTGTCGAACACATCATTGTGTTTGGGTGGTGCAATATATAGCTTTGCTTCTTCGCCGTCTATATCCAACAATATAGTGGTATTCAACAGTTCGGGAATTTATCGATACGGCGGATTACCTGTCTTGCGGAACAACGATTTTTATCAGAATATTTATACCGATTATGATGGCATATCTGCCGGAGATGGCGATATTTCGGTAGATCCGCAGTTCGCTGATTATTGCTATCACATCAAATCGACCTCACCTTGTGTCGATGCAGGCATAATAGTGGATGGTGTATCTGATGACATAGATGGACAGGGGCGCTATTCAGGCACATCGTTTGATATTGGCGCGGATGAATATTCGGCTCCTATCGAAGTTAAGAAAGCGAGAGACGGCAATAGCGTTGTGCTGAATAACGTGGTTATCACTGCATCATTTGACGACTGTTGTTATGTTGAGACCACCGATCGCACGATGGGAATCAGGGTGGAAAATTCTGCTTCTAGCTATAGAATTTTACCGAATACGCTGGTTAATGTGATTGGGCAGTGCAACACAAATGAGAACGGAGAGCGCTACATTGCAGCAGCCATAATCAACCAGACTAAGTTTAGTTATCAGTTGAAACCGTTGGGCTTAAGCAACAGCAGCATTGGTAATGGATCACTCGGATATCAGAGAGGCGTTTATGGCTGGATTATCAGACTGGATGCGGAAAAGAAACCTTATCGTGTATGGGGGCCTGTATCCGGCCTGAATAACATCGGCCTCCTGATTAAAACATGGGGTAAGGTGACAGATAAGGAGCAAGACACAGCTACATGGTTCACGATTGATGACGGCAGCGACCTTGATATCAAGTGTACCTGCTCCAGTGGCGTGAGCGTGAATGTTGGAGATTCGGTGTTCGTCACTGGCGTTGTGTCGTGTGAAAAAGTCGGAGGTGAATTGCGTCCTGTAATTAGGATGCGAGGGTCCTCTGATCTTGCTTGGGGCGATAAATGAGTGTGAGGAGTAGAAAAATGCATAGAACGTTACTTATTATTGCTTGTGTTTTTTGCATGGTTTGTGTGGCTTCTGTAGCTATTGCAGATACAAGAACTGATCTGCAAGTCATCAAGTTATCCCTGCCTACTATTAAGACGAAGCTGGACAGGATCAAAGCCAGTGGGCAGGATATCTCATATCCGATGGTGAGTTATACAGTGCTTGAGAATTTTGTGGATTATGCGCTGACGGATGTAGATACTAATGCCACGCTGGCGGCGACTGAACTGTCTGAACTACAGACGATTAAAAGCGACCTTGATCAGCAGATTGCCCAGGCTTTAGCGGGCAGCCTGGTTTTTCCCATACTCCCCAGGTGGACAGGAGACACAAGACCTGTAATAAGCGGCGGTTCATTTATGGCTCCAACCATTACTTTCGGCAGCGATTGTCGCGAAATACGCCCGGTCTTCTTTACCGGATTTGGTCACTTTGGGCAGGTTAGAGCGGATATGGAAAAGTGGCCGAATTATGGGATCAATATGGTCCAGTTTGAAATTGGACCATGGAGCCTATATGGTGATGGAACAGAGATAAACCCACCTGACCTGACGCCTGTCCAAAGCATTAAGGCAGACCTGGACAGAGCACAGAAGGCCGGTGTAGCAGTGAATCTTCTTATAAGCCCGCATTATTTTCCTGCTTGGATGAAAGCTAAATATCCAGAACTTGTGAAGTCTCGCAGCGGGTTTATAGCGTTCTGTATCCATGCGCCTTCCGGTCAGGAATTTCTGAAGGAGTATATCACGGAATTGATAACTCCGATCAAAAATCATCCTGCCCTTCACAGCATTTGTTTGACGAACGAGCCGGTGAATATCGAGGAGCCCTGCGAATATGCGACTGCTGCGTTCCATACATGGCTGTGGAAGCGCCATGTGAGCGTAGACCTCCTTAACAGACGTTGGGGGACGAACTATGCCAGTTTTGATGACATTACAATTCCAATTTCGGGTTTGAGTGCAGTTACCACACCTATGGGACGTTGGGCTGATTATGTGCGGTGGAACCAGGAATACTTCGCTGGCTGGCATAAGATACTTGCCGATGCCGTTCATGCCGTAGCTCCCAATCTGCCAGTTCACGCAAAGGTTCAGGATTGGACTTTTGGCAACAAAAGCCAGATGATCTGTGGCAACGATCCATATTTATATGCAGGCATATCCCAGATCAACGGCAATGATGGTTCCAATTACTACGTCGATCCATCTCCCTACTTTAACGAATGGCTGGGCTGTTACATGTATGCCGATCTCCAGCGGTCTATGAAAGATGCTCCGGTCTTTAATTCTGAAAACCATATGGTTGGGGATTACAGTCTCGAAACTGTGTTGTGGAGGCATATGCGTACTGCTCTTTGGCAGGAGGCAATCCATGGGCAGAGCGCAACAACTCTTTGGGTTTGGGAGCGTTCCGGCACTCCCGACAGCCAGATATATGGCCATTATATGTACCGGCCTTTATGCACAAAAGCAGTTGGTATTGTAAACTGTGATCTGAACCGTGCCGCGAAAGAGGTTACCGCTTTGCAGAGTCTTCCCGAGCAGGTCGACCTCCTTTATTCCACAAGTTCGCTGATTTGGGATACCGGCAACGAATATGACTACCTTACGATGCGGGCATATAATGCTTTGGTTTTCAGCAAGGTGAGAACAGGCTTTATATCTGAAAGGCAGTTGGAAGACGGGATTCTGCCGAAGGCACCGGTGCTCGTGGTCCCGAATGCCAAACACCTGTCAAACGCAGCGTTTGCGACACTCAAAAATTACACAGGACGCATAATATATCTGGTCAATTCATCTCTTCTGGCTTATGACGAGTATGACAAACCCAGATCTGAAACATTGAACGCTACTGTCCTTTCCTTCACTTCAGCGTCTGCTGCAAATATAACGGCACTATACAAGGTCCTGTCACCTCAACTCATTTCCTGGGGGATAAAACCCAAGATTACAATGACGGATACGGCAGGCAATCAGTTAATGGCGGTTGAGTATCTGGAAGCCAGTACCGCTGACGGCATAATCGTGGATATGTGCAACTACTATGATGGGTCTGTCAATGTGAGATTGTCCAGAGATGGTGAGCCTGTTACTGCCGTTGATGTTCTTACCGGCGAAACCGTGACTGGAATTATTACGCTCGAAACGCTTGAGTTCCGGTTGCTGAAGATTGCCAACTGATGAAGTATATGATGGCTTCTAGAAACCCATAAGAGCATTTTCATGCTGCCGTATTGTCAGGACTGATGATAGATGTGTGGGAATATGAGTCTTGCGGCAAGCTTTGTTTACTCAAGAATAATTAAACTGTCCCTATCGTCTGAAAGTTGACAGTAAGTATGGCAGCATGATATGTTATTTCTGGGTGGTTTTTATCGAGGGTTGCTGGTGGGAATGTGTAAATCAAGTGCCTTTTGGTCATGCAATTGTCTTCGGTTTGTTGTAATTTTGGCTTTAGCAGTCGTTCTGTTGGTGGCATCTCCACATGGTGTACTGTCCACAGGTAAACACAAGCAGGAGAAGAAAGAAAAAATTGCGAGAAAAGTCTATATAACGAACGATCCTGTCTCTGCAGGTGTGTTCAATGAGCTGACTAAGGCAGTTATATCGTCGACTAAAAACCTGGAGGATTTGAGTTTTCAAGTCAAGATAGTGAAATCAAATCCGAAAGTGCTTCAAAAGCTCAAGAATGATTTTATGCCGTTGAAAGGGATGCGAAGGGCGTCAGTCTGGTATAAACCCCCCAAGATCAAAGTTGAAGTCAAAGTCGGGTCCATGACACTGACCGAAAAATCCGATGGCATAAAAAGAAGTCTTTCTGTTCGGCCTCTGCGATACAAAAAAAATGAATCGTCGGACGAGAGAGAGTCTGCCAGCCTACTGGATGCATATTTTGGACTGTTGACAGAGAATATCTGGCAAAATTATGTCGTCAAATCGGCATCCAGGGCGCAAGATGGCCGTTCGGAGAATTGCACAGTGTGTTTTTCGCTTGGAAACAAAACCAGCGGCAGTCATAACTGCGTCATAGACATGTCGGATATGAAGCTGCTCAAGATAAACCAGTATGATTCATCCGGTGTGTTGCAGGCTAAGTATGTGTATTCCGATCACAAACGATATTGCGACGGATTTTGGGTTCCAAGACACATAGATATATATAATGCAAAATCGGAACTGGCTGCAAGTGTTGAATATGTAGACATAAAAGTGAATGCCGGCATACGGGATTCAATTTTCTAAAAACAGCCGATGGGTTTGGAACCACTTGATTCAAATATAGAAGAGACCTTGAAACGAATGGTCGTGCATGAGGGGGCTAGGGGAGTTCTCCAGAGACTGGGCTGCCGAGTGGGGCTTGTGCTATTTGCGGCTGCACGCCTGGTTATTCCCGCTTTTCGCAAACAACCATGTTATTGGCGAGTCTGCCTGATATGGTGCACCCTCAACGAGGAACAAAGAACAGCTGTGCGGATCAATATATCTCTGGACGTAAGCAATATGCACTGCGTCTGCGGGCATATATGGCTGACAAAAGATGGAGAAGCAATAGGCGAGAAGAGGGATGCTTCGAGAAGGCCGTTGAAACTGGTGGGGTCGTGCGGTCGTGTCGATTATTGGATCGATACGCCTGCTTGCAGCATCGATTACCGGCTGACCGATTTGTCTGAAGGCAGGTTCTTACATTAATGGCAAACATATTTCTAACCCCCCATTGCGGTCGGAATTGCGCTTTCTGCTTTGCGAAAGAAGGCCCATGGTCGGATGAATATCAGGCGCGTGAACTGAGCCTGGATGAAGTCGAATGCATTCTGGAGACGGGCGACAGGTCTGTATGCACTGAATGCGGCTTCATAGGCGGAGAACCACTGACCTACAAAAACCTCTCCAAGGTCATCAGAATGTGTCTTGACAGAGGGATTCGTGCAAAGGTGTTCACCAGCGGCAGTTGCGTATGTCCCGAGGGTATGGACGAATTCGTCGGTGTCGAAAACCTGAGCTTCATTGTAAACGTCAGCCCACCTCACACATATGAAGAGACTCGAATGAAGAACCTTGATGCTTTTTTCAAAACATTTGGAGGAGCATGCACACTGTCATATACTCTTTCGCCGTCACAGCCCGATGGACGATATTTGGTGGACTATATTCTCAAATATGGACTATCCAAGCATATCCGGGTGGGCATCGCGGTCCCTATGATAGGCGGGGGAAATGAGCACGTTGCGCCAACCAAATTCAGGGAAGCTGCGCTGGCATTTATCGATCTTGCACGATATGCCGCAAGGTTCAATATATCTTTGGGCACGGACTGCGGGTTCGTGGCGTGTATGTTTACGGAGCGCGAGATCGGTGAACTGCAGTGGCTGGGAGCAAAACTCATATTCACATGCGGTCCTGTGATGGATATCGGTCCCGATTATGAAGTGTGGCACTGTTTCCCGCTGGCCAGGATAATGCGGGTCAAAATGGAAGACAACAAGATGCCGATTGGTGCTTTCAAAGACGCGGCACAGACCTTGAGGGAGCATTTCAGAGCAGGTGTCTTCGAGAGATGCTCAATATGCGACTTTCGCAGGAAAGGCATATGCATGGGAGGGTGTTTGGGCCACATCATCCCGAGCGTCAATGAAGGAATCTCTGCTTTGTCCGGTTAGGCTGAAAGAGAATTATTCGGGGGAGAGACTAGATGCCGAATTTGATCCTGACTACAAAATGCAATCTGGACTGCTCATATTGCTTTGGACGCGATGTGATGCAAAAGGGCGGCAACAAGATCGCCGACATGTCGATGGAAATCTTCCATGAGCTGAAAGCATGGATAATCCGGGAACGTCAGAAGATCACAAGCGTACATCTGATGGGCGGTGAGCCGACACTAAACCATAATCTCGTCGAAATGGCATGCTCTCTCCTTGATGAAGGCCTTGCTGTCTCAATCTTCTCTAACTGCTCAACGAGCGAAAGCCCCGTCTGCGCGCAGTGGCTCAAAGATAAAAATGTGACCTGGGTGGTGAATGTGAACCCACCCGAGTCAAGAACCGCCCAACAGGACAGCTTCCTGAGAGAATCACTCGAGACTCTGGGAGAGGCAGTGGTCATCACACTCAACATTCTCCCTCAGCAGATGGATTATGAATGGACGCTCGACCTGATTGCCCAGTATGGCCTGGCGAGGAAAATAAAGATCGGGTTTGTCCTGCCGACGCTCAGTAAGACGAATGAATATCTTTCGGATGAGGACTATCCGGTTGTCGCCGAACGTGTTGTCGAGTTCGCACGGCTTTGCAACAGGTTTGACGTGAAACTGGAGTATGAATGTGGAGTGCCCTGGTGTTCATTTACCACCGAGCAGCTCGGGGCGCTGTGGGCGTGCAATTCCTCATTCTTTTCGTCATGTGATTCCCGGCTGGATATATTGCCCGACGGTCGTGTGATATACTGTCTGCCTCTGGCGGAGCTTTGCTCTGTGGCTTACAGTAATTTCTACTCATATAGAGAGGCAAAAAAATGGTTCGAGGGCAGCCTGTCTCCATACAGGCCGTTGGGCTCAAAAACTGAATGCCCGAGCTGCCGTTTGATGATTCAAGGACCATGCAGAGGCGGATGCCTAGCTCGCACGTTGTCGGGTGCGAAAAATATTGAAATAGGAGGCAGAACTATAAGCAATGTCTCATGAAGTTGCTCCAAATGCTACTTGGAAAGAACTGGACGGTTCCATCGTTGTTGTTAATACTGTTTCAGGAGCGTATTACTGCCTGAACGAAAGTGCCGCGGTGATCTGGCAGGATGTGGCCGCGGGCAAAGACAATAATTCCATTATCGAGCATTTGTCGGGGGTCTATGAAGTCGATCCGACAATGGTTGCAGCCGATCTGCAAAAATCAATCGACTATTGGATACAGGAAAACCTGATTGTCGCAAAAGATGCTTAAACCACTCTAGAGAAAAGGAGGAAAGGGATGGAGATTAACGAGGAAAGCAAGACTGTAAAAAAGAAGTATGTCAGCCCTGAAACAGTCAAGCATGAGCCGCTTGACATTGTTCGCGGTTCCGGCAGCTATTCGAGCCTGTACTACACATATTATTACTACTATTATTACTAGCCCGTATTATGGAAACAGTTCAGTTTTACGGGAGCGAATATGGCTCGGTGGGAACCTCGCCCTCCCGGCAAGCTCAATATTGGGAGGGTGAAGCTCCTGCTGAGCCTAAAATTCCAGGGTAACTGAGCTTTCTCGTATTATGCGCTTTCCGCATAATACAGGTCTCCGAGAGCATTATTCACGTTCCTTGTGAATAATGCGGGCTAGAGGGCAGAATGGCAGTGAGTATGTCCGCCATATGGCGGGCGGCTTGACAGTCGTTTGGTGATCGTGTGCAAACACGATCACCATATTTGCTGGTACGTCAAAAGCGTATCCTACCACTTATTTTGTTGACAGACAATGGTATACAATACTGCTGACCATACAATTGTGATGTGCCTTGCCGGCGGCAGGTTTCGGATCAGGACTTCATGTGCGCAGACCATGCAAACTCTCGAGAATATGTTCAGCTATCACAGCACTGATGATATCGCGGAGGCGGGTTTCGAGCATGAGGTATGCATACGTCATCGTCGTGTCGATCAGGACATAATCGATCTGCTGGATAACGCGAATGATCCATGGCTTGGACGGACGGCCATAGACATACCGGTTATGGCTGTAAGGGACTCCGATAAGGGCATTGCACTAAAAATTGGTGATGAAGCGTATTCATATACCGATATCGGACGGCACAAGACTGTATGCTATCTGAAGCCTGAGTGCAGCGGTGATGCATCGATATGCCCACAGCCGTGGGTCTATCTGCTGCCGATCTTGCAGGCTCTGCTGGCATTATACGGCATTTATGTCATACACTCCGCTGCGGTGACATATGAAGACAAGGCTCTGCTGCTGCTCGGCGAGTCAGGCGCTGGAAAGACGACCATGTGCCTGGCTCTGGCGCGCGCAGGAATGGCTTATATGGGCGATGACCTCGTGGGGCTGCAGCGGCACGAAAATACGATTTATGCGCATGCCATCCTGCTCAGACCCAAGCTGGTTATAGATGAAAGCGGCGAAAAGTGCACGGTCGATGCGGTCGCCGATGAGAGACTTGCCTGCATGCGATTCGCTCCGGTGGGAGCGCTGGTCCATCTGCAGCGAAGTGTGCCGGAGTTGAAGCAGACCGCGAGAATGCAGAGACCGCAAATGATGTCGCAGCTTTTGTCTATGGGCAATTCACCTGTGATGACGAATGATATGAAGCAGTGGTTCGATACTGTTTTTGAACTGTCGCAGCAGGTGCCGGGATGGATATGGTCGCCTCCATTTCCTGATGCGGATAATATCGATGCAGTTTTCGGACACATGCGGAGGATGATGAATATTGCGTGAACCCGGCCTGGCAGGGATATCGACACTTCTTGCGTCGAGAGATTGCGTCTTTCATAATGTCGGCATACAACAAGTTCTGGAGAACTTGCCATATTCTATCGCGCCGGCTATCGAATACCTCGCTCAGGCAGAAGCTGATATGGCATATAGGCTCATAGACAGCATAAATAAATTCTGCCCGTATTTGCAGCGGCCATATTCGACCCAACAGGACATTTCCGGCAGGACATTTCCCATTTTCGATGATCTGCGCAGTGAAATGGAACTGTTTCTTGCGGCTGTGCAAAATAAAATTTCTTATTGCAGCGCACATGAGCGGCATGTGTTGACCAAAAGGCTTGCCCGTTTCCTGGGGGTCAGGCAGGAGGTGCGTGAAATTGTCCGTGCTGCTGTGGGAGATGACGCCGCGGACGAGTTTGATGCAGCAGTGGCCTCAGAAGAGTCCAAAGCCATGGACCGGCAGTTGATGCTTTTCCTGTCATACAGGTGCAATCTGGATTGCCCGTATTGCTTTGCAAAGGGCAATCAGGGCGATATGCCGCTTGACATGGCTGTTGAACTTATTGATTGGGCAAAAGAAAACGGCGCAACTGTCATAACTTTTCTGGGCGGCGAACCCACAATATATCCCCACTTCATTGATGTTTTACATGAGCTAAAATGCAGGGGGCTATACACATTCTTTGCGACAAACCTGCTGGCTGAACCGGATGTGATCCATGCACTGGAAAAAGATTTCGTGCGCTCGCTGGTGGTTCATGTCGCCCACAAAAATGTATACAAACCGGGACAGTGGGATATGTTGAATCGCAATCTCGCGGATGTGCTATCCAAGGGTTTGGCGGTTTCGCTGCGCGCGAATGCGTATGCCCATGGGCACGACTGGTCGCACTTATTTGAGCTTACTGATAAATTCGGCGTAAAGGAAGTGCAGTATGCGCTTACGTTTCCCGGAGGAGACGGCTCCAATGCGTTCGTAAAGAGGGATGACCTGGCCGCGATGATACCCGAAGTGATGGAGATGCAGCGGCTTTGTGATGAAAAAGGGCTGCACCTGATAATAACAAAACCTCTGCCGCCATGCCTCTTCCCGCTACACATGCAAACGAGAATTGCCAGGCTTCACGAATATCAGATCTCATGTACGGCGCCATGCGACGGGTATTCCCACAACCTTTGCGTGCTGCCGGACGGTGGTTTTGTGCCATGTATGGCTATGCTGGATGTAAAATATCCAGCGACTGAGCCACATGATTACGACCGGATTGCGGATTTCTGCAAATCTCAACTGCAGCCTTGGCTGGATAAGCCGCTGTTTGAGGATTGCGTGGGCTGCTTCCTTTTTGCAAGAAAAATCTGTCAGGGCAGCTGCATCGGGCATAAGCGGGAATTGGGTCTATGAGCTTATCCAATGTCGACTGGCGGCAGGTGCTTGGTCTGAGGGTCTCGCTGCCGAAGAAAATAGATATCGAGCCGACGAACACATGCAACCTTGCATGTCCGTTGTGCCCACAGTCTTCATCGCACACGCGAAAACGGGGTTTCATGACCTTGGAGACCTTTGGAAATGCGATTTCGAGCTTTGACGGACGGGTATCCGAGGTGTCTCTATATCTTCATGGAGAGCCGTTCCTGAACCCGGACCTGCCCAAATTTGTGAAGGCGCTCTCTGAAGCCGGCATACAAACCACTATAGCCACGAACGGCCTGGCGATAACCGATGAATGCTGGCGGGGCGTGCTCGATGAAGGAGTCAATGCCGTACGGTTTTCGATGGACCTGATAAGCCGGCAGGGGTTTCTGGCATATAAGGGTCTGGACTCATATGATGAAGCGCGCAGCAGGCTCGACGAACTGATCGAGATCAAACTGGGTCAGAAGTCTGATGCTCACCTGGGGATTCGCACCATATACAGTGGGCAGTCGCGTGAGGAACTGCTATCGTTCCTGGAATACTACTTCAAGAAGCCCGGAATAGACGATATCTGGTTTACGCGCCCATGCCCATGGCCTGGATCAAAAGACCCGGAGATGCTGGCGGGACGCCTGATGAAAGACAGGAAACAACCGTGCTCCATCGCCCGCGAGTCGATCAGTATCTGTTGGGACGGCAGCGTGGTGCCCTGCAGCTTCGATCATAATGCGGAGTATGTGTTGGGAAATGTCAATGATGCGCCGCTTGACGAGATCGTCAACTCGGAGGCTGCGCGCAGCTTCAGAAAACTGCATGCAAATGGCAGACGTGATAAAATACAGCCATGTGCAGACTGTATGCTCCCAAGATTTTTCTTTCGGGAGATATCGCTGAACGGAGCGCTTTTCAACAAGGCAAATACTGCGCAGATGGATAATCTGTTTGGCCGTATAGAGGCGTTGATGCCCAAACTGGAGATTTGATATGGCAGGCACTCGAATTCCAATCGGCATACCCGGAAGACCGATAGAAGACGACCGGTCGAAGTCGCCTTCGATAGAGACCCGCGACCTGCTCAGATGGGCATGGAAACACTCGCGCTCGGAAGTGCCGCTGATTGTCCTCGGCATGATATTGGCGCTTATCATATCGTCTCTGTCGGGGTTGGTGCTGATTAAAGCACGCGAGTTTATCGAAGTTGTCAGTTCGGGAGTGGGACCCAGACACGGCCTGAACCTGGCTGTCATTCTGAGTGTTATATTTCTTGGGCGCTCGCTGCTGGGTATGGTGGCCACGATGCTGGGTTCCTTTGCATCGGCGAATATCCGTAAAAACCTGGAATGGGCATGTCTCGACCACCTTTCGTTTCTTCCATATGAGAGAATGGCTTCCAAGTCCGGCGGGCTGGTTAGCGCTGCGCTTTTCAATGAAATCCCTATGATGGCGGATATCCCGGTAATGATTACCCGCTCGTTTGCCAGAGCGCCGTTCACCATACTGATACTGTGCATCATACTCTACAAGAACCTGCCTCTGATGGGAATATTGGTCCTGCTGGCTACGCCTCTTGTTTTTATCGGGATGTCGACCCTGGCAAAAGCAGCGAAAAATGCAAGCGCACGGGCTCACGATGCGATTTCGCTTCTATATGCGAGAATGAGCGAATATCTCGGAGGTATGCGGACGATTCGCACACTTGGTCTGATGGACTGGTATACACGAAAGCTGAAGGCGCTGTCAGTCGAGATTGCGCAAAAGATGAAAAGGACCATCTTCGTTACCTCGCTGCAGGGAGCCGTCCAAGAGGGCATTTCGCTGATACTGTTGATGTTTGCTCTATGGTGGTGCGCGGTGTGTGTCAACATGGGCCTGATCTCACTAAGCAAAGCTCTGCTTATTCCTGTGGCGCTGATTATGATAAAGGATGAAGCCCTCGCGATATCTGGAGGCATTATCGGGCTGCGCAGGATCGAAGGTGCTGCCGCGCGTATACAAAACCTCCTTTCAGAACGGCAGTCTGGAAATGGACAATTGAACCCGAAAGAACCGGTCGAAGAAGTGAGGCTGTGTAATATCACGTTTGGATATGAGGGCTGCGGGCTGATCCTTGAAGATGTGAACCTGGAACTGAGCTCAGGCGGTATCACCGTGCTGCTTGGTGAAAGTGGTGCGGGCAAATCGACTCTGTGCGACATTGTGCTCGGGCTGCGGCAGGCGAAAAGCGGTGAGGTCAGATTTAATGGACACCTGCTTCGGGAATTGTCTGAGGAATATGTGATGAGCCAGATCGCTCTCGTGGATCAACTGCCGTACCTCTTCGAGGGTACAGTGCGCGAAAACCTGCTTTTCGGAGATATGACTGCCACGGACAGCCGGGTCTGGGAAATGCTGGAAGCTGTGAGTTCCGCGAATTTCGTCTCTGAAATGGATGGAAAGCTGGATGCACATATTACCCCGATGGGGTCGAACCTGTCGATGGGGCAGAGACAGAGACTGGTGCTGGCGAGGTCACTGCTGCGCCAGCCGCATCTGCTTGTGCTCGACGAGTTTACCAGTGCTCTCGACCCGGCAAACGAGGATTCGATCATGGATACCATATCGAGTCTGAGCAAAGATATTATTGTGCTTTGCACTACGCATCGAATGTCTGTGGCACGCAGAGCTGCGCATGTATATTGTCTGAGGGAAGGGCAAATTTCAGCGGTACCATCAGATGATTTTGCGCTGTGGGCATATGGCCGGACAGGCCGCGCAGGGGAGCGTTGAGAGTGGCTGAGGGCGCTTTGATACATGAGGGGCTGAAGGCGTTTGTCGATGGACGTCGAGGACTCATCCCGGGCGATGGGGTTGACTGGCGAATATTACTTGATAAAGCATCGGCTATGCGCATCGGTCCGGTCCTGCTCGAAGTGTTCGATAATTCCATGCTGCCGCAGGAGGCACTGGATCGATGGAAGAATGAGCGGCAGATCACTTTTGTCCGTTATGCCAGGGCTGCTCAGGCCGCTGCACGGCTGTCCGGCATTCTTGATGAATCAGGCATTGCGCATGTGTTCACGAGGGGGCTGGTCACCGCTCATACGCTTTATCACAACCCCGCATTGCGTATCATGACGGATGTCGACATGCTCATATCCAGACAGGATGTCGACGGTTTTCAAGAGTGCCTGACAAGACACGATATTCACCCCGAAAAGCTGCTGCGCAGTCAGATAGTGTACTCTATCGACGGTATGGTCTTTGAGGTGCACTGGTCACTGACCAGCATCAAACGGTTCAAATCGGTTGGGCTGACAGACGCTTTTATGAATGTGCGCATGCCTATGGATACGGAATACGGCCGAATCCGGCGACTGCCGAACGGAGCAGAGCTGAGCATTGCGCTGGCGCACAGTTTTCTGCATCATGACATGGAAGAACCGCGTCAGCTTCTCGATATTGCCCTGCTCATGTCCTCTGAAGAAACCGACTGGCGATGGCTTGGCGAATGGAGCCGGAAAGTAGGTTTTGCGCGTGCAACAGGATTTATTCTTCAGTTTGTGAATAAAAGCTTTGGCCTTGAGCTGGATGATACTCTGCGGCGTGAGTTTTCCGAATCGACCGTGCCTGCCGAAAGAGTGTTCCAGGCCTATTACTGTGCACTTTTTGAGGAAGAATATCTGAGCCATTATCTGATAAAACAAGCCAATTTGGTCACCATGTCTGAGACGATGGGGGACAAAATGCGTCAGATAATCAGAAACTTTTCATCGGACCGCATCAGGCTGCTGGGCAAATTTGTCAGGAAATCGTAGACTCATCCACACGGTGGCCGGGCGCGCGAATCGAATGCTTGCCGCTGAGCAGGATCGTCTCCATGTCGGCTATTTTGTTAATTTCGTCCGCATACTTGTGCTCAAGCACCGGCTCGAGATATGTCCGACCAAGTTCTTCTTCCATACCACAGCACACCCTGCTGAAAACGCATTTGCCGCACGATTCACCAATTGCCGGAACGACCTGCCTGTCATATATCTCCTGGCAGTGATACTCCAGCCCTCCGACCACGCAAAAAGGAAATCCGCTCAATACAGGCCATATCCCGGCGTCTAAAAGCTTGGGTATACAAGCCCCTATAGCGGATATGGAATCGCGATAGTCAGCATTGCCCGCATATTTATATACAACTCGATCCGGCCTGTATTTGATTATCTCCTTTGTGATTGCGCTGACATGCTCTATATTGCCGCCAAAGACCGGCACGCTCAGAAACAAAAACAGTTCATTGATCTGGAAACCGCGTGGTCTGACCTGCTTTATCGACCGAATCGCGCGGCAGGCATCACTATATGCGCCGCTTCTTCCGGCAATATCGTCGTGTGTTTTGGCGTCCGGGCCCAAAATATCGATCTCATATAGAAGTATGCCGGCATGCACAAGCTCCATCAGACGGTCGTTCTGGAGAAGAGGCGTGCCGGTCGTCTTCAGCTTGACTCTGCGAAGTCCCCATATGGAGGCCGTCTTCAACGCCTTGATGACGTGGGGTGAGCCTGCCGCGTCACCCTCGCCGAAATACAGGTTGCATGGTGGACGGGTATCGTTAATTTCGGAGACGATTGACGTCAGGTCGATATATTTGCCCCCACGCTGAGAGCAAAATTCGCAGTTGTTGGGACAGACTGCCCCTGTGTGGATGAAGTCGTATTTGTTCATAGGTTCTCGATTGTCAGGTCATTGCGGTCGCGCCGTGTTCTTTGGTGATCGTTTCGGCAAAGACTTTTGCCATGGCAAGCTCGGCTTCGCTGAAAGTGTCATTTTTCAACACGAAATACGGCGGATCCTGCATATAAGTTATGCCTAGACGTGCGGCATCGGTGCGTAACTGGGTGCCGTTGAGCACACACAGCAAATTGATAAAGAGCTTGTCGACATTGAGCGAATATACGAAGCGAACCCCTTCGAGAAACGAGAAAAAGTTGTCACCCGCAAGCCCCAGCAGCAAATATACGCTCACATGTTTGTTGAGAGCCTGCAGAAGTCTGACACCGTTGATAAAGCGGTCACGCACAAATGTGCGGTTAATTGCTGTAAGCGCTGACGGGTTGATGCTCTGCAAGCCAACGTCGAATAGAGTGAAATGCTTCAGCAGGCCGACATTCTTATCATTGATAAGCTCTGCATATATCTCCACGGAACACGTGTACTTTCCGCAGCCTGCCACATGTTTCGAGAGAATATTACTGATCTGCTCGAGCCGTGAGATATCGTTGTTGCCGACAATCGGGTCGAGGAAATGGAAATGTCTGACGCCGTTTTTCACTGCATCTGCTATCTCTTTTTCGACCCTCGAAATGGAAAAATAGCGGACGCCAGCATATTTTTTGCCCTCAAAACAAAAAGTGCATCTGAAACGGCACCCTCTGGATGTCTCGATCATGATTCCCAGGTGATTGTGCTTGCCTATCCTGATCTCATGAGCAAGATATGGTGAGGGTATCGAGTCGAGATTGTCGATGAGCATACCGGGTGGATTGGATACTTGCCTGTCACCTTTACGAAACGAAATTGCCGGGATGTCATCCAAGCTCGACATATCGTCAAATATATAAGACCGGAGCAGGCGTCGAAAAGTCTCTTCTCCTTCTCCATCCACGCAGATATCGACTTCGGGATGTTCTTTGAGGTAATCGATCTCTGAGTTCGTGATCTCCTGGCCGCCGATGATGACAACGACTTTTGGCAGAAGCCGTTTAAGGATTCGTATCGTCTCCAGCGTGCGCCGGATGTTCCATATGTTGCATGAAAAGCCTGCGATGCTCGGTCTGGTGAGAGCAATCCTCAATGCGGCAAGCACGGGACTTATGCGGACTCCCATCTCGATTATGTTTATGTTCAGTCTGTCTCTGAGGTCCGGGTCCTGCAAGGCATATAACTTTAGGTAATACAGCGCCAGGGCATAGTTTCTTTCGATATTCAGAGAAATCAACGCTATTCTTGCCCGTTTGAGCGTGGTGTCTGACAATTCGTTCACCCATCGTTGCAACTTACCACTTGTAAACTGTATACCGATCAATACAACTGTCGGATAAATCAGTTTACTTTTTATGCGGGTATGCTGTCAACAGCAACGTGTATCCCGGCAAGCATGGGACGGAGATTTACTTTTTGAATGATACTAAAACGGTCCAGTCCGCAGGAGCACGTTGATGAATGCGAACACGCCTATGAGCGTCAATAGTAGAGCCGTTATGACAGCCAGAGACCAAGTGTTGATTCGCTCAGCAGCCCCGATCTTCTTGAGGAAATGCCAGTGCTGGCCGACGGCCAGCACCAGTGCGATCGTCCCGAGAGCGATAAGTGCCAGCCCGAGATGCCGGGGAGCCTGTGCTCTCATAGTGTAGTGGAAGCCCTCGGCTTGGCGAAGGTAGTCGAAAAACTTGAAGATGGTGAAACCGAACCCGATCAGAGAGATCGAGGTTCTGATCCAAGCCATCAGAGTCCTGTCGGCAGCGATGACGGTGCGTTGAAGCGCAAGATCAGTTCGTTCCTGAGCGAGATGGTCGGCATTAGCCTCATTATTTTCCGGTGTCTCACTCATTGCGCGTATCTCCTTTCGGCTTAACGAGTTGAATTATCGCTCAAAACCTGCATCACCTCGTCTGCAAAACGCCCGCTTCTAATCAGTTCTGCCATAATGCGCATGGGCTTTTCAGTGTGGCTGAAAAATGCTTTCAGTCCTTCGCATAAATAGTTGATGCCTGAATCGGAGATGCGGTTCTTCGGGCATTCGCCATAACAAGTAAACAGATACTTGCACTCGCGGCAGTATTCAGGCAGGGCATTGAACTTGGCCGAGCCGAACCACCTCTGCCTTTCACCAAGGACCAGTTGGTCGATAGGCGTCTCGGTGATATTGCCAAGCAAGTGCTCCGGCTCGACGAAATGATCGCACGAGTACACGTCGCCGTTGTGCTCCAGCACGACACTGTCACCGCAGGTTGGACGCAATACACACAGTGTCGAATATCCTCGAACCCAGGACGCAAGCACACCATCGAAGAAAATTACAAACATCTTTCCCACGTCTCTGCGCACCCACTCGTCGAATATCTCGATGAGAAACCGGCCGTATTGTGCTGGATGCACCGACCTGTCGGTGACGCGGTCTCCATCCTGGAATCCGGTATCATTGTCCCTTTCGACAATAGGAATAAACTGCAGATATGGCGCTTGAAGTTCGTCCCGAAAGAATTTGTAGACTTCCAGTGGATGCATGCTGTTCACTGCGTTGACTGTGCAGAGGATGTTGAATTGCACATCGTGTGTCCGCATAAGTTTTGCCGCCCGAATCACACGGTCATAAACAGAATTGCCCGAACGGTCTCTACGATAAGCATCATGAAGCTTCTTGGGACCATCAAGACTAAGACCCACCAGGAAGTTGTTCTCGCGCAGAAAAGAGCACCATTGCTCATCAATCAGAACTCCATTGGTCTGCATGGTATTTTCAACTTGCATCCCAGGCTTGAGATATCTTTTCTCCACCTCAATCGCACGCTTGAAGAAATCCAAGCCCATCATGGTCGGCTCACCACCCTGCCATGCAATGGTTACTGCAGGAGCGTTATGCGCCTCGATTGTCTGGCGGATGTAGGTCTCCATCACTTCATCCGTCATTCTCAGTGTGCTCCCTGGATAAAGCCCGGCTTTTTTGAGAAAGAAGCAGTAGTCGCAGCGGAGGTTGCAGTCCGCTCCGGTCGGCTTTGCCATTACGTGAAACGAGCTAAGTGTGTCTGGACGTTTCATTTGAACAACCCCAGTCTCTCAAACGCTGTTATGAGCACATCAACTGCGAGTGCTGTCTGAAATAGATACAATACAACACCGACAACAGCGAGAGTCACTGCGCCGCCAAGCGATTTTAGAATTTTGTCTGCAGTGAGCATAGCAACAAGGTTAAGAACCATAACCCCGATCAGGATTGCGATAATAATTCCGATACCCGCCCAATCGCGTGCTGTCATAGTGAAATACATAATTGCCGCAATTCCAGCAGGCGTGATGGAATGCGGCAGTGTGAGTGGAAAGACCGACAGGCTCAGCCCCGGTTCCTCTGGTGGTGCCGGCGGCTTTGTGGGTCGACGCAGTGTGTGAATACTTTCAAGTCCCCACAGAAACAGCACAAGCCCTCCAGTTATGGCAACTGCGTTCTGCGATATCCCCCAACTGGCAGTCAGACGATTTGCTATCAGGGCTAGAATGACAACTATAAGTGTCGACAGCCTGAATGTGCTGAATGCGATGGCACGACGAAGAGATGGATCAGCATTCGTGGTAAGGTTTGTGAACGGTACAATGAGCTTGATCGGACCAAGAGTTATAAAGAAGAAGATAAACACCTTACTCAGTTCCACATGCGATCCCCCGAGTTTTCATTCGTTACAAAGTGAGCGCCAACTCCAGCCATCCCGAGTTACCTTCAAATCTGTGCTGAGTGTCAAGCTCGGTTATAAACTTGCCGATTAGGGTTATTGTCGTATTTCCAGCTTGTGCGTCATATGTGATGAGCGGTCCTATCCCAAATGTTCTGCCTTTGAAACCTCCCAGTCTGGCTCCTGGTCCGCTGTCTGGCGTTGTCTGCCATAGTGCATAACCAGTCAGTCCAGCTCCAAGTTTATTAGGAAAACGTTTTAGCGCGGCATAGTCCACGTGCAGTTCCTGACCGCTTGTGTAATCCGTATCCGGGTTGCGAAACGGAATAGTGTAACCCGGGGCAAGGTCTATTTCAACGCCTGTCTTCGGATCAAGAAATGTGTACCAGTAATCGAACTCGATCGCCCAGCGGTTCAAGCCCGAATTGACCAGCCTTTCGACATTGTAGTTGCCGCTCGGCACATATACTACAAACTGAGCCAGTTTATGAGATCGCCCGTTATGCCATCCGAGCACTATCGGGGCAAGCACTATGTCGCCAAATCCAATCATGCTCTTATCGAAGTTTCTTACGGGTGGCGGTGATTCTATTGTGGCGGACAGACGGGCCTTAAGCACTGGAATTACGGCAGCAAACGCATAGTTCGACCCCAGAACTTTCGTCTTGGTGACATGGCTGAGCGCGGATAGGCTGAGTGGAGTTCTGAGTTTTGCGTTAGCCTGAATCCGCCCTTCCGCCACCATACGTGATACGTTTCCCGCGTAGTATGTGAAATACTGCTTCAGGTAGGTTCCCGGAGGCGGCAAAATGCCGGTCATGACGTCCTGGAAACCGGGAAGGTAGTTACTCGTGCCGCCTTCACTGGCATGCAAATTGGACTGATTAGTCAGACAGATAAAAAAGGCTAATGTAGTCAGCCACTTTGAACGCACTCCAGGAAGCATATCTCCCTCATTCCTCATGGCGGGCCGGACGACATCAAGCCGTCCGGCGGCCATGTACGACTGCTATTCTCTGGCAAGCATCGAACGTGCTTCGGCTTCTTCATCTACGTAGTGCTCGCCGCTGAGATTGATGGAAACCCGTTTGATCGTGCCGCCATGGAACTCGAACGGCGCACTGATCTCACGGCTTACAGCATCCGCAGTGCTGCGTCCGATGACGAACCCACCTGTCAGACCGAATTTGCCCGGCTGAGTGCGCATCTTTGCTTCCGCGACGACATCATCGTCGATGTAGAGTCGAGTAGTGCCGTTGGCGACACCTTTCGGTTCCTCTTTCTCTTTGGTGAATTCTGCGCCAAGTACGTGCTTGCCGGTAGTTATGTCCCTGGAAGAGATGACCTGTTGTTCCTCTATGCCGAGGAAGTTATAGACATAGCAAAGCTTGCTGTCTTTCACAAAAAGCGTATGACCGCCAAAACGGCTGCCCATGGCGAAAATCACACCCTCGGCTTCCGATGTGTCGATCTCCACATTCGCCAGGATCGAATATGAGCGGTTTCGTATATTCGGAGCGACGCCCTCAGGCACAGGACTTGTATCAGAGTAGTAGATATAACTGTTACGCGGCGCGGATAGTTCTGGCCGCTGCTCGCCAAGCACCTCAACAGGAGTGCGATCATCCAGAGGAAAACCGTTGTTTCTGCCGGCGACCGCAAACCATGTGGCTATCAACTCCTTGAGCTTTTCCGGCTCCTGGTCCGCAAGATCATGAACCTCGGACCGGTCTTCCTTCACATTATAGAGTTCCCACTTATCATCCATAAAGTGGCCCTTGCCCGAAATGGCACCGTGTCTGGCAACAGCTTTCCAGCCATTGTGATAGATTGCGCGTGTGCCGAGCATTGAGTAGAACTGTGTATGTCTGGTGCTTTCGGCTTCCGGCTTGTCGAATGTATATCGCATACTCACGCCCTGAATAGGCGACTGCTGATATCCCTTTATAAACTCAGGCGACTCTATTCCAAGGCAGTCCAGTATCGTCGGCACGATATCAATGGCATGGTGATACTGATCGCGAACCTGGCCTGAGACACTCGACATAGATTTTGGCCAACAGATAATGCATGGATCGGCAATGCCGCCCTCAAGAGTGTAGCGTTTGAACATCTTGTATGGAGCATTGAATGCCCATGCCCATCCGGTGGGATAATGATTGTAAGTATTCGGGCTGCCCAGCTCGTCGATCTTTTCGAGGTTTTCCTGAAGATCGTCAGGCCAACCGTTGAAGAACTTGTTTTCGTTAACGGAACCGTTCGGTGTCCCCTCACCACTGGCGCCGTTGTCTGAAACTGCCACTATCAGCGTGTTCTCCATTTGGCCGGACGCCTCTAGATAGTCCAGCAAGCGCCCGAGTTCATGGTCAGTGTAGCTGGAGAACCCCGCATAGACTTCTGCCATTCGAGTAAAGAGCTTCTTTTGATCGTCAGATAGTGAATCCCATGGGAGCACCTGGTCGGCATCGGATATGACCTCTGGCCATGGCCAGGGATTAATCTGGGAGATTTCAGTATCCTGCGGCACAGTCCCCATTTTCTTCATGTTCTCGAGGACCATTTCTCGATATTTCTCGTAGCCCATATCGAACTTGCCCTTATATTTGTCAACCCATTCATTTGGCGTATGGTGCGGCGCATGGTTGGCTCCGAATGAGAGATACATCAGCCATGGTTTCTCCGGCGCAATCTGCTTGGAATCCTGAATGAACCGTATCGACTTGTCCACCAGGTCCTTCGACAAGTGATAGCCCTGCTCCGGCTTGTACGGCTGGTCGACGAAGTGGTTATCGAATGTGAGTTCGGGATACCACTGATTGGTCTCGCCTCCCAGGAAGCCGTAAAAGCGCTCGAACCCACGTCCTGTCGGCCAGGTGC
This sequence comes from bacterium, assembly GCA_021371935.1. Taxonomy (NCBI): domain Bacteria; species bacterium. Next base: position 279,910 of record JAJFVF010000019.1, read on the forward strand.
GCTTTGAGCCGGCCATGTTGGACTCGGTCTCAGGGGTCAGGTGCCACTTGCCCACACAGAACGTGCCATAGCCGTTCTGCTGCAGTATCTCAGCGATTGTGCCGTTTTCGGGAGGAATGACCCCACATGAGCCTGGATATCCGCTTGAGGCTTCAGTGATACAGGACATACCGTTCATCGTTGCGTTGCGACCGGTCATGAGACACGATCTGGTTGGGGAACAAAGCGCTGTTGTATGCCAGTTTGAATACCGCAGTCCTTTGTCCGCAATACGCTTCATATTGGGCATTTCGATTAGGCCGCCGAAAATATCCCATGCGGCAATGCCTGTGTCGTCCCAGACAATGTAGAGCACGTTGGGAGCGCCTTCTTTCGCCATTGGAGGCTGATACGGCTCCCAATCGGGTTTTGAGTCCCTGATGTCGAGATTAATGATTCCATTGAATTGTTTTGCCAACTGACTCGTCCTCCTTTGTGGTCTTGTACCGCTTGCGTCTACTTCACCTCGCGACTGTGTGCCTCGAACCCGGATAGGCTGTCGCGGAGATCAATCATACTCTGCTGGCTTACCTTCGTAGGCCCTGTTTGAGGCCGATCCAAATCCACGATCATTATTATTACCGCCGCCACCAGTACCGAAACGAGGCCTAAAACAATCCAATCCCGTTGTCCTGAAAGCCCAAAACTATAGCCTGTGATAGCCAGCCCGGCTATTGCTATGAATGCAAGTATCCACAATACACTATCCGGGACACGGTTTCTGAATGCGGCAACTCGGGCAGAATAGAGGTCAATGGATTCGTTTAAAGTCTGGAGGAATATGGCGGTAATTGGATTGGGATAGCGCCTTGCCGCCGCAGCAGCCTGTGCCCACATATCTTGCTGCAGTCTTTCTGTCTTGCTTTTCACACGCGCAAGAGCCTTTGGATTGTTTATTACCGAAATCGATTGAAGGCGCAGGTCGACATATTTACGGATCATTTGTGATGTTCTCGTCCTATATGGTTCGGGCAGAGTCTGTGCACGCAAGAACGTGGTTCCAAGGGCATTTGCTTCTTCGACCGCCAGAATCCTGCGAGCATCGTATCGGGCTGATGCAGCAGCGAATGTAAACCCCATCATTAAAGCCAATAAACCCAGTATGGAAGCCTGGACTGCACCGATTTGAGAACGCTCCCCGACACGACCGCTGACAATGTGCCCAATCATATAGCCGATCAGTCCGGCTGCAAAAAGCACCAAGCTTGTCTCAATAAAGACAAAGAGTGCCCTTTGACAGTAAAACAAATGTCCTTCCATTGTTCACCTCACAGCATTAGTAACAGCGAATAGACAGCGGCTCCCAACGCAAATGGTGCGAGTCTGCCTTCACCTGACCTGGGAAGTTCATCCCTTATGCCGTTGATAGTCACTCCTCCAGATACAAAACCTACCATTGCTCCGACAACTTGCTCAGGCAGAGATATCGTCAGGCCGCATACCCAGCCGACAAATACTGATGTCATCAGGAGCCACCGACCCTGGTGATCATAAAGGCTTCCATACTCATTTCTGAGAGTGTGATCGTATACGAGCAAATGGAAAGCCATAGCAAGTGTGTAGAAGAAGAGAGAACGCGGGCTTTTATTCCAGTCGACAAGCAGGTAACTAATTAGCGCAACATTGAGCGCCATTGCTATTATGTGCAGCCGGTAAGCCAGGTTGCCGCCATGGTGCGTACGGTCTGTTTTGTGCTCTGCGGTTCTGGAAGAAACCGCCATAGTGTATAGGCCAAAAAAAAAGATAAATCCGACCAGTGCTGCCAGGTAGACGTGGACTTCCGAGAAGAATGCACTTCTGCCGGTTGCTTCGGCATATGCTGCCTGCTGTTCGCTAAGCTCAGGAAGAATGTGAACGAAGATATAAGCTATGGATGCGCCCGATGCTGCGGAGATCCACCTGCGTCTATGCCTGAACTGACCGACCTGGATCAGCCAGCCATAGGCAAACGGCAAACAGAGAATGAGAGCGCTGATAAGTAAATATAAGGCTTCCATCAATGTATGATTGCCGGAGAAATGATAACTGAAACTTGCAGCGTGTGGTGTGAGGTCAGAGATGAGGATATTTACGTGTCAATCATTTCAATGTTACAGAAGCACCAACCCTCTTCTGGGGAACTTATCCTTCCAAAAATTATTGAGTGCCTTGGGTACTTGCCACTGTATCTCGCCAGTTGTTAATTGCAGAGTATGTGCTAGCTTTGTGTGGTGTTCGCGATCAAAACCTTTACCCCGGCTTCCTCGAGGTTTGCTTTGTCTGTTTGGGATATGCCTGGGTCTGTGATGATGGTATCTATTTCATACGGAGCGGCAAACCTTGCGAATGTACAGCGCTTGAACTTTGTGCTCTCAGTCACAAGGATTACTCTATCAGCCACTCGGATCATCGCTCTCTCCTGGCCGGATGCGTTGAGATCGGACATATAAAAGCCGTTTTGGCTGTCCGCACCATCACAGCCGATAAAAAGCGTGTTTACATGCAAATTACTCAGAATGCTATCGGTTATGGGTCCGATTAGCCCTGGGAAATCGCTGCGAAGGATTCCTCCCAATACCATTACCTGTATAGGCGAGCCATATAATTCCTGCGCCACGCACAATGAAGTTGTCGCAATTGTTAAGCCAAGACTTTTTGGCAGATGTCTTGCCACTTCAAGTGTTGTCGATCCTGAGTCAACCATAATGGTTTCACCAGGCGATACGAGGCTTGCTGCAAGCTCACCAATGGCTGATTTGGTCACTGATGCGGTGTAGTGCAGGAGTGCATTTTGAAGAAATTTAAGCTTTCCGGCTGGTGCACCGCCGCCGTGAGTCCTTTGCAGCAGTCCCCGGTTTTGAAGTCGAGCCAGGTCACGCCGTATTGTCATCTCAGAAACCGCAAAATCACGCGCCAGATCCTTTACACTGACTGAGCCGCAGTCCTGGAGCTTGTTTATTATTTCAATTTGTCTGGTGGATACGTCTGTGACAGATGAGTTCATATAATCGGACCTTGTTCGATTTACATATTTCAGTCTACATTCAATCGCGCATGCTGTCAAGTGAAATTCACGCACAAACACGTTCGACAGGATTGACAGAACACTGCTGAGGAGATATCATAATAACATAATAAACACTATACCGCACACATAACGAACATCGGGGGTTGGCCATGCATAAGAGTAATTGGGCAAAGGTGGAACCAGGCGCTGTGCCGAATATCGTATCCGAGACTATTCCAGGCAAAAAGTCATGTGAACTGAATAAGCGAGGCATGGCTCATATGATTGGATATTCAAGTCAGGTAATACTGTGCCCGGTTGTCTTCGAGAAAGGGCATGGCGTAACCTTGACGGATGTTGACGGCAACACCTATATAGACTTTTCCAGCGGCATATATGTCACTACTCTCGGCCATTGCCATCCGAAGATCAGTGAGGCTATCGCTTTTCATGCAAAGAACCTCATGAACTGCCACGATTTCAATACTCCGATAAAGGTGGCGCTGCTTGAAAAGCTGGCCGAGGTCCAGCCATGGGATTTGACGGGCATTCAGCTATATGACAGCGGTACCACGGCTGTCGAGGCCGGACTGCGAGTATGCAGAGCCGCAACAGGCAAGTCCGAGTTCATCTCATGTTTCATGGATTTCCACGGCAAAACCGGTCATGCGGTGAGCTGCGGCAAGATGAACCAGACCAACGGTGTGGGCAGAAGCCAAGGCTTCTACATGGTTCCAAGACCGTATCCATACAGGCCGATGTTCAAGAAACCCGACGGCTCCATAGACACGGACGCATATATCAATTTCTATGCGGATTTCATCGATTACGCGACCACCGGCAACATCGCGGCATTTGTGCTCGAACCTGTTCAGGGCTGGGCCGGGTCTATATTCCCGCCGGAGGATTTCTTTCCGAAACTGCGTAAGTTTTGTGATGACAGGAGCATCCTGTTGATGGCGGATGAGGTGCTGACTTCGATGGGCAGGACCGGAAAATACTTCTGCATGGAGCACTACGACACCAGGCCGGATGTCACCACTGTCGGCAAGGGTTTCGGCAATGGCTTTCCAGTGACCGGTATGCTGGTCTCCGAGCGTTACAAGGAGAGCATAAACAAGATATCCGCATCCACCAGTTACGGCGGCAACCCCATGGCATGTGCGGCTGCGTTGGCAAGTCTCGAAGTTATAGAAGAAGAAAACCTGCTTGAAAACTCGAGTATGCTCGGTGAATATTTCGACAAACGCATGCGCCAAATCAAGCAGTCACACCCCATAGTGGGCGATGTGCGCGGAAAGGGTTGCCTTTTGGGTGTGGAACTGGTCAAAGACCGCGAGACCAAGGAGCCGTTTCTTGAGGCAGGCAAGCTGGTCTACCAAAAGGCATTTCGCAAGGGGCTGGCATGGGTTCCGGCAGGCCATATTCTGCGAATGTCGCCGCCGATTGTAATGGGGATTGACATAGCCACCAAGGGGATGGATATTATAGAAGAAGCAATCGCTGAAGTAGAGAAAGAGTTTGGCTACTGATAAACGAACTTTTCTGACATTCGATATAGGCACCACGGCTCTCAAGACCGCGCTCTTTGCCGATGACGGCTCTCTGCTGGCTCTGCATGCGTCCGAATACTCGTTCAGATCGCCCAAGCCGCATTGGGCACAGCAGCATGCCGACACGTACTGGCAGGCGGCAGTCGAAGGCTCTCGCACGGTTATTGAACAGTCAGGCACCGATCCGTCGCAAATTGCGGCAATAGGGTTCAGTTCGCAGGCACAGACTTTTGTGCCGGTGGACGCAAACGGTAAGCCGTCATATGACGCAGTAGTGTGGGTTGACAAACGTGCGGATGGTATCGCCGATGAGTGGTTTTCGGACCGGCTTTCGCCTGAATATCTCAAGCGTATAAGCGGCTTTCCTGACGCGCCGCGCGACCTGTCCGTGTTCAAGATCGCATGGCTGATGCGCAATATGCCGGAAGCGCGCAAAGCAGCCGGATTCTTATGGATACCCGATTATCTGATATACAAAATGACGGGGCGTGCCGCCACAGATTCGGTCACAGCCTCGATGGGCGGCCTGTTCGATATGAGCCAAGGCGTCTGGGATGCCGGGATGCTGGATGCGGCGGGAATAGACGAGTCTCGACTGCCCGATGTGCTCGCACCCGGCTCTGTGGCGGGAGAGCTTAATGCAGAGGCTGCCGAAGCGCTCGGTGTAAGGTATGGCGTGCCGGTATGTGTCGGTGCGAACGATCAGATAGCCGGCGCTCTGGGAGCGGGCAACGTGGAGCCTGGGATAGCTACTGAGACTACGGGCACTTCACTGGCTGTGATAGTGACCACCGAACAGCCTCTGAGCGACGGAGGTTCCTGTATTGGTCGTCACCCGGCGGAGGGTCTGTATTACGCTATGCGGTTCACAAACACTTCCGCGATCATTCTAAAATGGTTTCGTGACATATGCTCGTCCGAAGAGAGCTACGAAGAGTTTCTGAGGGGGATAGTTGATATTCCCATAGGGTGCGATGGCCTGACCGTCCTGCCGCATTTCAATGGTATGGCGTCAAATCCCAACGCAAAGGGCGCGTTTATCGGTCTGACTCTCGGGCACACGCGCGATCACATATCCAGGGCGATCATGGAGTCATGCTGCTGCCTTTTGCGGGAGCTTTTGAGTGATATCGGAAGGGTGCAGAGCATACGCTCATTGGGGGGGGCGGCGAACAGCGGCGCATGGCTTCAGATGAAAGCGGACATGCTCGCTATCGAGGTCGAACGGCCAAAATGCGCGGAGGCGGCATCGCTGGGCGCGGCTATGATGGCTGCCGCTGGTATTGGCCGATTCAAGTCTATAAAAGAGGCGTCGAATGCATGGTATCGACCGTCGGAAATATTCAGGCCGAATGCAGATTTGCTTAATCGCTATAGTGAAGTATACGAGCGTTATAGCTTACTCAATAAACTGATATACGGATAGAGAGGATCGATAGTGGAGAGTTTAGGTGTCGGGGTCATCGGGTTCGGGTTTATCGGCAAGGTGCACACGTATGGGTATTTGAACATACCTCTCTTCTATAATCCCGTTCCGCTGAAGACAAGGCTTGTAGGGGTCGCTACATCCAAGGATTCCACGGCAAAGGCGGCAGCAGAACAGGGTGGTTTTGAGTTCGGCACATCCGACTGGCATGAACTTATTGAGCGTGATGACATTCAGATAATCAACATCTGCTCGCCCAACAGTCAGCACGTCGATCAACTGCTGGCTGCGATGAAAGCGGGCAAGCATATATATTGTGACAAGCCCCTCATCGTCAGTGATGAAGATGCAGGGTTCATAGCCGATGCGCTGGCTGATTATCATGCCGTCGCCCAGATCACACTGCAATACAGGTTCTATCCGGCGACCCTGCGCGCAAAGCAGATGATAGATGACGGATATCTGGGCAATATCGTCAGTTTTCGCGCGGCATATATGCATTCGGGGAGTGTGGACCCGTCAAAGCCTATGGGCTGGAAGCAGTTGAAGTCCGAAGGGGGAGGGGTGCTGCGCGACCTCGGCTCGCACATTCTTGACCTGATGGACCATTTGATCGGACCTACGACCGATATCTTCGCGCACTCGCGCATTCTATATCCCGAAAGGCCGGATGGAAGCGGACGAATGGTCTCAATTGAGGCTGAAGATCAGGCGCTGATGATTGTAAAACTCAAAAAAGGAGCCGTCGGCACTATCGAAGCCACGAAGATAGCTACAGGCGCAGAGGACGAATTGAGGTTCGAGATTCACGGAGACAAGGGTGCTCTCAGATTTAACTTGATGGACCCGAACTATCTGGACTTCTACAGTTTGGATGATCCCGAGGCTCCACTGGGCGGCGAGCGCGGCTGGCGCAGGATCGCGACTGTTCAGAAATACGAAAAACCCGCAGGCTTTCCCGGACCTAAGTTTTCGATAGGCTGGATCAGGGGTCATATGCACTGTCTGTATAGCTTTTTGGATTCGATTGCAAATGGCCGGCACGCCGAGCCGTCATTCGAGCGCGGTCTGCATCTGCATCACATGCTTTCCGCCGCAGAGAAATCGGCTGCCACATCGACCTGGCAAAAGCTGCCCGAAAGAAAAGGTGAGTCGATATGAAACGCAAGAAACCGCTGCTGGGGCTTTGCCCGATAGGCAAGTTCGTTTTCAGCCATGAAGACGCGCTCAAATATAAGGCGATCATAGAAAACAAGCTCAAGTTATGGAATGTCGATTTTGTCGGGGTTGATGATGCGATAGCCGACGGCATGGTCAGGTCACAGAACGATGTGAGGCCGGTTGTAGAATACCTGAAGCAAAAGAATATCGACGCGCTCTTTATCCCGCACTGCAATTTCGGCACCGAAGGGGCTGCGGCGGTTATTGCGCGCGACCTGAATGTGCCGACTCTGCTCTGGGGACCCAGGGATGAAGCCCCTATGCCCGACGGCAGGAGGCTACGCGACACTCTGTGCGGTATGTTTGCCACAAGCAAGGTACTGCGAAAGCTGGGGGTGAGGTTCACATACATCGAGAACTGCAGCCCGGATGATGATATATTCCGCGATGGTGTGGACAACTTTACGCGCGCGGCGAATGTGGTGCGAAAGATGAAGGGCATGCGCATCGGACAGATAGGCGGGCGCATCGACTTTTTCTGGACAACAATCATCAATGAGAGCGAGCTTTTGGAACGCTATGGTATCGAAATTTTGCCCATAGATATGGTGGACTTCATCAAGGATGTGGAGGAGCTTGCTGGCAGAGATCGAGATCGATATATCGAAGAGATCGAAAAAACCGATGGAAAAAAGCAACTGAGCTTCGACGATTTCGATTCTATCGATCAGATCATAAATATATACGCCGTGCGGGATGCTATGCTTGCGATAGCGGAAAAATATGGGCTGGATGCGATATCGGTTCAGTCGTTTATGTCTATCTGTGATGCCCTCGGGTGCATGATCGAATACTCGTGCGCTATGGTGACGGACACGGGAGTGCCTGCGGCTTGCGAATCGGATATTCACGGCGCGATCAGCTCGGTTATGCTTCAGGCCGCATCGTTTGATACGGAGCCGGTGTTTCTTGCCGACCTGACTGTCCGCCATCCTCAAAACGACAACGCCGTGCTGATATGGCACTGCAATTTCCCTGAGAGCCTAAAGCATCCCGACAAGCCTGCATCTATAGGTTCGCACTGGATCCTGCCGGGTCAGGCGCCGGGCTCATGTCACTGGGAGATGAAAGAGGGCCCGATAACCATTTTACGGTTCGACGGCGACAGGGGAGAATACGGCGCTATCTGCGGGCAGGGTCACAGCGTGGAGGGTCCGCCGACTCTCAACACGTATGTATGGATGGAAGTGACGGACTGGCCTGCTTGGGAGAGAGCGTTTATGATGGGTCCGTACATCCACCATGTTGCCGGATGCTATGGAAACTACGCCTCGGTTATGAAAGAGGCTTCAAAATATATACAGGGACTGCATTACGAGCAGTTGCCATAGAGGGGAGTTTTGAAATGTCATACTTGTTTAGAGACCAGTCTTGGGTTCAAATCCAGGAGCATGTGGACAAAAAGTCACTCGTGATTCTGCCTGTTGGAACCACAGAGGAGCATGGTCCGCATCTACCTGTCGATACGGATGCACGGATTGCTGAAGCATACGGCAATGCTCTTGCCGAGGCTTTGTCGCCGGATATGCCCGTTCTTGTTATGGACACGGTCAGATACGGCTACTCGATGAAGATCATGAAAAACTGGCCGGGGACAGTGGTTGTTCGTTCACGGGTGTTTATGGATATGATCTTCGACATATGCAAATCGCTTTTCGATATGGGTTTCACCAAGATTGCACTGCTGGACTGCCACGGTCATCACAGCGGCCCGTTAAACACTGTATCGCGTGAGCTTTGTGATGCATGCGATATGGCTATATCGATAATAAATCCTGCCGTTATGTCCAAGGATGAGTTCAATGCAGTCAGGAAATCCGGTCCCGGAGGCGCAATTCATGCATGCGAATGGGAAACATCGCTCGCACTGTATATCAGCCCTGAGGTTGTGGACATGTCCAAAGCTACAAACGAAGACATCATGCGATATCACTCCGATTTTGTGGCGGGAGACAATTTCCTGGGCCACCAGAAAGTGGTCTGGACGAGTTGGTATCTGCAGGACAGTAAAAATGGTGTATATGGCGATCCAACACTGGCCTCAGCCCAGACCGGTAAAGTAATCATGGATGCCGCAGTATCCAATGGTGCTGCATTTCTAAAGGAATTCTGGGAAAGCTAGAGATCAATCAATTTAGGAAACAATTACATTAAGTCGGACTGTGTTGATACCGGCATATGTGCGAGCGGAGAGACAAGACTTTTGTATGCTTTCCGCTCGTTTTGCTTCAGCCGTGGCACTTCGATGTGGATATCTATTCATCGGAGCAGTGGATCTGATTGTGCCTCTGGATCATGCGTGGCGTGCAGGTGCAGTTTTTAAGATGGTCATTCTGGTACATCCGTCTTCACGCTCAGAAACCAATTCTCATGCGGCATTCAGCCAAGCTGAAAACTGTCTGCGAACACTTCAAAAATAAGCGACGGACCGAAGATATCAATCCCGATGTGCCCGTTCAGGTGACAAGCTTGAAAATTTCATCGATTTTACCGACAGCAAGTCCAACGCAGGTATCTGCGGCGCCATAATACATCCATATCTCATCTCCTCGCACGAGCGCGCCGCAAGTAAACACCACTCCCGGCATCAAGCCCTTGAACTCGTAGTCCGCCTCAGGGGCAAATATCCAATCGTCTCCACGAGCGATGACCTTTGTCGGATCGGCCTTGTCGAGCAGTGCCACACCCAGACGGTATATCGATTTGCTGCCCATAGCCTTAGTTCCGTGGTATATAAGTAACCAACCATACTGCGTTTCTATAGGGGGACAGCCGGCACCGATTCGCTCACTGTCCCAGTATGGGCCACCTCTGTTCTCCATCAACAGGCCGGGATCAGTCCAGTCTACAAGGTGTTTGGAAGTCGATGTATAGTAGATGTCTTCCTTTCCTCCGATATCGGGACGGTGGAGCATATAATACCTGTTGCCTATCTTTTTGGGAAATACCGCCGCGTCTTTGTTCGTCGGAATAAAAGCAGGACCCAATCGATTGACTTGATCGAAATCGGATGTGGTGGCAAGTGAAACAGTGGCGCCATGGCGCGAGTAGGCCGTGTATGCAATCACCCATTCGTCTGCGGCGATCTTTGTAACACGCGAGTCTTCGCAGCCCCATTCTTCATGAGGATAGCCCGGCAGAGCAGGCGCCAAAATAGGTTGATCGGCAAACTCCCAACTGTCGACACCGTTATGGCTCCTTGCAACACGAATGTGAGACATTGCATTCTTGCTCTCTATTCTCAGGAGCAGAACGACATCACCGTCATTCTCTGCCACACCCGGGTTCAGCACTGCATTTGCCTCGCAGGGAATGTTATTGACAGTCAAAATAGGACCGGCACCCTGGCGGACGAAATATCTTTTGTTCATCTGTTTTCACTCCCGAGATAAGTCTTTGTGGGTCGAACGATGACGTACATACCCAGTTGCACAATCTCATTACCCCCAATGGTTCAGCGTTTGAATGTCCCACAATCTGGCAAAGAGTAAGCAAATCAGAACTCCTGTGTTGCGATCAACATAATTCATTTTCCGCTAAATTGACTAATAGACTAGGAGTTGCTTGCCCATGACAACAGATGCCCAGATGAACAAAGACTCGATCGACAAACTAGAAAATACCTCTCTTGATGACGTATACAGCCAGTTGAAAACATCTTCAGATGGCATTTCGTCATCCGAAGCTCAGAGCCGAATAGGGCAATATGGATACAATGAGCTGCCCGAAAAAAAGGAAAATCCCATACTGACATTCCTCTCTTATTTCTGGGGTCCGATACCATGGATGATCGAGATCGCAGCTATTCTTTCCGCAATACTTCAGCATTGGACAGACTTCGGACTTATTTGTTTCCTGCTTGCGGCCAATGCACTTGTGGGATTTTGGGAGGAGTTTCAAGCGGGCAATGAAGTTTCCGCGCTCAAGGCAAAATTGGCACTCAAGGCGCGAGCAAAACGGGACGGCAACTGGCAAGAGGTGGAGGCGAGAACACTCGTGCCGGGCGATATCATCCGCCTGCGCATGGGTGATATAGTCCCAGCCGATGCGAAGCTGCTCGAAGGCGACCCTATAAGTGTGGACCAATCGACACTTACCGGTGAGTCACTGCCGGTCGACAAAGCATCCGGCAAGGTGATATTCTCGGGATCGATAGTCAAAAAAGGCGAGGCAGAGGCTGTTATTACCTCCACCGGCGTCAACACATTCTTTGGAAAGACGGCGCAATTGGTCGCCGAAGCACGCACGGAAAGCCATTATCAAAAAGCCGTCATGAAAGTCGGCGACTATCTCATCCTGATCGCAGTCGGGCTGGCAGTCGTGGTGTTCTTCGTTTCGCTCTTCCGTCACGAACCAGTGCTGGATACTCTACAATTCCTGCTGGTTTTGATCGTGGGAGGAATTCCCGCCGCAATGCCGACAGTTTTGTCGGTGACAATGGCTATCGGAGCAAGATGCCTCGCGAAGGAGTCGGCAATCGTTACAAAGCTCTCGAGTGTTGAAGAAATGGCAGGCATCGACGTGCTGTGCTCGGACAAGACCGGCACGCTCACCATGAACCAGCTTGCACTCGGCGACATAGCGCTTATCGAGTCTGCGGACGAAGAGAGTGTAGTTCTTGCCGGAGCACTCGCCTCGCGGGAAGAGGATCAGGACGCAATAGACCTTGCCGTTATTGCGGGGCTCAAAGATAAGGACAGCGTAAAAGGTTATCAGGTTGAGCACTGGACTCCATTCGACCCGGTGCACAAACGCACCGAAGCAGAAATCAAAGGCCCCGACGGCTCTGATTTCAAGGTCACAAAGGGAGCGGCTCAAGTGATCCTTGATCTGGTCGCCGATAAGGACAAAATAGCCGACAAAGTGCAAAACGCAGTGGACGGCTTCGCTGCGCGTGGGTTCAAGTCACTCGGAGTTGCCAGAGCAGATAACGGCGGCTGGAAGTTCCTCGGTGTGTTGTCGTTGTCAGACCCTCCGCGCCCGGACTCCAAGGACATGCTTGCGAAAGCTGCAGAGTTGGGGGTGCGCGCCAAGATGGTGACGGGTGACCAGGTCGCCATAGCAAAGGAAACAGCACACAATCTCGGACTTGGCACCAACATACTCGACGCTTCTATTCTGGATACTGAGAAAGACCAGACGAAACTTATTGCGGAGATCGAAGCTGCCGACGGATTTGCACAGGTGTTTCCGCAGCACAAATTCACCATAGTCTCATCCTTGCAGCAGGGTGAGCATATAACAGGAATGACCGGAGACGGCGTCAATGACGCTCCGGCGCTCAAAAAAGCTGACGCTGGAATTGCAGTCAGCGGTGCGACCGATGCCGCACGTGCCGCTGCCGCATTGGTGCTTATGAAATCGGGATTATCCGTGATAGTCGATGCCATCGAAGAAAGCCGGAAGACATTCAATCGAATGAACGCATACACCATCTACCGAATCGCCGAGACGATAGGACTGCTGTTTTTCATAACACTGTCTATATTGGTATTCAATCTCTTTCCCGTCACGACGATTCAGATCATCATTCTGACCATTCTCAACGACGGCGGCATCCTCGGGATTGCATTCGACAACACAACGCCATCGAAAAAGCCGGAACGCTGGAATATGCCGCGAGTCCTGCTGGTATCCACGATGCTCGGAATATTCCGTCTGTGCGTGTCGTTCAGTCTCTTGTGGATGGCAATAAACGTCTTCGATCTGGACGTGCGTCACCTTCAGACATTCATATATCTGAACCTCTCCATCGGCGGCCATTGGACCATATTCGCTTCGCGCACCCGTGGACCATGGTGGTCTATCGCTCCATCCGGGATATTTCTCGCCCTCGTAATGGGCACCAACGTAATTGCAACGCTGATATCGGTCTACGGAATCTTTATGCCCAACATAAACTGGGCACTCGCCGGTTTCATATGGGGATTCACATTCGGCTCATTCCTTATTCAGGACATGATCAAGCTAAAGGTATACAAATATCTGGTTCCTGAAATATCCATACTTGCTTCGGGCAGACGAGCCCCAAAAGCAGCTTGATTGTAGAAAGGACAGCAAAACATGCAAAAAGATATCGACCAGTTGTGCATCAACACGATCAGGTTTCTCTCCGTCGATGCCGTCGAGCGTGCCAACAGCGGACATCCGGGCATGCCTATGGGCGCGGCGGCAATGGCATATGTTTTGTGGACGAAGTTTCTCAAGCACAATCCCAAAGATCCTATGTGGATAGACCGTGACAGGTTCGTGCTGTCCGCCGGACACGGCTCGATGCTGCTCTATAGCCTGCTCTATCTGACCGGTTATGACCTGCCGCTCGAAGAGCTGGAGCACTTCAGGCAATGGGGCAGCAAAACCGCCGGACACCCTGAGCACCAGTTGATCCCCGGCATATCCATCACCACCGGGCCGCTGGGCCAGGGGTTTGCAAGCGGTGTTGGCTTGGCAATAGCAGAGGCCAACCTTGCGGCAACCTATAACAAGCCTGATTATAAGCTGATTGACCACTACACATACGCGATTGTGGGCGATGGAGACCTCATGGAGGGCATATCCTCAGAAGCTGCCTCTATTGCAGGTCATCTTAACCTGGGCAAATTGATATATTTGTACGACAACAACCATATCACGCTGTCGGCTGCAACGGATATGACATTCACCGAAGATGTGGCAAAACGCTTCGAGTCATACGGATGGCACGTTCAGAACATCGACGACGGCAACGATCTGGATGAAGTCGATTCTGCTCTGCGCGCAGCTCAAGCAGAGACTCAGCGGCCTTCACTTATCATTGCAAGAACGCATATAGGTTATGGATCGCCGCACAAGCAGGACACATGGCATGCGCATGGTTCGCCTCTGGGACAGGAAGAGGTGAAACTGACCAAGGAAAATCTCGGATGGCCGATAGATCCGCCATTCATAGTTCCCGCCGAGGCAGTTATGCATTTCAGGGAAGCCGTGGACACGGGTAGAGAAGCGGAGACAGAATGGAAAAAACGCTTTGCTGATTATGCGAAGGCATTTCCTGATTTTGCGAAAGAGTTCGAGCAGAGAGTACAGGAGATTCTTCCCGACGGCTGGGACAAAGCCATCCCTGACTTTCCTGCAGACCCGGAGGGTATGGCCACACGGGTCGCTTCCGGCAAGACGCTGGATGCGCTGGCAGCAAAGATACCGGCCATAATCGGGGGCTCGGCAGACCTCAACCCATCCACTCATACGGCACTGCCTGAGCTTGGGGATTTTGAAAGTCCAACTGACGTTCCAGCAGATAAGCAGGGTTCCGTGGGTCCGGGATGGGATTATGCTTCCCGAAACCTCTGGTTCGGCATACGGGAACACGCCATGGCGGCCATTTTGAACGGGCTGTCCGAACATGGAGGTTTCATACCCTACGGCGCCACTTTCCTGGTGTTCTCAGACTATATGAAGCCCGCAATCAGACTGGCCGCGCTGATGAAGGCCGAAGTGATATATGTGTTCACGCACGACAGCATCGCACTCGGTGAAGACGGACCTACTCATGAGCCGGTTGAACACATACTCGCTCTGCGCGCAATTCCCAACATGATAGTTATCCGCCCTGCCGACGCCAATGAGACCGCCCAGGCATGGAAAGTCGCGGTCGAGCATAAGGACGGTCCGGTCGCACTGATCCTGACCCGGCAGGAAGTGCCTACTATCGACAGGAGTCAATACGCTTCGGCAGACCAGCTTACCAAAGGGGCATATATACTCTCTGATGCGCCGGATGGCAAACCCGATATCATACTGATTGCCTCCGGGTCGGAAGTGAGCCTGGTGTTGGAAGTGCAAAAGAAACTCGCAAGCCAGGAAATTCAGGCCAGAGTGGTATCCATGCCGAGTTGGGAACTCTTCGACCAGCAGCCCGAGGAATATCGCCAGGCAGTGCTGCCGCCGTATATCAAAGCCCGGCTTGCCGTGGAAGCCGGCAGCCCGATAGGCTGGAACAAGTATGTCGGAGACGGCGGAGCCGTATTTGGAGTCGACCGCTTCGGGGCATCTGCTCCCGGCGAGGTCATTATGCGCGAATACGGCTTTACCGTCGATAACATCTGGAACATCGCCCTGGAAGTGCTCGGCCAGGAGAAGGGAGAAGAGATATGCGCATCGGTGTAGCTGCCGACCATGGCGGATTCGATCTGAAAGAGCAGATCATCAAGGATTTGCGCGACGCAGGTTATGATGTTCGCGACTACGGAAATACTATCCTTTCTCCGGGAGACGATTACCCGGACTATATAGTCCCCATGGCAAACGCCGTAGCCTCAGGAGAAGTCGAGCGCGGCATAGCCATCTGCGGAAGCGGAGTTGGGGCATCTGTTGCGGCCAGCAAGATACATGGAGTGCGCGCGGCGCTGATTACGGACGCATTCTCCGCCCACCAGGGCGTCGAGGATGATGATATGAACGTTATTTGCCTTGGCGGAAGGGTAATGGGCTACTCGCTGGCATGGGATTTGGTTCAGGAGTTTCTGAATGCGCATTTCAAGGGTGAAGAACGTTTCAAGCGCAGATTGGCTAAGGTCGCCGCGATAGAGACCTGCCGGCATGAAGAGCACAGAGAGGTGGCGTAATGGCGTCGGCAGTGAGGGCACTTCTTCTGGATTTGGGCGGGGTCATACTCACAAAGGGGTGGGGACACATATCCCGCCAGAAAGCCGCCAAAAAGTTTGGCTACGATTATGAAGAATCAAATGAGCGGCACGAGTTCGCACTGCCAATATACGAGGTCGGCGACCTGACACTCGACGAGTACCTCGACATGACCGTCTTCTATTGCAAACGGGATTTCACGCGTGATGAATATAAAGATTTCATGTTCGCCGAGTCCGAACCGATGCCCGATATGATGCACTTGTTTTCCTGCCTCAAGACCAAATACGGCCTAAAGGCAGTCATGGTCAGCAATGAAGGGCGGGAACTTCAAGTGCACCGAATTCACAAATTCGATCTGGAGTCGCTTTTCGATATGTTCGTTGTATCGAGCTTCGTAGGTCTGAGAAAACCCGACCCTGCAATATACCGCATTGCGCTGGACCAGATGCTTGTGCCCAAAGAAGAAGTGGTCTATATCGATGACACTCCGGTGCTGGCGGAAGTCGGCAGGAAGCTGGGAATACCGACAATACTCCACACCGACTACGAGTCCACAGTGAATGCACTGGCAGATATGGGACTGTCATTACAATAAACGAAACGCTGGAAAGGACTATATCAGGGCGTGAACAGCAATAAAAAGTTATCGATATTGACACTTAACGCAGGCTCATCGAGCCTCAAGATAGCATTGTTTGAAATGGATGAGCCCGAGTTCTGTATGCTCACGTCTGAGATCGACCGGATCGGGCTGAAAGCAAGCAGGTTCAAGGTTAAAGGCGGCGATGGGGCAACAATTGTCGACCAGCATATGGATATAGCCGACCATGAAGCTGCGCTGCAGACGTTCTTCCACTGGTTCGACTCGCATCCCTCAAGCAGACCACTCGACGCAATCGGCCATAGAGTCGTCTTCGGAGGAACAAAACATAGCCAGCCGACTGCGGTAGATGCAAAACTGATTGCGGCGCTCAAAGAACTGGTCCCACTTGACCCCGAACATCTTCCGGCAGCTATTCGGACGATGGATACGGTGAGTCGTTTGTATCCCGATGCCGCGCAGGTTGCCTGCTTCGACACTGCGTTTCACAGGACGATGCCGCCGGCAGCCCAGACATACGCAATACCTGCATCTTATACTCAAGAAGGGGTCATCAGATACGGTTTCCATGGCCTGTCATATGAATATATAGTCTATGAGCTTGCAAAGCTGGGTGAGCCGGACGGCAGGGTCATAGCCGCCCACCTTGGCAGTGGAGCCAGCATGGCGGCCATACGCGACGGCAAAAGCATCGATACGACCATGGGCTTCACGCCGACTGCGGGGCTTGTTATGAGCACTCGATCCGGTGATATGGACCCGGGCATCATTACATACATGACCCAGGAAAAGAAACTGTCGTCTAAGGTAGTCAGCCATATACTCAACGAGCAGTCCGGCCTGCTTGGAGTGTCCGGCTCGACGTCGGACATGAAAGAATTATTGGATCGGGAGAAGACCGACCCGGACAGCGCATTGGCAGTCGAGATGTTCTGTTATGTCGCAAGCAAATTCATTGGGGCATTCGCCGCTGCGCTCGGGGGACTTGACCGTCTGATATTCGCCGGAGGGATCGGAGAAAACGCCCCTGGGATCAGAAAACGCATCTGCGCCGGATTGGGATTTCTGGGAATAGAGCTCGATGCGGACGCGAACAAAGCTAATGCGCCTGTTATATCGCCGGATAATGGGCAGGTGAAAGTGAGAGTCATAAAGACGGACGAAGAACTTATGATTGCAAGACACACCAAGAATATCGTTGAGGGAGGAACCAAATGAGTAAGATCAGCGAAGACCGAATACAGCAGCTCAACACCTACTGGCGCGCCGCGAACTATCTCGGGGCGGCGCAAATTTACCTGCGCAAGAATACCTTGCTCAAGGAACCGTTGAAACCTGAACATATCAAGCCGCGCTTACTGGGTCACTGGGGCACACAGCCCGGCCTCAATATCGTCTATGCACATCTGGACCGCCTGATACAGGACACAGACGCAAACATATTGCTCGTCGTGGGACCAGGTCATGGCGGACCAGGAATTCTGGCCAGTCTGTTCCTCGAACACACAATGACCGACTACTATCCCGAGATAAGTTATAATGCCGCAGGAATAGACCAGTTGATCCGGCGCTTTTCGTGGCCATACGGCGCTCCGAGCCATCTGGTTCCACAGACACCTGGGGTCATAAACATCGGCGGCGAGTTGGGGTATTCGCTGCTGCACGCATACGGCGCGGCGATGGACAACCCTGATCTCATTGTGGCGTGCGTTGTCGGCGACGGAGAAGCTGAAACAGGACCGGCTGCGGCCTCATGGATGTCTAATAAGTTCTTGAACCCGGTCACATCGGGAGCCGTCCTGCCGATATTGGACCTGAACGGCTACAAACTCTCCGCGCCCACCATATATGCCAGAACGAGCAATGAGGATTTGGAGAAATTGTTCTCAGGGTTGGGCTACCAGGTGCGAGTTGTCGAAGGCGACGACCCGTTTGCCGTTCACACGTCGCTGTGGGAAACGTTGGATTGGGCATATGACCAGATCAAAAATATTCAGCAAGAAGCGCGCAGCGGCAAGGACGTAGGTGTTCCTCGCTGGCCGATGATCGCACTTCGCACACCCAAGGGCTGGGGATGTCCGAAGACGTTGGACGGCAAGCCTCTCGAAAACACTTTCCATGCTCACCAGGTCCCTATCACCGATCCGGCAACCAACCCTGACCATCTGGACCTTCTGGAAAACTGGCTGCGCAATTACAGGCCGGAAGACCTTTTCGACAAGGATGGTGTTCCGATCCCCGAGGCGACCAAAATCTGCCCCAAAGGCGACAAACGTATGGGAGCCAACCCGCATGCCAACGGCGGCAAGCTGAGGGTTCCCTTGAAGCTGCCGGAGTTTTCAAACTACGCCGTGGATGTGTCTGCTCCAGGCCAGGTCAAAGCGGAAGCTACCAGGACGCTCGGAAAATACGTGCGCGATATCTTTAAGGCAAATGCCGGTGCAAACAACTTCAGAATGTTCTCGCCGGATGAGAGCACATCCAACAGGATGGCGAGTGTGTTCGATGTGACCGAGCGCGCCTGGATGCAGCCAATAATCGAGAGCGATGAGTATCTTGCGCGAGATGGCCGCGTGATCGAAATACTCAGCGAACACTGCTGCCAGGGATGGCTGGAGTCATATCTGAAGACAGGCCGCTACGGCATATTCAACTGCTATGAAGCGTTCATCCCGATTGTGGAATCAATGATGAACCAGCATGCGAAATGGCTCAAAGATGCAAGCGAGACTCCATGGCGGGCGCCTATTGCATCTTTGAACTATCTGCTCACATCGCATGTCTGGCGGCAGGACCACAACGGTTACAGCCACCAGGTCCCCAGCTTTATCAGCAACGTGGCCACAAAGAGAGGCTCCATGGCGCGCATATATCTGCCGCCGGACGCCAACTCGCTGCTGGCTGTGATGGACAACTGCTTCAACTCGCTTGGCATGATCAACCTGGTAGTCTCCTGCAAGCAGCCGGAGCTTCAATGGCTGGATATCGACGAAGCGAAAGATCACTGTGAAAAAGGTATCGGTATTTGGGACTGGGCAAGCAATGACCAGGGAGAGCCGGATATCGTGCTGGCAGCCGCCGGTGATATACCCACCACTGAGATATTGGCTGCAGCCTGGCTGCTCGGACAGGAAGTGCCCGATATGAAGGTAAGGGTGGTCAACGTCGTCGATCTGTTCACCCTGATGACCCACAATGAGCACCCGCATGGGTTGGACGATCATGAGTTCAATCGCATCTTCACTTCGGACAAGCCGGTCATATTCTCGTTCCATGGTTATCCCAGCCTTGTTCACGAGCTGATACACCGTCATGCCAACCCGCATAGGTTCCATGTGCATGGATATATCGAGGAAGGCCGCACGACAACGCCTTTCGACATGCTTGTGCTGAACGAAAATGACCGATATCACTTGGCAATCGATGCGATCCAGCGCGTGCCCAGGTTCCGTCACAAAGCGGGCACTGCCGTCAGCCGGTTCAATAGTGAACTCAACAAGCACAAGTCCTACATTTATGAGAACGATGAGGATATGCCCGAGATTACCGATTGGAAGTGGAGTGACGAGCGCCCAAAACCGGTTGCGGCGGCGGTGAAACATACTGCAGGAGGCGAGTCGGATGAAAACACTGGATCCGAGCATGTTCAAAGCATATGACATAAGGGGCATATATCCAGACCAGTTCGATGAAGATGCCGCCTATCGTGTGGCACGCGCATATGCGCAGAAAATGAAGCCTAAACTCACAGTCGTGGGCCACGACATGCGCACCAGCGGCCCTGCATTGCTGGGACCCGTAATGCAGGGCATTATGGACGAAGGTGGCGACGTGATAAACATCGGACTCACGACTACGCCGATGTACTACTATTCAGTCTGCGTGCTCGATGCCGACGCGGGTATTCAAATTACGGCCTCGCATAACCCCGAGCAGTATAACGGCGTGAAACTGGTCGGACCGAAGGCAATACCGGCAATAGATTATGTGAGCAACTCGGAACTCTACGATATCGCAAACTCCGGGGACTTTCCAAAACCGTCTCAGACCGGCAAAGTTCGAGAAACATTATATATGGTGGACAGATACGTTAGCGACGTACTCGCTGCCGGTGGGCTCAAGGACTTCGGGGCGATGAAGCTGGCAGTCGATGACGGTAACGGCATGGACGGAATCGTGCTGCCGAGGCTGTTTATGAACACCAACTGCGAGGTCTATCCGCTCTTCTGGAACCTGGACGGTCGGTTCCCCAACCATGAGGCAAACCCGCTCAAAGAAGAGACTCTCGACAGCTTAAAAGAGACTGTAAAGAACTTCAGACTTCAATTGGGCGTTGCATATGACGGTGACGGAGACCGTGCGGGTTTTGTCGATGAAAATGGGCAGCGCATATCCGGTGATATAGTGACGGCTATTCTCGCCAAGGAGATGCTTAAGGAAAGACCCGGCGCGACAATCATATATGACGTTCGCAGTAGCCGTGCAGTCCCGGAAGAAATAGAAAAAGCCGGAGGCAAACCGCTTATGTGGAAGGTGGGTCATGCGTTCATCAAGGCGAAAATGCGCGAGACTGGCGCATATTTCGGAGGGGAACTGTCGTGTCACTACTACTACGACAAGTTCCATATCACCGACAACGGCGACCTGACAATGCTTACAATGATACGCACGCTGCTTGGCGAAGGCAAGACCCTATCTGAGCTTGCCAAGCCAATCATGCGTTATTCCCACAGCCCTGAGATCAACTTCCAGGTAACCGACATCCCCGGCATTCTCGCTAAGGTGAAATCTCACTATCAGGACGGGAAAGTGACCGAACTCGATGGGCTGAGGGTCGATTATCCCGACTGGTGGTTCAACCTGCGACCCAGCCAGACGGAGCCACTGTTGAGGCTCAACGTCGAGGCGGACACACAGGACAATATGCGCCAAAAAATAGAGGATATCGAAGGGCTGATCGGCGCAAAGGGCACATCCTGATGTGGATTGTTTTGTGAAAGGAGTCTGCGAATGTCTGATAAACTCGCAAAGGAAAAACCTGTGGTGCACGAAGATGAAAAGCTGGCCGCTTTTGTGCGCGATCTGGCACTGAAGGACTACAAGCCTCCAAGCGGCCTCAGCTTCGCCAGTCAAGTCAAATACGGGTGGCTCCGCGAAGCAGGCAGCTTATTGTGGATAGATACAGGAGATGCATCTGCCGCCGAGAAAGTCTGGGCATACGAAACTCAAGCGCTGACCACCAACAATGCTCTGGTGGATCAGGTCGTTCAAACAGGTGTAATGGACGGACTGATCGCCCTCGCCGCAAGAGAAATACGCAAAGTCAGCCCACACATTTCCGAACAGGAGATGGTCTACGAGATAGGATTTCTTGTAAATGCAAAACTGGCGCTGTCTCTGGTGGAGAAGTTCGGTGCGCATGTGAGCGTAGAGCTTCACCCTGACATGGCGTTCAATCAAGCAGGCACATTAGCGTTCGCCAGGCGTTATTATCAGATCAACCCGGAGCATTTCTACATAAAAGTGCCGTTTACCAAAGACGGGCTGCCGGCCGCCAGAGTTCTGTCTCGGGAAAATATACCGGTGAACCTGACGATAGGCTTTTCCGCCAGGCAGAATTACCTTGCAGCACGGTTTTCAAACCCAAGTTTTGTAAATGTCTTCCTGGGCAGGCTCAACTCGCTGGTCGAGGAAAACTCTCTTGGAAAGCCGGAGAACGTGGGCGAAAAAGCCGCGCTTGCCTCTGATGAAATGATGAAGAACTTGAGGTCGTCCGGCGCCGCAAAGACCAATCAGATAGCCGCCAGCATCAGGAGCGGACAGCAAGTGGCGGATTTGGCAGGAATGGATGTTTTGACGATCCCTCCACAGCATGCCGCGGAATATCTTGCAATGGATATCTCGCGCGATGACATTCAATATAAAGACTGGCGGGACCTTGACGTGAACTTGCAGGCAAACGGACCTGTGGAGCCTCGTGATTTCGACGCACTGTGGCAGATTGACGAGAAGTTCGTATCGTTTGTCGATGATGTGATGAAGAAAGCAGATACAATCGAGACAGGAGACGAACTCAAGGAGCTTGCGGATCAGCATGAAGTAAAACTGTTCCACGATTGGACTTCGGAAGAGCGCGAAAAAATCCGCAATCAGGGCAAGATACCAAAAACCAGCGACTGGCCTGGTATTGCATTGGACACTCTGATGAATATGGCTGCGCTGGAGTTTTTTGCCCATGACCAGATCGAAGTCGATGAGCGCATCCGCAGTTTGATATCGTAGGATAGAATCTGTTCAGTCTTGTGAAAGCTAAAACTAAAACAAGGCTCGGCGGGAGCCTCGCCCTCCCATACGCTTATCTCAGCAGGACGAAACTCATGCTGAGCCAGAGCTAAAATTCACGGACGTATTAATTTCTCTCGTAGGACAATGGGGCTCACAAATCGGTGAGCCCCATCATGTCGCTAAGCAGCAATCTGCTCCATCTCACCGGAATATTGGCCGCGAGATGCCGCGCCGTTGCACATGGCTCTCTTTAAGAACACTCTCTGAGCCTCTGCGACATTCGATGCGTTTCCTCTCCAGATATCCAGAGCCGGTCCTTGGAGGGCCCGTGCAAAGGAGAATGTGACTTTCCATGGCAGGCCGCTCGTCTGCGCTATGGTGTTGAGACGCTGGGTTGCAAGCACTGCATCCTGCCCGCCCGAAAGAAAGACTATTCCAGGCACGGCAGCCGGGACCACTTCTTTGAACAGCGTTATAGTCCTATCAGCGACTTCGCCGTCAGAGACCTGCCTGGAGCAGTCCTTTCCAGGCAGAATCATGTTAGGTTTCAGAAGAATGGAGTCCAATGCCACCCGGCGATCCAACAGATGGGCAAACACACTGCGCAGCACCATTCTGGTAACTTCTTCGCATCGTGCAATGTCATGCCCGCCGTCCATCAAGACTTCAGGCTCCACAATCGGCACAAGTCCCACATCCTGAACCAGAGCAGCATATTCGGCAAGCATTTGGGCATTGGCGTCGATGCACGCATGTGTCGGGATTCCGTCGCCGATACTGATGGCGGCACGCCACTTGGTAAAACGTGCTCCAAGATCGCGATATTCGACCAGGCGGTCTCGCAGACCGTCCAACCCGCCTGTCAGTTTCTCACCGGCAAGCATCGGCATGTCCGCTGTGCCGGTGTCGACTTTTATACCGGGAATAATTCCCTTGCCGGTCAGCACATCACGCAAAAATCGTCCACTGGAGTCTTGCTGGCGAATAGTCTCGTCATAGAGAATCACACCGCTTATGTAGTTCTCTATCCCAGGCGTGCCAAAGAGCATTTCACGATATGCGCACCGGCTCTCCTGCGTGGATTCTACCCCAACCGCCTCAAGCCGCTTCTTTATGGTCTTGAAGCTCTCGTCCGCCGCAAGCAGTCCCTTACCCGGCGAGAGTAGTTCATAAATTGTGTTCTTGATTTCACTCTTGCTCATAGCTGTCTGCCTCCATGAACTAACCGGCAAGCGGGCTTATAAGGACTTCCCCGCTGCCCTGGGTGTCGATTGTGTATGGTTTATCGGTCGGCGGAACCAGGCACGAAAAAGTGTAACGCAAGTCGATATTCCATTGCGGATTAGCGCCGCTGATTGAGCAGTTTCCGCCGCTTGCCGTTAACAGATGCTGATGCCCCGCCGATTCGATCTCGATCTTGTCTCCCGTTGCTTTGATCACACAAAACGTAGAAAACGCAGCAATTACATTAGTCTCTTGCACATCCCGGACATCGAGCTTAGGATCGAGAGGTTTTTGTGGAGAAACGGTAGTTGTTAACGCCTCGCATCCGGCATCTATATCCAGATGACCGCGGCTTCTGGCACGGTCATAATCATAGAGCCTGTAAGTCACCTGCGACCGCTCACTTATTTCAAACGTAAGCAGACCCTGTCCCAGAGCATGCACACTTGGAGCAGGCACGCTGAAATGCGTACCGCGTTCGAGATTGCGGCGGCAGTTCAGGGATTTCATTATACTTTTGCCGTTTTGCGGATCTTCACGAAGCAAACTGCAAAACTCATCGGCATCTACTCCGTCAGCAAAGCCAAGGTAGATATAAGCATCCTTGTTCGCCTCGAAGATATACCACATCTCATTTTTGTGCTCGTCAGGAGTGTGGGGATGACACTGAACCGAGAGCGGCTGACCAGAGTCTATCACTTTGACGACTACCGGAACCTGCGCCACATCACCCAAAGGCACACCCGCCAGAGGACCATTCGTGATTTTTGACATCGTATCGAGTGAACTGTCGTCAGGGGCGGTCGGCCATGTGCTGACATCCCACGACTCTCCGGTATGAGTCGTCTCATCGATGCTTTTGCGTCCCGGTATGGCGGCCAGTTTATCACCTGCCCACACCTTAGGAACAGGTATGGGTTCAAATAGCAGTGGATAGTCGAACTTTCTCACAGACCGGCACCTCCCAAATCCTTCACTGCGTCTTTGAGCTGCAGACATGCTTGGCGCGGTGGTATTTTGTCGGCGTAGATGTCAGAGCCAGCCACCAGGACATTTGCACCTGCAGCTACTGCTCTTCGTGCCGTGTCCGGGTCGACCCCGCCATCTACTGCGATATCGATCTCACGCTGCACCTCTTTGGCCATGTTCCGAACCGCCGTAATCTTCGGAAGCATCATCTCAATGAATTTTTGCCCACCATAGCCCGGCTCAACCGTCATTACAAGAACCACATCGACATTGTTTATAATATTATCCAACATGCAAACAGGTGTTGCAGGATTGAGCGCGACTCCCGCGGCAAGCCCATAATCCTTGATTTGCTCTATAGTGCTGTGTAAGTGCACGCACGTCTCCGTATGCACGGTAATCTCACACGCGCCTGCTTTAGCGAACCCATCGATATGCTGTTCGGGAGACTCAATCATAAGGTGAACAAAAAGCGGCATGGACGTCAGTTCACTAATCGCTTTTATAATCATTGGGCCAAACGTAATATCCCGCACGAACCGGCCGTCCATGACATCGCAGTGCAGGCCGTCGGCGCAGCATTCCACTTCTGCTAAAGCCTTCTTAAGGTGACCGAAGTCTGCCGACAATAGTGACGGGTGGATTTTCACGGTTTTCACTGCGTAATCTCCGGCTCCTTGATAGGTGGGCGTGCCTTCGGCCTTCTTTTACCCACTTCTCCGGCCAATACAATAGAATATGGATTACGCATACTGGCAGAAGTAAATTCATAGTGCGCAAAATTTCTTACGCAGTGGCAAAGGCATCTCACCGACTGTTGCCGTTTTACAAGTTTGTACTTTGGACTGTCCCTTCTTTTTCGGACAGGTAATATAGTAAATTTATCTATATGAGGTGTCCGATGAAGAAAGAGTATGCTGAGGACTTTAAGAAAGAATCCGTGAATTTTTGAGAGCGGAAATGTAAGCAGAACGCAGGTGGCCCATGAGTTGGGCGTGAATCAACATACGTTTTACAATTGGGTCGAGTAATATGGCGAGAAACCAAAGGATACTGATGTTGGCAGGGAGGATTTATCAGCCGAAAACAGACGGCTACGTCGTGAACTCAAACGCGTGGAGTTGGAGCGGGATATATTAACAAGCCGTGAGTATCTTCTCGAAGGGGCTGCCGTGAGACACTCGGTTATAGATGAATATTTCGGCCAGTTCCCGATACTTGCGATGTGTCGAGTTCTGGGAGTCTCCGCGAGCGGCTATTAGCATTGGTAGGGTCGTCCGACGAGTGCACCTGGTCTGCGTCATGAGCAGATTTTGTCGGCAATCAAGGAGATTCACAAAGGTATTCGGCGTGCTTATGGCTCTATCGGCGAGTTTATGAGGAGCTTGTTGCTGACGGAATCGACTGTAGTGAGAGCACTGTTGGTTATGTGATGCGCAAGAACGAAAAGGAAGCGTAAGTTCATAGCAACAACCGATTCGGATCACGATCCTCCTGTAAGACCGAATCTGTTGGAGCGCAACTTCAACGTGCATGAGGCGAATCGATACTGGGTCGGCGATGTCACTTATATTCCGACTGACGAGGGCTGGTTGTATCTTTGTAGTGGTGATCGATCTGCACAACCGTGGTGTGGTTGGCTGGTTGATGAGCGATAGAATCAAGAAATTGCTCGTGATCAACGCTCATTGTCGTAAGAAAACCGACTCCTTGTCTGATTATGTACACTGATCGCAGCAGCGTGTATGCAAGCCGCAAGTTTCAGAAGCTGTTGGAGAAAGACGGAATGCTTTCTTCAATGAGCAAGAGAGGTGATCCGTGGGACAATGCGGTTGCTGAGAGCTTCTTCAAATCACTAAAGTCCGAACTGGTTGATTGGCAGCATTACAAAACTCGTGACCAGGAAAGGATGGATATTTTCCAATACATAGAAGTCTTCTACAACAGGCAGAGGTTGCATTCCAAGTTGGGCTACATGTCACCACTGCAGTTTGAACTTGCTGCGGCAGCTGCATGAGTTACCTGGCCGAAAAATAGAATGCACTCCACTTTGAGCTTCAAGCTCAGAAGACTGGAGTCCGAAGTAAAGGAGGCGGACCTACACCAATAACGGGTAGGCCCGCAGACCAAAGAAGTTGCCGGTAGCCTAGTAGCACCTAAGAACGTGCTCACCTGCTGGTAACTCAAACATAAGTTGTCCGCTGTTCCAAGTCACCGAAAGAGGATTACCATCCAAGGTAATCGTTGTCGGCTCGTTTGTACAGAGTAATGTCACGTCGCCAGTAGTGTCTGTATGCATCTTTGCTACGTTTGGATTACCCTGTGATGGTGTGTGTTCCATGCGAGCATATAACGATACGGGTTCATCAGAAATTAACAGAGTTGTGCTGCTGTCAATCACAGAAGTTGCTTCTCGAGCAAAAAATGCCGGGGAATCAGATCCTGAATATCTTCGTCCGGTCATTGTTCCTGTTACAGTCCATCCATCCGAATTCGTGCACGAACCACTGTCAGGCCACAGCACATCGAGAACGTCTCCACCTATGTCGGTCACATGGACTCCTTCGTTACCACTACTCCATTTCAAAATCGTCCAATCAGTAGTAGTTTCGTCGTCGAAGCATAGAGCAACCAGCGAAGTGGTCGCATTCGATTCGCAATCTCGACGCAGTATTCCTCCGAATTGGAACGTGCTGCAGGCAGGATAGTTGGATCCTCCATTTGGATTATCGCCTGGGACATAGTAAAATGCCTCTAGTGTTCCTGACCAACCAGTATCTTCAGACAAGTCTATGACATCGAGATCATCGGCGCCTTGTCGTGGAGAGATTGTCCAAGGGCCTGTCCCGCTCCACGGTGTTGTAAGGCGATCATTTACAAACTCGTAACTCCCATAATAGCTCTGGCTCTTAAACGAATGGAGAAATAGTTGAAATTCTGGCTCATATCCATATTCTGCCTCCATTGTGTCGCGGACAAGGAAGAGATCACCTAATCCAACGCATTCTCGTGTCCATTCTTCAAGATGAGCATTGTCTGAATTATATGCGGGAGTCGGATTACAAACCACATCGAAGAACGATCCAGGGTTTTCGCTCTCCCCTGTGGCAAGTACTTGGGTGATGCTGCCCCAATAGTCTGAGCCAGGATTTTCAGGATCGCTAAACCACGTATTTCCTTCTCCGTATTGCCCCACAACCGCAGAAGGACTGTCATATTCCAGAAGCAGCACATTGTGATCCGCTGTCATTTTCTTGTAGCAGTACCCATAGTCGACAATATACGGAACGTCTGCACGGTGCAAGATAAAGCTACCTGTGTCCGGATGCGCATGATCCATCAGACTGCGCCCACACTTCAGAGAAAAATAAGTTGCATCATTATCCCATGAGGATCGCCAGACAAATATACCGCTACTATAATCAACGCCATTGTGCAAATTTTCATCTTTAAAACATGCCCAATTTGGCAACGTGTCCAGATCAACAACATCGACTGTAGGATCGTACCAGAGGTATCTTAGAGGTGAATCATCAGCATTGATGTTCTGGTCTAGTTCTGTTGCAAGCCATTGAGCAATCGGATCGTTGAGATGACGTGCAAGTAAAGGTACAACTGCCATTGGATAGTTCCACCCACTTTGAGGGCTATCACCAATAGGAGCGAATCCTCCACAGTTGTCACTTCCCCCTGGCAACATTGAGTACAATAGCCATCGACTATGATTGTCGAACCATGGATCATCTTCATAACCAAGCTCGCTGTTCGCTACACGACGCATCTCGACCCATCGATTTAAGTGCTCTAGGCCATAGCAATCGTATCCAACCCCTTCGGGATTGCTTCCATCTTCGCTGAGTGCTGCCATTATCCTGTCCCATGCGTCCTCGCAACTATTGTTCCAAGTGGATCGCAGAGTCTCGTCCATTTCATCTTCAAGCGCGTATACTATGGCGGCAAGCCCCGAGTAGTCAATCCATATATGATTGTGAAGATCATATTCTATTCCCTCAAGGTCAAACTGCCATAAGTCTTCCAGAGAACGTTTGGTATATTCGACCAAGCGATGACGCACTTCCTGTCGCTCGGTCGCATCCAATTTGTCATAATGCCAGTCATACGCTATGGCAAGAGCGAGAAGGGAATGCATTGCCATAAGGTCTTGGTAGTTATTGTACCAGAGAGTTGTGGAGTCATCGTACCAGTTGGGATAGCGCAACATTGTCCAGAAATACTCCCACATCTTTGCTTCATACGATGACATGGCCGGGTCGACCTTTACAGCAAGTGCTAAGGCGAGAAGTCTGTTTCCATACCTGCGAATATCAGTTCCGGTGGTAGGAATTTTCAAAGGATCATTGGTATTGTTTACAATACTGTTGCAGTGCGCTTGGAGAGCAGTCCACTCATTTATGTGAGTAGTGTTCTTTCGAGCTTGTATACTTGAAACGTCTGCTTGTGAAAACATAACATGAGGATGGGCGGCGCCTTCCAGGACTTCTACTTCTTTTGATGCAACGACGGTCTCACCCTGCAGAACTTCAAGCGTCCATATTCCCCAATCTTCATTCGATTGCACTGTGTATGATCCTTCAAGGCGTCCCGTCTCTGTCTCAACAAGAGCAACCGATATATCAGACAATGTAGGGCGATCCCATCGGGCAGTGAGTTCCGCGTCGAATGGATTCCATATATCAATGGGAATATTGTCACCTGGCACATATACATCATCTTCCTTAGGTTGAGCAATAGTTACGTGTCCCTCGGGTTCACCAATGCTCCATGCAGTGCCCATCGATTCGAACAGATCTACAATACTATCGCGTTCGCCAAGAACCCAAAGGTATCTGTAAGTGTTGTCCTCATCGACTCCAGGTTCATAGGTGTCAAATATTTCAATTGTTCCGCTGTTATCCCTTGTGCGTAGGCAACCAGGCTTAAACATATACCAACCAACTGCTTTTTTATTTTCGTCAGTGTGATCGTAAACAACCAGCCATTTAATATCTGTATACCACTGCGACGAAATGGATTGATCTGTATACTTGTTCGATACCATGTAGTCAAAGCCGCATTCACTGGTATTGAAATACAGCGTCTTCGGGTCCCAAGCTCCGCCAAGCAGTTCGACATCGTCGGACACATTCATAACAAACTCACACCACGGAAGTCCTTTGATGAGCCTGTAAGTCTCCTCTGCAGAATGCGTAGGAAAGTTCAGCGGGGTTGCAGGTGTAATGTTGGAAAAGCTGAATGACAGCGAAACTTGGGTGTCAGAGCTGTCCGTTTGCCAATTAGGTGAGACTAGGTTCTCAGGCGTTACGCCATTGCTTTGCAATTCACCGCTTGTCGCCGTATATGAATTATGAAAACCATTCACTGGTGACCAGCTATCGGACAACCGCTCGATTTTGGAATACGTACCATAGTTGTCCACTCTAAGTTTCCCAGTGGATTGGTTCCACGACCTCTCGAGCCCAAGGACATCAGACTCAAGTCTCATGTAATCATCACCTTCTGGAGACTCACGATCATCCTCTTCATATGATCCCCAGTTCGGGTTACTCCACGAATAAGCTACTGGGTTGCTAATCAAGTCATAGTAGACGAAAAAGCGCCGCTGTGTATTAGCCTGAGTTGTGCCTGTAGCGGTAAAATATACCTCGGCTACTTTTCCTGATGGTTGTGCCCAAGCGTCAGAGTCAACAGATACAGCAGTTCCTGTGGTTATTTCATCGACTGTCACTGAAGTTGTATCGACGTATAGCCCATCAGGCGCTTGTATCCTCACAAAAAGTGGCACATCTTCCCGCTCACTGTCAGATGGATTTAGAACAACCTCCCGACGATAATCGAGGCTGCTATACTGATGCCATGCATGTACTGAATCCCTCTCAAGTGCAGCATCGTCAATATAAGCCGAATAAGGAGTTGCTGATGTATTTTGCGCTTTCACAAACACAGTCATAGACTGGGTAAGAGAAGTCATGCTCACTTCGATTTGAGTCCAGGACGTGGCTGTGGTCTCATTACTCCAAACTGTGCTGGCCGATGTCGGATCGGTGCAGCCATAAGGGTTCAATCCTACCCGGAACTTCACGTCACTGTTTTCGCCCATGACCCAGACGGACGCTGTGTAGCTCGCGCCGACGGCTATGTTGGATACTATCTGGTAGACACCTCCGGTCCAGCTCGATCCTGTCAGCTTCTGAGAGTAACTTGCAGAATGATAATAGGTACTGTCATCGTCAAACGTTGGCGTGCCAGAAATGGTGAATTTGTTCCAGTAATCCGCCACGACTCCAGGGTCACCGGGTAATCCCTCCTCGAAGTTGCCATTTCTCAAGCCTGTCCCAACAATAATTCCATCGCTGTTACCTGCACTGCTCCAGTCGCCTTGGCCATTTTTTGCCTTCACAGTGAAATAGTAGATCTGTCCGTTTGTCAAACTCAGGCCGGTCTTAGTGACTGATGCAGTCGTACCAGTCGATGTCCAGCCGAGTACATCAGTCCCACCCGAAGTCGTACCGATTGCATACTGATACTCGACTATGCCCGATTCGAGATCACTGGAAGTCCAAATGGCGTGCAAACTGCTGCAGGAAGATGTATAATCACCATCATCTGTCACAACGGGCGTACTGGGCGCAGTGGTGTCGGGATACTCGTAAGCGCCTATATCGACTTTAGTATCCCCTGACACATGGTCAACTTGCCTGAAATTGCAATCCAGATCAAGCCAATCCTCATCGACCTCATTATCATCACCCGCATCAATACACGGAGAGTTGGATGCCAGATGGTAGTCACTATTGTATATGTTCACAAACAGCGGATTGACATTGATATCGGAAGTCGGCGTGATGCCGCTGTAATTCCTGTCGTTGTTATCATAAACGCAGTTGTGCGAAAGCGTCGGAGTCGCGCTTGTACCGACTCTTATACCGCCATATGCGTTGAACGCGACGATGTTATTGGCTATCGTCGGTGAAGAATAGTCCGCACACTCAATAGCGTATAATTTCCCATCCGGGTTTGATTGCACAACTGTATTGTTTGCAAAGATAGCGGAACCATCGCATGAGATGCAAGTGTTCCAAGCGAAAAGGTTGTTGGCAACTATATCATCGCCTGAGCATGTTAGCGCCGGCAGCATTCCATACATGCCTGAATTCGACAAGATGTTATGCGAGAATGTGGAGCTTCCACTGCAACTAATTCCTCCATAGATATTGAACCCGTCGACTGTGGCTCCACTGCCAATACTGATTCCCTCAAAGTAAGAAATAGAAGTAACATTAGTCGCCCAATCTCTTGCGTCTCTTGAATTCTCGGTGCCGACGAAGCCGCCGAGTAGCATTACACCGGCAGGCATTGTTACACCATAAATCGAATAATCATACGTTCCAGCTGCTACCCAAACCTCATCGCCGCTTTGCGCAATATCGAGCGCTCCGTCAACTGTATCTTTTGCTGTATTCCAGCTATAGCCGTCGTCCTCGTCGTCACCATCGGTCTTAACGTAGATAACAGCGAACTCGTAGGCTCCGATATCCACTATGTCGTCACCAGATACATACGAGATATCGACCTTCCTTTCGCCATTGTCCAAATCGACCCAACCGGCGCTAACCTCAGTGTCTTCACCCGCATCTATACAAGGAGAACTAGATGCAAGATGATAGTTATCATTGCCCGAATCGACAAAGAGTGGGTTGGCATTAATTTCTGTGCTCGGCGGAGTCCAATATATACCAAAACCCAAATATTCGCCGCAGGGACAGTAAACGCAATTGTTGACAAGCCCTACATAGCCATTACCTAATATACCGCAACCGCTTCTTATAATGTTATTGGATAAAACTGCCGCAGCGCTGCTACTGTCTACTGCGAGAGCGCATTCTCTACCGTTGTTAGAAATGGTGTTATTTGTAAGAGTCGGGCTGCCCTGATTGGATAAACATTTGATTCCAACAAAACTATCTCCATGCCGGCAGGAATTTTCATATATGAGGTTATTGGCAAGCAAGACCGGTCCAGAACATGTGATAAGAGGAGTCTCGTCACTTGGCGTCGTATTGCCTGCAAGTATATTGTGTGAGAATATTACATCACCAGTAAATGTAAACGAAAGCGAACCGCAACCCGCGAACTTGAAACCATCAATTGCGATTTCACCACTTGTGGTTGTCGCACTGACTGATCCGCTGGTTACTATCGTGAGATTTGTCGCCCAATCTCTATCATCGCGGCTGCTTTCAGTTCCTTCGAAGCCTCCATACAAACTCACGCCATCAGGAACTGAGGTGGAAATCGAATAGCTGGTTCCTGCGGCCACCCATATTTCATCGCCGCTTGAGGCCGCGCCAAGTGCCGAGTTGATGCTCTGCTTTGCCAATGCCCAAGTTGAGCCGTCATAGTTATCGTTGCCGTCAGATTTGACACGAATAACGGCGGCCTCGGCATATACGGCCCAAAACACTAAAATACATATTGCCAGTACTACCAAAATACGAGACTTGCATTCCATTGTCTGCCTCCTTAGTATTACTTGACTTTTAACAACTACCGCATTAAACCTCATCTATTAGTTTTTGTCAATGACATATGTGTGATAATATCGTCTCCTGGTGGATATGTATTGTGCAATATTGGGGAGGTGGCAAGATGTGTACATATCATCTTTGATGCTGCTACATTACCGATAGATTATTCTTTGCTGCCTCTCCTTCAATAGCTCCAATGATATTGGCTATTTAGCT
The DNA here is from genome assembly GCA_021371935.1 of bacterium. Lineage (NCBI taxonomy): Bacteria > bacterium. Next base: position 313,601 of record JAJFVF010000019.1, read on the forward strand.
CCAGTACTTTCTGTCAAGACTGCGATACTGCACTGCCTCAGCCAAATGCTCGACCTTGATATCTTCAGACGCGGCAAGGTCGGCTATTGTGCGGGAGAGTTTGAGGATTCGGTCATATGCGCGAGCCGAAAGGTGAAGCTGTTCTATAGCTTGCTTGAGCATGCTTTCTGCTTCGGTGTTGAGCCTGCAGTGCTGCTTCATATGACGTGGGGTCATATGCGCATTGCAGAATATTTTGGTGCCTGCAAACCGCGTGTTTTGTATTACACGAGACGCCTTAACCCTGGCACGTATGCTTGCGGATGGTTCGCCAGGAGCTTTGCTTATCAGTTCGTTCTGCTTCAGGCGTGGAACCTCGACGTGGATATCGATTCTGTCGAGCATTGGACCGGAGATTCGCTGAAGATA